>NZ_JBGRUO010000012.1:0-144861 GCF_041537905.1 Ruegeria jejuensis | reverse complement strand
GCAAGTATCACGTCATTGCCATCGTCACCCAGCAGGGTGTCGTTCCCGGCGCCGCCATAAAGGCGATCCAGCCCGTCTCCACCCGATAACCGGTCGTGATCATCGGCGCCCCAAAGCCGGTCGTTGCCAAGCCCGCCGAGCAAAGCGTCGTTGCCCTCTGCTCCGTTGATGGCATCGTTTCCGGCGCCGCCTTCCAACCGGTTGGCCGCCTGATTTCCCTTAACGGCATCGTTTCCGCTACCGCCAATCGCGTTTTCGATCAGCGCCCGGGTGTCCCCTTCGACCAGTCTGGCATTTGCCACATTGCCTATTGCAGTCCGATCAGGATCGCTCGAAAATCTATCGAGATCGGACAGCTGCGCCTGCGAAAAGGTCGAGAACGCGCCGGGGCTCAGATCGACCCGAAGATGTGCCGCATAATTGCTCAGATCATAGGTGTCATTGCCGTCGCCATCCCAGATCGTGCGAAAAATCCGGTTGCCCGCAGGCGCGCCCTGCCCCTGACCGTTGATCGACATCTCGCCCGTATTGGGATTGAAGCTGTAGGTGGTGTCGCCGCTCCAGACTTCGCCGGAACGCGCGTAATTCGCGCCATACAGGAACTGCATCGCCGCGATGTCGAGCTGCATGTAGGATTGCGGCCAGTCTATATGCCCGGTGTCAAAGGAAAACGTATTCGTATCCCCGACATAGTCCGTATAGGTGACGACGGTGTAATCCTGACTGTCAAACCCGCTTGCCACAAATGCCGGGTATTCATGGCCATGTTCAAGCCCCATCGCATGGCCGATTTCATGTATGATGATGAGATAGGCCTCGTTTCCGGGCACAGGATTTGTCACATCCCTCCCGAGTCCGATATTGCCAGCCAGTCGAAAATTGCCTGGCAAAAATGCATATCCACCGCCAACTGCCGGGTCTGTGGCGACCTGAATCGGGGCGTTTACGCTGTTGCTTTGCGAGATCGAAATATTGGTAAAGCTGGCGATTTCGGCAAAGGCATCAGCGACGGCCAGCCGTACGTCAGCCGGGGCGGAAGACAGCCCGACGTAGTCCGGGTCATTGTCATAGGCGCGCGCTATCGTTGCAGCGTTGGGAAAACTATATTCCAGAACGTTCAGTCCCGGCGCGTTTGAAGGGGTATAGGTTTTGCCCGCTTCCCTGACATTCCAATGAGAATGAAACAGCCATGGATCAAACACTTCAGAGGATGACGGGGTGTAAATGGTGGTACTCATAATCGATACTGCTCCAGAGCTTTGGCGGATACCGGCCAAGGCACGCTCTTATTCAACGTTAACGCAAGCCTTTTACTGCCTGTTCGCCCAAGATGTGAATATGAGATATGGCGATATGAGGGAATTTAAGTGAAATCTCTGCGCGATACTTGCACGTGACATGGGTTCCGCGCCAAAATATGGTCGCCCCATGTCAAACCCTGTTTCCTCGATCCGCAATCTTGGCCCGGCCTATGAACAAGCCTGCGCGCGGGCAGGTATTCACAGCGCCGAAGAACTGCGCGACCTGGGCGCAGATGCGGCCTATGCGATGCTGCTGAGGACCGGCAGCAAGCCGCATTTCATTGGCTATTACGTGCTGGTCATGGCCCTGCAGGGGCGTCCGTGGAACGACTGCAAGGGCAAGGAAAAGGCCGAGCTGCGCAAACGCTTCGACGCGCTGGTGGCCTCCTCCTACGACAAAGGCCGCTCCGAATTCGAAGCGGCCCTTGATGCGATTGGAGTGATCGAGCGGCGGGGTTAGCCGACCAGTTCGATACCCGAAGAAACAGGCGATCTCAACCGCGGCGGTTTCCGGTGCGTCCAAGCCGTGGATCGCGTTCTCGCCAACCGCTTTGGCTATATCCACATGTCATCCCGCACCGCGCAACGCACTGAGCAGGTTACAAGAGGAAATCCGCTTCGGACAGTTGCAAAGCGCTTGTAAATTCCAGCCTGAAATTCGCGATGCCATTGGCGTTGATATCCGCCTCGACAATCGTGGTGCCTGCCTGATCGAACGTGCGCACCGACGCCGCGCCTTGCGCGAAATCGCCACCGAGAACCAGCGTTGCCTGCCCCTCGAACAGGGCGGACAGGTCGATCACATCCACCGCGACCGTAAAGTCGTGGATCTTGTCGATCCCATTGGCGCTGTTGCTGTCGGAGGCTGACGTGAATTCAAAACGATCCGCTCCCAAACCGCCATAAAGCTGATCCGCTCCGATCCCACCGGTGATAACGTCGTTACCTGCCCCTCCCTCGAGAGTGTCCCGTCCCTCAAGCCCGAACAGCCGGTCGTGTCCATTGCCGCCACCAAGCACGTCCATCCCATGGCCGGCACGCATCACGTCATTGCCGTCACCGCCCAGCAGGGTGTCGTTCCCGGCGCCGCCATACAGATAGTCCCGTCCCTGAAGCCCCAACAATTCGTCATGCCCGTTACCCCCGGCAAGCACGTCCACCCCATGGCCGGCAAAAATGACGTCGTTGCCATCGTCACCCAGCAAGGTGTCTTTTCCGGCACCACCATGAAGGCGGTCCCGCCCCTGAAGCCCGGACAAGCGGTCATCTCCGTTGCCACCGGCAAGCAGGTCCACCCCGTGGCCAGCAAGTATCACGTCATTGCCATCGTCACCCAGCAGGGTGTCGTTCCCGGCGCCGCCATAAAGGCGATCCAGCCCGTCTCCACCCGATAACCGGTCGTGATCATCGGCGCCCCAAAGCCGGTCGTTGCCAAGCCCGCCGAGCAAACTGTCGTTGCCCTGCCCACCGATCAAACGGTCCGCACCCTTGAAACCGTTCAGCGTGTCGTTACCGGTTCCGCCGTTCAGGATGTTGTTTGCCTGGTTGCCAACAATACGGTCGCTACCACTACCGCCAATTGCATTTTCAATCAGAGCGCGAGTATCGCCATCTACCAGAAGAGCATTTGCCACATTGCCAGCCGCAAGCGGGATAGGGTCATCCGCGAACCTATCAAGACGCGCCAGCTGAGCCTCGGAAAATGTGGAAAAGGCGCCCGGCCTCAAATCGACCTGAAGTTTCGTTGCATAATTGCTCAGATCATAAGTGTCGTTGCCATGACCATCCCAGATCGTTCGGAAAATCCTGTTACCGGCGGGTGTGCCCTGACCCTCACCGTTGATCATCATCTCGCCAGTACTTGGATTGAAGCTATAGATGGTGTCACCGCTCCAGACCTCGCCTGAGGTGGAGTAGTTCGCGCCATAGAGGTACTGTAGAGCCGCAATATCAAGCTGCATGAAAGATTGCGGTCCATCAATTGTTAAGAAGCTGGAAATATGCGGAGAAGAGTCCCCAGCGTACTCAGATGACGTACGAGAGGTGAACTCGGGACTATCAAATTCTGAACCCGCAAAACCCTGCACATAAGCCCCATCCTTAAGGCCCAATGCATATCCAAGCACCTTAAGAATATCAGCATAATCATTACTGCCTGCTGCTGGAGCAAAGGTCCTTAGAGGCAGATAAGCATCTCCTCCACCTGGTGCCTCGTAAGGCGCATTTATGTAACTGCGATACTCAACTGGTTCGACCATGTATCTAAGAGTGGCTTCGGTGTTTTCAGTTTCTTCCACCTCCACAAATTTCAGGTTAGTGAAACCCGAAATTGCGTCCAGGTTCGACCGCACGACTTGTTGCTGTCCTGGGGTTAATTTTTGAAGAGTTCCACTTTCTGCCGGTTCGAGCCAAGTGAGTAACGCCCCATCGCTCGGGAAACTGTATGTAATTGTCTGGTCCGCCCAGTGAACACTTTCAAGCAAGGGACCAAATGCCTTGGACGTTTGCTGTGTTGGAGCTACTCGTGCCATTTTCTACCTTCTACTTCCCCCGGCGCACTTACTGCCAAAACCTGAAAGACCCCGCGCGCGACTCAACCTATATGCGTCATTAAAAAGTAGATGTCACGTTAACAAACAAGCCGGACTACCAGAGCAGTTGTCCTGACGTGACACGCCTATCCTGCCTGATTGAATTGCCTGTATGCCCGCCCCTGTCTCGTCCATCCGCAATCTCGATCCCGCTTATGAGCAATCCTGCGCGAACTCGGCGCGGATACGGCCTATGCGATGCTGCTGAGGACCGGCAGCAGCCGCATTTATCGGCCATTACGTGCTGGTCATGGCCCCGGAGGGCCGCCGATGGAACGATGGCAGGGGCAAGGAAAAGGCGGAATTGCGTACGCGTTTCGACGCGCTGGTGGCCTCCTCCTACGACAAAGGCCGCTCCGACTTCGAAGCGGCCCTTGATGCGATTGGGGTGATCGAGCGGCGGAGTTAGCCGACCAGTTCGATGCCCGAGAAGAAATAGGCGATCTCGACAGCCGCCGTTTCCGGTGCGTCCGAGCCGTGGACCGAGTTCTCTCCAACCGATTCCGCGAACTCGGCGCGGATGGTGCCGGGGGCGGCGTCTGCGGGGTTGGTGGCGCCCATGACTTCGCGGTTCTTCGCGATGGCGCCTTCACCTTCCAGAACCTGCACGACCACCGGAGCCGAGGACATGAATTCGCACAGCTCGTCATAGAACGGACGCTCGGCATGCACTTCGTAGAACTTGCCGGCCTGTTCCTTGGTCATGTGGATGCGCTTCTGCGCCACGACGCGCAGGCCTGCGTCTTCGAACTTGGCGTTGATCTTGCCGGTCAGGTTGCGGCGGGTTGCATCGGGTTTGATGATCGAAAAGGTGCGTTCCAGTGCCATGTGCGGCTCTCCTTGCTCTGACGGCGCGGGCGCGCCGGACTATTCCGCGCGCCGCCTAACACGGCAAGGCGCGCGTGAAAAGTGCAATGCTGCACCGCGCGCGCCTTTGGCGATCAGATCGTGTTCGGCAGCGGGTCCTGTCGATCGACCCGACGCACATAAAGTACTGCAAGCAAGCCGACGAAACTGCACGCGCACATCATACCCAGAACCAGAAACGGGCCATTTGCGGCGGTGACCAGCACCCCGGTGAGCGAGGTAAGGACGGCACCCAGCGCTACAATCATCGCCCCGGCAAGGCCGGCCGCGCTGCCCGCAAGCCGGGGCCGGACCGACATCAGCCCGGCCGATGCGTTGGCGTTGGTGAGACCGTTGCCAAAGCCCACGAAGATGGCCGAGCCAAAGAACACCCAGACCGAGCCTTGATCGCTCAGAAACAGCATTAACCCCACAAACGGGCCAGACGAGGCAACCACCCGCCCGACAAGGATCATGGTGGTCAGCGGTGTGCGGGCCGCGATACGCCCGGTGATGAAATTACCGACCATGAAACCGCCGGTAATGATCCCTATCCCTAGTCCCAGCATCGCGGGGCTCAGGTCGAACCAGGCGGCCGCAACCAAGGGGGCGCCGGTGATGAAGCTGAAGAATCCGCCGATCGAAAACGCCGCGCAGAGCGCATATCCCCAGAACCTGCGCGCCCGGAACAGATGCGGATATTCCCGCAACTGTGCGGCAAAGGTGGAGGACCTGTTGGCATTGGTCTCACCCATATCTGCCCAAAGCAGCACCAGCATCCCCGCCCCCAGCACCGAATAGAGGACAAACCCGGCGCGCCAACCGAACGCCATATCCAGCGCGCCGCCCAGCATCGGCCCCAGCATCGGGGCCAGCGCCATTGCCATCGCAACATAGCCAAGCCGACTGGCCGCTTCGTTTGGTGGATACATGTCGCGGATGGATGCGCTCGACAGCACCTGTCCGGCAACCACGGCGACCTGCAGCATGCGAAAGCCAAGGAACACCCAGATCGACTCGGCCAGCACACAGCCAATGGAGGCGCAGACGAAGATCGCCATGCAAATCAGAATCACCGGCCTGCGCCCGCACCGGTCGGACAGCGGCCCAACGATCAGCTGCAAGACGGCGGAAACGGCGAGATAGCCCGCCACCGAGAGATTGACCAAACCATAGGGCACCTGAAAATCCTCGCCCATCCGCGCAAGGGAGGGCAGGAACATGTTCAGTGACAGCACCGACAGGGCCGTCACGAAAATCAATGTCACCAGAGATGGGGGCGAATGAGCCGCGCGCATGATGAAAACCGTTGTGGAATGACAACCCGGTCAGCGCTAGCACATCTGTTGCATGTTGAACATGCCAAGCGGCTGGCGGCGTCATGCACGCTCTGCTAAGAGCCGCGCATGCTGCGGATCGAAGACATATCCTATGCGGTCGAGGGACGGCCGCTTTTTGACGGCGCCAGCGCCACCATTCCCACCGGCCATAAGGTCGGTCTGGTCGGGCGCAATGGCACCGGCAAGACCACGCTGTTCCGGCTGATCCGGGGCGAGTTGGCGCTGGAATCAGGGCGCATCTCGGTCCCCCGTCAGGCCCGCATTGGCGGCGTCGCGCAGGAGGTGCCCTCCTCCGATGTCTCGCTGATCGACACGGTGCTGGCCGCTGATACCGAACGCTCAGCGCTGATGGCCGAGGCAGACACCGCGCAAGACCCCGCCCGCATCGCCGATATCCAGACGCGGCTGGCCGATATTGACGCATGGTCGGCCGAGGCGCGCGCGTCTGCGATCCTCAAAGGGTTGGGATTCGATGATTCCGATCAACTGCGCCCCTGCGCCGATTTCTCGGGTGGCTGGCGGATGCGGGTCGCGCTGGCCGCGGTCCTCTTTGCGCAACCCGATCTGCTGCTGCTGGACGAACCGACCAACTATCTCGACCTCGAAGGCGCACTGTGGCTGGAAAGCTATCTGGCGAAATACCCCCATACGGTCATCATCATCAGCCATGATCGTGGCCTGTTGAACCGTGCGGTGGGCGCGATCCTGCATTTGGAGGACCGCAAGCTGACCTATTACGCGGTGCCTTATGACAAGTTCGCTGAACGCCGGGCTGAACGGTTGGCGGTGGCACAGGCGGAAAACGCCAAGGCCAAGGCCCGCATCGCGCATCTGCAAAGCTTCGTGGACCGGTTTCGCTACAAGGCGTCCAAGGCGGTTCAGGCGCAATCGCGGCTAAAGATGATCGACCGCATACAGCTGATCTCGACCCCGCAGGAAGCCGCACTGCGCGCCTTCAGTTTCCCCGAACCCGAAGAGCTGTCGCCGCCCATCGTCACGCTCGAAGGCGGCGTAACGGGATATGGCGAGACCGAGGTGCTGAAACGGCTGAACCTGCGCATCGATCAGGATGACCGGATCGCGCTGCTGGGCAAGAACGGGCAAGGCAAATCGACGCTGTCGAAACTGCTGGCCGAGCGTCTGCCGCTGATGGCGGGCAAGACCACGCGCGCAAACAAGCTGCGGGTGGGCTATTTCGCCCAGCATCAGGTCGATGAGCTGCGCGTGGACGAAACCCCACTGGATCACCTGCGCCGCCTGCGCCCTGCCGAGGCACCGGGAAAGTGGCGCACACGGCTGGCGGGATTTGGCTTGAACGCCGATCAGGCCGAGACACTGGTCGGGCGGCTGTCTGGCGGGCAGAAGGCGCGGCTCAGCCTGCTGCTTGCCACGCTCGACGCGCCGCATATGCTGATCCTCGATGAGCCGACCAACCACCTGGACATCGAAAGCCGCGAAGCGCTGGTCGAGGCGCTGACCGCCTATACCGGTGCGGTCATTCTGGTCAGCCACGACATGCATCTGCTGGGGCTGGTGGCGGATCGGTTATGGCTGGTCTCGGACGGCACTGTGAAACCCTATGAAGGCGATCTGGACGCCTATCGCGCCATGCTGCTGGCCCGCGAGAAGCCCGCCCCGAAAGCGCCCCGCGCCGCCAAGCCCAAACGTCCCTCGCGCGACGCGATCCTGGCGCTGCGCTCAGAGGTGCGCAAATGCGAAGACCGGCTTGGCAAGCTGAATGACATGCATGACAAACTGTCCTCGAAACTGGCCGATCCCACGCTTTATGAGGAGGATAAGGTCAGCGATCTTGAGGTCTGGAACCGCAAATTCGCCGAGGTGGTCGAGGCGATGGAACGGGCCGAAACGCTATGGATGGAGGCCGCCGAACGGCTGGAAGCGGCCGAGGCCGTCTCATGAGCGAACAGGTCAAGGATACCGATGCGATGATCGCGGGGATGAACCCGGTGTTGTTGCCGGATGAGTATGCCTTTGTCATGTGGCCCGCCGATATGTCATGGCCGGACGGGACCATCGCCAGCTACGGCGAACCGGAGGGGCTGTCACTGATCATCCCGGCGCAGGCTGCTCCGGCAGATGCGCCGGCGATGCGCTGCGTCACGCTGCGGGTCAACTCCTCGCTCGAAGGCGTCGGGCTGACCGTCGCCGTGTCAACCGCGCTGGCTCAGGCCAGCATTCCCGCCAATGTGGTTGCGGCCTATCACCATGACCATGTCTATGTGCCCGCCGACATGGCGGATCGGGCGCTGACGATACTGACAGACTTGCAGAAGGACGCGGCCCAATGATCGATATGGCCTTTCTGATCTCGGCCTTCACCACGCTTTTTGTGGTGATCGACCCGCCCGCGCAGACCTCGATCTTTCTGGCGATCACCCATGAGATGGATCTGCAGACACGGCGGCGCATCGCGCTGCGCGCCTGTCTCACCGCCTCGCTGATCCTGATCCTGTTCGCGGCGTTTGGCGAGGCGCTGCTGGGCTTCGTGGGGATCTCGATGTCGGCCTTTCGCGTGGCGGGTGGTGCGCTGCTGTTTCTGACCGCCATGGACATGCTGTTTGATCGGCGCACCAAACGCCGCGAGAACAGCGCCGAAGAAGAAGAACACCCCGACCCGTCGATCTTTCCCCTCGCCATCCCGCTGATCGCAGGGCCCGGCGCCATTGCGACGATCATCCTGCTGGCCGGGCAGAATCCGGGGATCGAGGGACTTGCGACCGTGATCGCGGTGATGCTGGCGGTGATGGCGATCCTGCTGGTGCTCAACCTCAATTCCCACCTTCTGGGCCGGCTGCTGGGCAAGACCGGCCTGAACGTGGTCACGCGGCTTTTGGGCATGTTGCTGGCCGCCCTGGCGGTGCAGTTCATTCTGGACGGTCTCAGGGACTTTGGTTTCGCGGCCTGAACGCCTATATCGACCCCGTATCAGTGAATTGGGTGGCGCATATGGACGGCGACAATATTGCACGGTTTGCCTATCTGGCCCTTCTGGGGTCGGCGCTTGCGTTCTGGTTCTTTACCCAGAACCGGCAGAGTGTGAACAAGACCTTGCAACAGCTGGCCGCCTGGGCCTTGATCTTTATCGGGGTGATCGCCGCCTACGGGCTGTGGGAGGATATCCAGAGTACGGTCGATCCGGGCCTGCGCATAAGCGTCAGCGACAGCGGCATCTCGGTGCCGCGTGCACCGGACGGGCATTATTACCTGCAACTGATGGTTAATGACAAACCGGTGGATTTTCTGGTCGATACCGGGGCCAGCCAGGTGGTGCTGAGCCATCGCGACGCGGAACGCGTGGGCATCGATACCGACGCGCTGAACTATTTCGGCCGCGCCATGACCGCCAACGGCGAAGTGCGCACCGCCCCGGTCGAGATTGAAGCCGTCAGTCTGGGCGGCTTCACCGACAACAACCTGACCGCCTGGGTCAATGAGGGCGAGATGGACCGGTCCCTGCTTGGGATGGAGTATCTGCAACGCTGGCCCAGCGTCCAGATCACCAACGGCGCATTGATCCTGCAGCGCTAGATCGGCCAGGAAACGAGACCGTCTGCGACCATCGCAGGCCTCTGGGTGTCAGCCAGTTGTGGAATGACGTAGAGTAGCGTCAGCACAGCCGGAGAACGAGCCATGACGCGCGACTATGTTTCCGTAAACCGAGACGTCTGGGACGCTGATGCCGCCAATTGGGTTGCCGTTGGCGAGCGCCTCTGGCGTGCCGAGACGCCCGAATGGGGGAATTGGGGGAATGCAGATGACTCCTTGCAGCTTCTGCCGTCGGACCTGACCAACAAGGATGCCATCGAGCTTGGATGCGGAACCGCCTATGTGTCCGGCTGGATGGCCCGACGCGGGGCGCGGGTCACCGCAATTGATGTCTCTCCCCTCCAACTCGCGACCGCTGCGCGATTGGCGAAGGAACACGCGGTCAAGATCACGTTCATCGAAGGAAATGCCGAAGAAACCTGCCAAGCCGACGCCTCGTTTGACTTCGCGATCTCTGAATATGGCGCGGCGATCTGGTGTGCGCCGGACAAATGGCTTCGCGAAGCGTGGCGGTTGCTGCGCCCCGGCGGGCAATTGGTGTTTCTGGGCAATCACCCCTTGTCGCTGCTTTGCTCACCTCTGGACGGGTCGCCTTGCGATACGACCTTGCATCGGCCTTATGTTGGCATGTGGGGCGCGGATTGGACCGAGGTCGAATTCGATCCAAGCGGCGTCTGTTTCAACCTGACGATTTCCGACTGGATGGACTTGTTTGCCACGATCGGCTTCACCGTCAGCAAATACCAGGAGGTGTTCGCACCAGACTGGGCACAGGGAATACGGGGGGCTATTCCGGCGGAGTGGGCGAAGAAATACCCTGTCGAGCAGGTCTGGCATCTGGTGAAGAAGACCTGACCATCTCATTTTGACATCCGTGCGCCCGAGAACAGGCCGCGGACTCCGTTATCCCGCGCTTTCGGCTTTCTTCTCCCAGCGGCCCGATTCCTCGGACCAGTATTGCGCGGCGCAGCCTGCGTCGGACAGGGATTTCCATTGCGCGCGCGCGCGTTGGACCGCCTCGGGGTCGTTGCCATCGAACAGGATGCAGACCCGTTCCAGCGCAGCGATCTCCTCGGGCGTGATCTCCGCGCCGTCGATCGTCATCACGCAGGCCGGATCATTCGCCGCTTCGGTACGGTCGGTCAGCAGGATGGGTTGGGCCGCGTCATGCGGCCCGCCTGCGCGGCCATGCGGCAGAAACCCCTCTTCGGGGTGAAGCCACAGCCGTTCGTCCAGCCAGTCCAGCCGCCCCGCATCCCTGCCTCGCACGGCGATCCGCCAGCCCGCACTGCGGGCCTTTTCCAGCAGCACGGGCAGCGTCTGTTCCAGCGGACGCCGGGTCAGGTGGTAGAAATAGGCGGCCCCCATCTCAGCCCTGCTCGAAGCGGTCCTGCACCAGCCGGTTGAGCGCCATCACACCCCATCCCGTCGCGCCCTTGGGTGCATACGATGTCTCGCCCTTGACCGAGGCGACCCCGGCGATATCGAGGTGAATCCAGGGCGTGTCCTCTTTCACGAAGCGCGCCAGAAACTGCGCGGCGGTGATCGAGCCTGCCGGGCGGCCGCCGATGTTCTTCATGTCCGCAATCCGGGATTTCAGCAGATCGTCGTAGGCCTTGCCCAGCGGCATCCGCCAGGCCCCCTCATCCTCGGCCCCTGCCGCCTTGAGGAAGCTATTGCACAGCTCGTCATTATTGGAGAACACCCCGGCATTCTCATGCCCCAAGCCAATGATGATCGCACCGGTGAGCGTCGCCAGATCGATCATGCCCGCCGGTTTGAACCGCTCCTGCGCGTACCACATCACGTCGCACAACACGAGGCGGCCTTCGGCGTCGGTATTGATGATCTCAACTGTGTCGCCCTTCATCGAGGTCACCACGTCGCCGGGCCGCGTGGCATTGCCCGAGGGCATGTTTTCCACCAGACCGATCAGGCCGACCACATTGGCCTTGGCCTTACGCAGCGCCAGCGCCTTCATGGTGCCCGCGACAACCCCCGCGCCGCCCATGTCCATGGTCATGTCTTCCATGCCCGCCGACGGCTTGAGCGAGATGCCACCCGTGTCAAACACCACGCCCTTGCCGACCAGCGCCAATGGCGCGTCGTCCTTGGCGCCGCCTTTCCACTGCATCACCGCCACTTTCGACGGGCTGTCGGAGCCCTGCCCGACGCTCAAGAGCGTGCGCATGCCCAGTTCGGCCAGCTTGTCCTCGTCAAGGATCTCGACCTCGACGCCCAGCTCGGCCAGGGCGCTGACGCGGTCGGCGAATTCCGTGGTGGTCAGCACATTGGCCGGTTCGTTGATCAGGTCGCGGGTCATATGCACGCCCTCGGCGATCGCCAGCAGGGGCGCGGCAGCTTCGGCAACTTCATCGGATTTGGTATGTGCGATCACGACCTCGCCCGGGTCCTCGGCATCCGCCGTTTTATGGGCATCAAAGCTGTAGCTGCGCAGGGCGATGCCAAGCGCCAGCTCCTCGGCCTTGTTCTGGCTACCGGCCATGACCTGCATCGCCGACGCGCCCTTGACCTTGGCAAGTGCTGCGCCTGCCTTGCGGGCCTCGGTCACAGACGGACGGCGCGGCAGCACCAGCACATCCAGCGCCTCGGCCTGCATGCCTGCGGGCCAGGCCAGCGTGATCACCTGACCGGATTTGGCCTTTTCGAACTTCTCGCTTTCGACCAGCCGCGCCACGCCGCCCTTGGTCAGCCGGTTGGCGCGCCGCGCTGCCGGGTCCAGCTTGCCTTCGGGCGGCACGATGATAACCACCCGACCGGTGGCTTCGGCGATGGTGTCGAGATCGGTGGGCTGGAAACGGATCGGGATCAGGCTGTTCATCTGCGGCTCCTTGGCATCATTTGACCCAAGAGGTAACGCGATGCCCCTGCCTTGACCAGATAGCAGTTTTCCCGGCGCATCATTTGATCTAATGTCGCGCGAAAAGAAACGATTGGCAGGTTCGAGGAGATCGCAGTGACACGATACGACAGATATGTGCTGTCGCAGTTTCTGCTCTTCTTCGGGTTTTTTGCCCTGATTCTGGTTGCCGTCTTCTGGATCAACCGGGCCGTGTCGCTGTTTGATACGCTGATCAGCGATGGCCAGTCGGCGCTGGTTTTCCTGGAATTCACTGCGCTGGCCCTGCCCAACTTGATCCGCATGGTTCTGCCTCTGGCGGCGTTTGCGGCGGCGGTCTATGTCACCAACCGGCTCAAGAATGACAGCGAGTTGACGGTGATGCAGGCCACAGGCTCTGGCCCCTGGCGACTGGCACGGCCCGCCATCGCCTTTGGTCTGGTAACCGCGCTGATGATGAGCGCGCTGACCAACTTCCTGCTGCCCTCCTCGATCCAGCAGCTGGAACTGCGCCAATCCGAGGTGGCCCGCAATGTCACCGCGCGCCTGTTGACCGAGGGCAGCTTTCTGAACCCGGCCGATGGCGTCACCTTCTATATCCGCCAGATCGACACAGGCGGCACGCTTAACGACGTGTTTCTGTCCGATCGCCGCAATCCGGAAGAAAGCACCATCTACACCGGAGCCAAGGCGTTTCTGGTGCGTGATGGAGACAATGCCAATCTGATCATGGTAGACGGGCTGGCACTGCGCCTCAACAAGGCGGGCAACACGCTGTCCTCGACCGCTTTTTCCGATTTCAGCTATGACATCACGAGCCTGATCCGCCGCAGCGAGATGCGCAAACGCAATGTGCGCGCCATCCCGACAATCGAAATGATCCGCGATCCCGAAGGAGTCGCGGAACAGGACGAGCTGAGCCTCGGCAAGATCGCCGAAGAGCTGCATCTGCGCTTTGCCCGGGCCCTGGTCTGTATCGCGGTCACGATGATCGGCTATGCCACGCTGATGCTGGGCGGGTTCTCGCGGTTTGGCGTCTGGCAGCAGGCGCTGCTGGCCTTTGTGATCCTGATCTGCCTGGAGGTGCTGCGCGGTGTGGTGTCGGATGCGGTACTGCAGGATGCCAGCCTCTGGCCGCTGACCTATCTGCCCACGGTGCTGGGGATCGCGATTGCGTGCCTGTTCCTGCAGATCGGATCGCGGCCGCTTTCGGTCATCCTGCGTGGCTCGCGCCAGACCGGGGGACAGGCAACATGATTCTGGACCGCTATTTCGCCCGCCGTTTCATGCAGGGGTTCATGGTGATCGGCATGGTCTTTCTGACCCTCATCCTGCTGATCGACCTGATCGAACAGCTGCGCCGTTTCGAGGGCGACGATGTCAGCATCGGCCAGATCTTCACCCTGACCCTGCTGAGCGCCCCTGCCGCGATCAACGAGATCCTGCCCTTGCTGATGATCCTGTCGACCATCGTGCTGTTTGTCGGGCTGGCGCGCAGCTCGGAACTGGTGGTGACGCGCGCCACCGGGCGCTCGGGGCTACGGGTGCTGGTCGCGCCGGTGCTGGTTGCAGCCTGTATCGGCGGGCTTGCGGTCTCAACGCTCAACCCGATGGTGGCGGCAACCTCGGAGCGGGTACAGATCCTGGGCGATACCTACCGCAATGGCGGCCCCTCTGTCCTGTCGCTGAGCGGCGAGGGTTTGTGGCTGCGTCAGGGCGATGATCAGGGGCAATCCGTCATCCACGCAACCGGCTTCGAAGAGGACAGCCGCACATTGCAAGGCGTCACCATCCTGACCTATGCCCCCGATGGCGGACCGCTGCGCCAGATCGATGCCGAAAGCGCGCAACTGGTTGGTGATCAATGGATCCTGCGCAACGCCAAGGTCTGGCCGCTGATCGCGGGGATCAACCCGGAAACCAACGCCGCTTTCCATGACACGCTTGAGATCGGCACAACCATCACCGAAGAGCGCATCCGCGACAGTATCGGGCGGCGGCAAAGCATCTCGATCTACGATCTGCCCGAGATGATCCAGCAATTGGGCGAGGCCGGATTTTCGACCAAGCGGCACGAGGTCTGGCTGCAGGTTGAACTGGCCCGGCCGCTGTTTCTGATTTCGATGGTGCTGATCGGGGCTGCCTTCACCATGCGTCACGCGCGATTTGGCGGCACCGGTGTGGCGGTTCTGGCCTCGATACTGCTGGGCTTCACGCTTTATTTCATTCGCAATTTCGCTCAGGTTCTGGGCGAAAACGGGCAGATTCCTGCGGCGCTTGCCGCCTGGGCGCCGCCAGCCGCCGCAATCATGCTGGCGCTGGGTCTGCTGCTGCATGCAGAGGACGGATAATGCCCCGACTACCCCTTGTCCTGTTGCTTGCCTGCTTCGCTGCGGCCCCTGCCCCGCAGGCGCAGACCACGGCCGCGCCACCCGGCTCTGAAACACAGGAACAGACCCCGGCGCTGCTGGTGGCCGATCAGGTCTTTATCACGCCCGAGCGACAACTGATCGCAGAAGGCAATGTCGAGGCCTATCAAGGCGACGTGCGGCTGCGGGCGCAAAAGATCACCTTTGACCGCGAAAGCGGCACCTTGTCCATCGAAGGCCCGATCCGCATCGATCAGGGCGGCGAGATCACCATTCTGGCCAATGCCGCCGAGATGGATCAGGGCTTGCAGAACGGTCTGTTGCGCGGCGCCCGTATGGTGTTCGAGCAGCAGGTGCAACTGGCCTCACTGCAGATGACCCGCGTCGGAGGCCGCTATACGCAGCTCTACAAGACCGCCGTCACCTCATGCCATGTCTGCGAGGATGGCCGCCCGCCGCTCTGGCAGATCCGGGCGCAGAAAGTGACCCATGATCAGGCCGAACGGCAGCTATATTTCGAAGGCGCGCAGTTCCGGGTTCTTGATGTTCCGGTCTTCTATTTTCCCGCGCTGCGCCTGCCCGACCCGACCCTGAAACGTGCCAGCGGATTTCTGGTTCCCTCGATCCGTTCCACTTCACAATTGGGAATTGGGGTGCGCGTGCCCTATTTCTTCAAGCTGGGCGATCACCGGGATCTGACGCTGACGCCCTACCTGTCTCCCAAGACCCGGACGCTGGGTTTCCGCTACCGGCAGGCCTTCCGGCGCGGGCGCATTAACATCAATGGCGCATATACCCGCGATGATATTCTTCGGGGCCAGGACCGGGGGTATCTTTTTGCCGACGGGGCATTTGCGCTGAACAATGGCTACAAGCTCAGCTTCGACCTCAAAACCGTCTCCGATGACGGCTATCTGCTGGATTACGGACTGCCCGATTTTGACCGTCTGCGCAGCCAGGTCGCACTGGAGCGTACCACCCGCGACGAGGCCTTTCTGGCCCGTTTCATTCACTACAAATCGCTGCGTGACGATGACCAGGATGGCGAGACCGCCTCTGAAGTGATCGATCTGGACTATCAGAGACGCTATTTCCCGTCCCGGATCGGTGGCGAATTTCGCCTGAGCTTCGAGGGGCATGCCCATCACAGGTCCTCGAACGAGGACATTGTCGGTCGCGATCTTGCCCGTGCAACGGCCGATGCGGCCTGGGACCGCCATTGGATTCTGGGCGCGGGCCTGCGCACCGATTTGCATCTGGGAACATCCGTGGACGGGTTCGAGATTCGCGACGACACCACCTCTCCCGACAGTATCCTGCGCGCGACACCGCGGGCAGCGCTTACCCTGCGCTATCCGATGACGCGTCGCGAGGACTCCGGTGCCACGCAGTATCTTGAACCGATCGCGCAGATGGGCTGGACCCATGTGACCAACTCGGACGTTCCAAATGATGAAAGCGGCTTTGTTGAATTCGATCAGGGCGATCTGCTGCGCCTGTCGCGCTTTCCGGCGCCTGATGTGCGCGAGGATGGCGCAACCTTCGCTTATGGCCTGAACTGGGCGCGGTTCGATCCAAACGGCTGGCAGGCCTATGCCACGATCGGCCAGGTGTTCCGGCAATATGCGAACCCGAACTTCACCAAGACATCCGGGCTGAACGGCACCTCGTCGGACCTGTTGCTGGCCGGGCAGATTCGCATGGATAACGGGTTGGCCCTGACCACGCGGGGCCTGCTGAACGGGTCGCTCAATTTCAACAAGGCAGAGGTGCGGGCAGACTGGTTCAGCGACCGGCTGAATTTCAGCAGCACCTATCTCTGGCTTGGGCGTGACGAGCAGGAAGACCGCGACATGGCGGTCTCGGAAGTGTGGTTCGATGGCGGCTATCAGGTCGATCCGAACTGGCGGGCGCTGGCGGATGTGCGCTATGATATTCAGGACTCGCGCGCGGTGCGGACCGGGATCGGAGCCATCTACAAGAACGAGTGCCTGACCATTAACATTTCCCTGAGCCGTCGCTATACATCCTCAACCAGCGTGGAACCGTCCACGGATTTCGGAATCTCGCTTTCACTGGACGGGTTTGCCGTCGAAGGCGCAAGCAAAGAATACAGGCGATCATGCAGAAAGACCTGACACAATTGACGAGACCCCTCGCGCTTGCCATTGCTCTGGCGCTGAGCGTGATCTTGATGCAGGGCGCGGCACAGGCACAGGGCCTGTTCTCGCCCGCGATCCGCGTCAATCAGGGGATCATCACCAATTTCGAACTCGACCAGCGTATCAAGTTCATGGATATCCTGAACCTGCCCGGCGACCCCGAGAAAGACGCCCGCCAGGCGCTGATCGACGACCGCCTGCGCGAACAACTGACCGACGAATTCGGGATCGAGGTGGCGCCCGAAGATGTGCAGCTTGGCATAGACGAATTTGCCAGCCGCGCCGATCTGACCAGCGAAGAATTCATCTCGGCCCTGAACGATGTCGGCATTTCACAGGAAACGCTGCGCGATTTTGTACGCAACCAGTTGACCTGGCGTGACTATATTCAAGCCCGCTACCTGTCACAGGCCCGCCCCTCCCAGCAGGAGATTGACCGCGCGCTGGGTCAGGCTGGCGGCGGAGGCGGGCTGCGGGTGCTGATGTCCGAGGTGATCATTCCGATCACGCCCCAGACCCTTGCGCAGGCCGAGGAACTGGCCAAGGAGATTTCGCAGGTCCAGGGCTATGACGCTTTTTCAGCCGCTGCCGTGCAGTATTCGGCATCAGATACGCGCAATAACGGGGGCCGTCTCGACTGGTTGCCCATCACCCAGATTCCGCCCGCCTTGCAGCCCCAGATCCTTGCGCTGGCCCCCGGTGACATCACGCCGCCGATCCCTCTGCCCAACGCCATCGCCCTGTTCCAGATGCGCGACATTCAGGAGGTCGCAACCGGCACGCCCCGCTATGCCACCATCGATTATGCCACCTATTTCATCCCCGGTGGCCGCAGCCCGGAAGCGCTGTCAAAGGCTGCCCAGATCACCAGCCGGATCGATACCTGCGATGATCTTTACGGCATCGCCAAGGGCCAACCCGAAACCGTATTGGAGCGCAACAGCGCGAAACCCTCGGAAATCCCCAAGGACATCGCGCTGGAGCTGGCCAAGCTCGACCCTGACGAGGTCTCGACCACGCTGACCCGCAATAACGGCCAGACGCTGGTGCTGCTCATGCTCTGCAGCCGGGCCCGCGATCTGGGTGATGATGCCTCGCGCGAGGATGTGGCCCGCGCTCTGACCGAGCAGCGCCTGAACGCCTTTGCCGCAAGCCTGATGGAGCAGTTGCGCGCCGATGCGGTGATCGTCGAGCAATGAGCGACCTGCCCATCGCGCTCAGCTGCGGCGAACCGGCCGGTATCGGCCCGGAGATCGCTCTGAGCGCTTGGCAGGCGCTGCGCGAGACCTGCCCTTTTGTCTGGATCGGCGATCCCCGCCACCTGCCCGCCGGTGCCCCGATCGTGACCGTAGCGGACCCGGCGACCGCCGGGGCGATCTCCGCCTCGGCGCTGCCAGTGCTACCGCTGGAATTTGCGGGCAACGCCACGCCCGGCCAGCCCGACCCGCGCAACGCCAAAGGCGTCATCGCGGCCATCGAGACCGGTGTCGATCTGGTGCGCTCAGCGCATGCTTCGGCGCTTTGCACCGCGCCGATCCACAAGAAGGCGCTGATTGACGGGGCCAGGTTTGCCTATCCCGGCCATACCGAGTTTCTGGCTGCTCTGGGCGGGGTTGAGCATGTGGTGATGATGCTGGCCAGCGAAGCGCTGCGCGTGGTGCCCGCCACGATCCACATCCCGCTCGCGCAGGTGCCCGCTACCCTCACCCCCGACCTGCTGCGCGACACGGTCGCGATCACGGCGCAAGGCCTCAGGGATCAGTTCGGCATTGCTGACCCAAGACTCGCCATAGCGGGCCTCAATCCGCATGCTGGCGAAGGTGGCGCGATGGGGCAGGAAGAGCTGGACTGGATCGCAGCTCTGGTCGCGCAAATGCAATCCGAAGGCCTGCGCGTCACTGGTCCGCACCCCGCCGACACGATGTTTCACGCCGCCGCGCGGGCGCGCTATGACGCCGCCATCGCCATGTATCACGACCAAGCGCTGATCCCGATCAAGACGCTGGATTTCGACCGGGGCGTGAATGTCACCCTTGGCCTGCCCTTCATCCGCACCTCGCCCGATCACGGCACCGCCTTCGACATCGCCGGTAAGGGCATTGCCAAACCGACCAGCCTGATCGAGGCGCTGAAACTGGCGCAAAGGATGGCAAAGACTGCCAAAGGCCAGCGCCAATGAGCGCCATAGACACCCTGCCCCCGCTGCGCGAGGTCATCGCCACCCATCAATTGTCCGCGCGCAAGTCGCTGGGCCAGAACTTCCTGCTGGACCTGAACCTGACTGCCAAGATCGCTCGGCAGGCGGGCGTGCTTTCGGACTGTGACGTGCTGGAGATCGGCCCCGGACCCGGCGGGTTGACGCGGGGCCTGCTGGCTGAGGGCGCGCGCCGGGTGCTGGCAGTGGAAAAGGACACGCGCTGCGTGCCCGCCCTGCAAGAGATCGCCGCCGCCTATCCCGGTCGGCTGGAGGTGCTCAATGGCGACGCGTTGGAGGTCGACCCGCTGGCCCATCTCACCCCTCCGATTCGGGTCGCAGCCAACCTGCCCTATAATATCGGCACCGAATTGCTGGTGCGCTGGCTGACACCAAAAGACTGGCCGCCCTTCTGGCAGAGCCTGACGCTGATGTTCCAGCGTGAAGTGGCGGACCGCATCGTGGCGCAGCCCGGCAGCAAGGCCTATGGGCGGCTCGCCATACTAGCCCAATGGCGGGCCGAGGCGCGGATCGTGATGTCGCTGCCGCCCGGCGCCTTCACGCCGCCGCCCAAAGTGTCCAGCGCGGTGGTCCACCTGACCGCCCTGCCCGAACCCCGCTATCCGGCCGATCCGCAGGTTCTGAGCCGCGTGGTTGCCGCGGCCTTCAACCAGCGCCGCAAGATGCTGCGCGCCGCGCTCAAGGGCGTCAGCCCCGATATCGAAGACCGGTTACTGGCGGCGGGAATCAAGCCGACTGAGCGCGCCGAGCAGGTCTCGCTTGAGGCATTCTGCAACCTGGCCCGCCAGATCGAGGCGGGTTGAGCGCCGCCGAACAGGTGAGAAAACCGCGCCGAACCACCCTTTTTGTGTCTAAAATCGAAATAATAAAGGCTGCCAATCCTTCATTGTTCGCAAATTATGCATTTAGAGACCTGAAAACCAGCGAAGTGAACAAAATCACAGTCCGAGTGGCGCTGATCGGCTAAGCTCACAGTCCTGTTGGTCAGTTTCTGTGTGTGTGAGGCCTGTTTTGAAAACCATTCATCACCCAAACAACGCTTTTTCTGCGGCGCATGATGCGTCGTCACGAAAAGCCAGCGACGCTGGCGCGGTCTTTCCCGTGCTTGAGTTGGTCATCTTTGCCTGCGCCTTTGGCGTGACCGGCGCGCTGGCGGCATTCATCCTGTCCTGATCCCGCGCATCCGCGCGTAATCAGGAATGCAAATCTGACAGAACGCCCGGCTTGATCCGCAGGCGTTCCGATGCAGTTTCTCGATCTTATTCTGCCGCTTCGGGCGCGTCACCGGAATCAGCGGCGGGCGTCGTCGTGGCCTCGGCGCTGTCACTGGCTTTGGGCTTGCGGGCCCGGGGTCGACGCGCCTGTTTCTTGGGCTTGCTTTCGGGAGTTTCAACCAATCCGCTATCGCCGGATTGATCCTCACCCGCCACGTCCAGAACATCGGGCTGCGTCGTTTCTGCCGGGTCAACAACCGGGGCGGGTTGTGCCGGAGCCGGGGCCGCCGCTTCGCGTTCCTGACGTTCGGCGCGTTCGCGGTCGCGCTCGGCCTGGCGTTCGCGGTTCTGGCGTTCCTGCTCTTCGCGCCGCGCATCCATCTCGCGCTGCGCCTCGCTCAGCAGCCGCAGGTAATGTTCGGCATGCTGCTGAAAGTTCTCAGTGGCCACGCGGTCATTTGCTAGCTGCGCATCGCGGGCAAGCTGGTTGTACTTGTCAATGATCTGCTGCGGTGTGCCGCGCACCTTGCCTTCGGGGCCAGAGCTGTCAAACACGCGATTGACGACGTTGCCACCAGAGGGCCGGTTACGGTTGTTCTTCGACCGCGAACGGGATTTGGACGATCTCATTTTGTTTTAGTCAGCCTTGTCTTTCGAATGTCGATCACCCTGTTCTCCGGTTCATGCGACCACTTGCGCCGGGTATCGACTTTTTGGGCTTGGTGTCGCGGGCGAGCCTAATGCCTCATCCGCAGCGACATGTCTGAGTAAACACGTCCTGCCGCCACAAACAAGAGGGCAGGTCGAAAAAAACGAAAATTTGCGGGTGATATGGCTGTTTGACGCTGGAGAGAGCCGGTTTCAGCCGGGACACTGCGCCAGAATGACACGGTCATGGCCGGAAAGATCGCGGATCGCCTGCACCTGCGCCAGCCCCGCCGCCCGGACCAGAGCGCTGACCGCCTTTGCCTGCGTCGCGCCAATCTCAAGGATCAGCCGCCCTCCGGGTTCCAGAAAATCGCAGGCCGAGGCCACGATTTGGCGATAGGCTTCCAGCCCGTCCCCGCCATCGGTCAGCGCCATTTCCGGCTCATGCTCGCGCACTTCGGCAGCAAGGCCGGGCATTTCATCTAGCGCGATGTAAGGCGGGTTGGCCACGATCAGATCGAATGTGCCCTGAACCGCGCCGAACCAGTCCGAGCGCCTGATATCGGCGCGGTCCTCGACACGGTGCAGCACTGCGTTGGCGCTCGCCTGCAGGCAAGCGGCCTCGCTCAGGTCGACACCGATCCCGGTGGCGTCGGGGCGTTCGGCCAGCAGCGTCACCAGAATGCAGCCCGAGCCCACGCCCAGATCCAGCACCCGCTCAAAAGGCAGCGACAGCGCCACCTCGATCAGGGTTTCGGTCTCGGGACGCGGGTCCAGCACGTCGCTGCTCAACTTGAAGCGGCGGCCATAGAATTCGCGCTCGCCCAGAAGGTGGGAGACCGGCACCCGGATGGCACGCAAAGCGATCAGATGGTCGTAGCGTTCGGCGATCTCGGGGGCGAGGTCTTCGGGTGCGATCAGCGTCACGCGGCTGGCCTCGATCCGGGCGGCATGGGCCAGCAGCACCCGCGCGTCGCGGGCCGGGTCGGGCACGCCCGCGGCCCGCAGCCGCGCTGTGGCCGCAACCATCGCCTGCGCGGCTGTCTGCGCGGTGGTCATTGGCCCATCTCGGCCAGCAACCGTGCCTGGTCGTCGGCGGTCAGCGCGTCGATCACCTCGTTCAGATCGCCCTGCATCACCTGATCGAGCTTGTAGAGCGTCAGGTTGATCCGGTGATCGGTCATCCGTCCTTGCGGAAAATTGTAGGTCCTGATGCGTTCCGACCGGTCGCCCGAGCCCACCTGACTGGCGCGATCCGCCGAGCGTTCGCTGTCGATCCGCTGGCGTTCCAGATCATAGAGCCGGGTCTTGAGCACCTGCATCGCGATCTCGCGGTTGCGGTGCTGGGATTTCTCGGAGCTGGTGACCACGATACCGCTGGGGATATGGGTGATCCGCACTGCGGAATCGGTGGTGTTCACATGCTGCCCCCCTGCCCCGGAACTGCGCATCGTGTCGATCCGCAAGTCGCCCGCGTCGATCTGCACATCCACATCCTCGGCCTCGGGCAGCACCGCCACAGTCGCCGCAGAGGTGTGGATACGCCCGCCGCTTTCGGTGCTGGGCACGCGCTGGACCCGATGCACGCCGGATTCGTATTTCATCCGGGCAAAGACATTCTCGCCCTTGATATGCACCACGACTTCTTTGATGCCGCCCAACTCGGTGGCCTGTTCCTCGACAATGTCGAACTTCCAGCCGCGCGCCTCGCAAAAGCGCTGATACATGCGCAAGAGATCACCGGCGAACAACGCCGCCTCATCCCCGCCCGTGCCGGGGCGGATTTCCAGCATCGCGGCGCGCGCATCGGCCTCGTCGCGGGGCAGCAGCGCCAGTTGCAGCGCGTGTTCGGCCTGCGGTAGTTGGTCACGCAGGGCGGGCAGTTCCTCTTCGGCCAGTTCTTTCATGTCGGGGTCCGACAGCATGGCCTCAGCCTCGGCCAGATCGGCCAGGATCTGACGCCAGGCGGCGATCTGTTCCACCACCGGCTTCAGATCGGAATATTCCTTGGCCAGCCGGGCAATGTCACCGCCCGCCGCGCCATCGGCCATGGCCGCTTCGAGGTACTGAAACCTTTGGGTAATCTGTTCTAGTCGTTCTTCAGGAACCATCCCGGCGGTGTCCGATATCGCGGGGCTTTGGTCAAGGGGTTAGACTGTGCTAGGCTTCCCGCCATGACACGACACCTACTTGTTTTTCTACTGATCGCGAGCCCGGTTCTGGCCGATGTCACAGGCCCCGGAGGCAAGGTTCAGGACTGTTATTGCACCGACAAAAGCGGATCCCGGATCGAGCTGGGCCAGACCATCTGTATGCGGGTCGATGGGCGTATGTTCATGGCACAATGCCAGATGTCGCTGAACGTGCCGATGTGGCGCGAGGTTCAGAAGGGCTGCCTATCCTCCTGACGGCATCTGCGCGATCCAGGCCTCGACCCGCGCGCGATTCACGCCGAAATCCGATCGGCCAAAGCGCAGCCTTGCATAGATGCGCAGCGTCTCACCCTGTTGATGCGCCGTGGTGTAGTCGGGAAAGCCGAAGACCTTGCTGCGGGTGATATAGCTGATCATCCCCTGATCCAGTGATCCGGCCAGAACCTTGGTGGCCGGATCGGCGCGGGCCACCTCATCGAACTGCTTCAGTGCCTCCGGGCCCGTCTGCAACACCCGCAGCACGCTGCCGCGCGTATCGGCATCGCTGTCCCCAATCGGGGCTACATGCCACTCTGTCACGTCCGACGGCGCAAGGCGAATATAGCCCAGGACAACCACGACGGCGATCAACAGCACCCAAATCAACATCGCGATCCGTCCCAAGCCTGCTTCCTTATGGTTGTGACCTTTGTGGCCCCACCCAGCCTAACGCGCCGCAACACCGGGCAGAACGCAAATCAGCTCATAGAGAAGATTTGCCGCAGTCAGCGCCGTGTTGCCCGACGGATCATAGGGCGGCGAGACCTCGACCAGATCGCAGCCGACAATGTTGGCCCCGCTCAGCGCATGGATCAGCTCCAACGCCTGCGGCGTGGTCAGCCCGCCGATCTCGGGCGTGCCGGTGCCGGGCGCATAGGCCGGGTCAAGGCTGTCGATATCATAGGTGACATAAACGGGCCTATCGCCGATCTCCTTGCCAATCTCGGCACCCAGCGGGGCCAGGCTCTTGTGCCAGAGGTCCCAGGCCGGGACTTGCCGGAACCCCCAGCCCTGCGCCTCGGTGAAATCCGTCGCGGCATAGCCCGAGCCGCGAATGCCGATCTGATAGGTCCGGTCAGACTGGATCAGCCCCTCTTCATAGGCGCGGCGAAAGACGGTGCCATGGGTCTCGCGCTCGCCGAACATATCGTCATTCACGTCGGCATGGGCATCCACGTGGACCAGCGCCACGGGGCCGTGTTTGGCTGCGATGGCGCGCAGGATCGGTAGGGTGATCGAGTGATCGCCCCCCATCGCCACCGGGATCACGTTATCGGTGAGGATCGCGCCGTAGCTCTCCTCGATGATCCGCAGACTGTCGGCCAGCGAAAACGTGTTGATCGCCAGATCGCCGATATCGGCAATCTGCAAGCTGTCAAAGGGTGCCGCGCCGGTGGCCATATTGTAGGGCCGGATCATCGCGCTTTCGGCGCGGATCTGCTTGGGTCCGAACCGCGTGCCCGAACGCCACGAGGTGCCGATATCCATCGGAATGCCCAGCACCGCCACATCCAGCCCGTCCAGACTGGTCGCCTGCGGCAGGCGCATGAAGGTGTTGGGCCCGGAAAACCGTGCCAGGTCATTGCCGCTGATTGGTTGGTTGAAGTCAGTCATCAGTTTCTCATGGTGCAGTTCGATACGTCTTCTCTTTGACCTATGAACTCGTTTCAAGTTCGCGCAAATTTTTTGAAACAACATCATTCTTTGGATAAGAGAGACTTAACGCGGTTTCTGAATCTTCATCTGAAGATACGCGATAGAGTGTTATGCCCCAGCGCCTGTTGTCTCTTATCGGATGGCTTGCCCATACCTTGAACTCAGCCCAACTATCCAATCCATGATTGTGATCCGGCGTCAGGATGGGCAATTCTCTTTCGATGAGCTTAACCACACCGACGCCAAGCGAGTGTCGCTCCTCTGGCTTCAAGGGCTGCAACATATCCGAAACAGAACACCCGGAATCGGCCAATCGAAGAAGTATCAGCGCCTCCGGTTCCGCCCAGGCCAATTCACCCGTCAGGTTAAGGCGGGTTAGTGAGCTATCGGGACGAACCAACTGCCCGTCGGTCAAAGGTACACAATATTTCTCGAATAGGCGCATCGCCGCCTGCGCGCGATCTTCAGGTTGGTTCAGGTAGTCTCGGGCAAAATATCCCGTGGGCAAGCCAACAACGACGATAGCCGCCCATATCAACACATTCCGCCGCTTCATGTCCGTTTGTTCCATCCCAGCAGGCAGATAATCTCGGTGGCGATATGGGCGCCGGCGATGGCCGTGGCTCCGGTGGTGTCGAAGGGGGGCGAGACCTCGACTACGTCGCCGCCTTTGATGTTGATCCCGGCAATGTCGCGCAGGATGATCGAGGCCTGGATCGAGCTCATCCCGCCCCAGACCGGGGTGCCGGTGCCGGGCGCAAAGGCCGGGTCCAACCCGTCGATATCAAAGCTCAGATAGACCGGGTGATCGCCCAGAATGTCCTTGATCTTGCGCGCTGTTGCCGCTGGCCCGGCCTCATAGACCTCGCGCGCGTCGATGATGTTGACGCCCAGCGTGTCGTCATTGGTGGTCCTGATCCCCACCTGAACCGAACGCGCCGGGTCCACCAGCCCCGATTTCACCGCCTTGTAGAACATGGTGCCATGATCGACACGGCTCATGTCGTCGTCAGCCCAGGTGTCGGTATGGGCATCGAACTGCAGCAGCGACATCGGCCCGTATTTTTCGGCATAAGCCTTGAGGATCGGGAAGCTGATATAATGATCTCCCCCCAAAGTGACCGAGGCCACGTTGGCCTCCAGAATAGCCCGGATATGATCGCTGACCGTGTCGGGAAAGGCGGGCACATTGGCATAATCGAAGGCGACATCGCCATAGTCGACGATGGCCAGCTCGCTCAGCGCGTCAAACGGCCAGCCATAAGGCGCATCGGGTGATTGCAGAGCGCTGGCCTCGCGGATCGCGCGCGGGCCCAGCCGGGTGCCGGGCCGGTTGGTGGCCGCCTGATCGAAGGGCACGCCGGTCACCGCGATATCGACCCCGCGCAAATCCTTGGTGTATTTGCGCCGCAGAAACGACGTTGCCCCGCCAAAGGTGTTCTCGAACGAAGGCCCGCGCAGATCGGTGCGGGTAAAGGCCTCATCCACCTGATTTTTTGCATCTTCCAGCGCCATCCCCGAACCCCCTTCCCTACCGCGCCAGCGGTTGCGCCGTTTCGACCAGACGGGCGAAGAACGACGCCCCGATCGGTGCCACCTGATCGTTGAAATCATATTCAGGATGGTGCAGCCCCGCGCTCTCGCCCTGTCCCAGAAACAGATAAGCGCCGGGCCGGGCCTGTAGCATGTAAGAGAAGTCCTCTGCCCCCATCTCACGCCCCGTATCCGGGATCACCCGATGCGCGCCCGAGACGTCGCCCGCAACACCGACGGCAAACCGCGTCTTGTCGGGGTGGTTGATGGTTGCGGGATATCCGATCTGATAGTCCAGAGTGGCCTCGACCCCGTAACTGGCCGCCTGCCCGGCCACGATCTGCTCCATCCGTTGCCGCACCATCGCCTGCACCGCCGGGTCGAAGGTGCGGATGGTGCCGTTCAGATAAGCGGTATCGGGGATCACATTGTCCACCGTCCCGGCGTGGATCTGCGTCACCGAGACCACCAGATCATCCAGAGCGTAGTGATTGCGGCTGACAATGGTCTGAAACGCTTGCGCGATGCCACAAGCGGCCATCACCGGGTCGCGGGTCTCATGCGGCATGGCCCCGTGCCCGCCAACGCCCTGCACATGCACGTGAAAGGTATCCACCGCGGCCATGATCGGTCCGGGTGTGGTGTAAAACCCGCCTTCGTCAAAGCCCGGCGCGTTGTGCAACGCGTAAACTTCGCTGATGTCGAACCGATCCATGATGCCCTCCTGCACCATGATTTCTGCTCCGCCGCCGGACTCTTCGGCGGGCTGAAAGATCAGCGCGACGCGGCCTGCGAAGTTGCGTGTCTCGGCCAGATAGCGCGCGGCCCCCAGCAACATCGTGGTATGGCCGTCATGGCCGCAGGCATGCATCCGCCCCTCATGCTCCGAGGCATAGTCGAGCCCCGTCGCCTCAGTGATCGGCAACCCGTCCATATCGGCGCGCAGCGCGATGGTTGGCCCGTCGCCGCGCCCGTTGATGATCGCAACAAGCCCGGTGCGCGCGATGCCCTCATGCAGCTCATCCACCCCGAACTCCCGCAGCTTCTCCGCCACAAAAGCCGAGGTCTTGGGGCAGTCCAGCCCCAGTTCCGGGATGCGGTGCAGATGCTGACGCCATGCCGTCATGTCGCTCGCATAATCGGCGATGCGGTTTACAACGGGCATGGGGTGGACTCCTGCGTCAACGTCGGGAATTGATGCATCAGACACCGGAACAGGGGCCGCCGCAATGACAGATAATACTTTGATCAATGACAGCGATGCCGGGATCGAGCGCCTGCTGGAAATCATGCGCCGCCTGCGCGATCCCGAGACCGGCTGTCCCTGGGACATCGAACAGGATTTCGCGACCATCGCCCCCTACACGATCGAAGAGGCCTATGAGGTCGCGGACGCCATCGAACGCGAGGCCTGGGACGAGTTGAAAGGCGAGCTGGGCGATTTGCTGTTCCAGTCGGTCTTTCACGCGCAGATGGCAAGCGAGGCGGGCCATTTCACCTTTCAGGACGTGGTGCGCACCATGTCGGACAAGATGGTCGCCCGCCATCCGCATGTTTTCGGCGACGAATCCCGTGACAAATCGGCCGAACAGCAGACGCTGGACTGGGAAACCATCAAGGCGGCCGAGCGCGCGGGCAAGGAACAGAAAGGCGCACTGGACGGGGTTGCCGCCAATCTGCCCGCCTTGTTGCGGGCCCATAAGCTGCAGAAACGCGCCGCCCGCGTGGGATTTGACTGGCCCGATGCCAGCCATGTGCTGGCCAAGATCACCGAAGAGGCCGCCGAACTGGAAGAGGCGCGCGCCGCCAAGGACCCGGATGCGTTGGAGGATGAGTTCGGCGATCTGCTGTTTGTGATGGTCAATCTGGGCCGCCATCTGGGTATCGAACCAGAGGCCGCCCTGCGCCGCACCAATGCCAAGTTCACCCGCCGCTTTGCCGCCGTCGAAGACCGGCTGGCGCAGCGAGGCAGAACCCCGTCCGAAAGCGATCTGGCCGAGATGGATGCGCTTTGGGATGACGTCAAAAACGAAGAAAAGCAGGCGGCACGGCAGACCGCTTGATGGCGGTTCCCGGCTTGTACCGCAGACGCCCTCTGGACAGGGCACGGCCCCGATGCGACTGTCCCGCCGCACCTGACAGGAGCCGCACATGACCGCCCGCAAGATCATCATCGACACCGACCCCGGACAGGATGACGCGGTTGCGATCCTGCTGGCGCTGGCAAGCCCCGACGAGATTGATGTGCTGGGAATCACTGCCGTTGCAGGCAACGTGCCGCTACCGCTGACCGCAAAAAACGCCCGCATCGTCTGCGAGTTGGCGGGCCATCCTGATGTGCCGGTCTTTGCGGGCTGCGACGCGCCGCTCCACCGCAAGCTGGTCACGGCGGAACATGTGCATGGCAAAACCGGCCTTGACGGGCCTGTGCTGCCTGATCCGGTGATGCCATTGGCCGAGGGCCACGCGGTCGATTTCATCATCGACACCTTGCGCCGCGAAGAAGCGGGCACAGTCACGCTCTGCCCGCTGGGACCGCTGACCAATATTGCGACCGCCTTTCAGCGGGCCCCCGATATCATCCCGCGCGTGCAGGAGATCGTGTTGATGGGGGGTGCCTATTTTGAGGTCGGCAACATCACACCCGCCGCTGAATTCAACATTTATGTCGACCCTGAAGCCGCTGATATCGTGTTTAAATCCGGCATCCCTATCGTGGTAATGCCACTGGATGTCACCCATGACGCGCTGGTCACGCCGCACCGCAACGACGCCTTCCGTGCGCTGAACAGCAAAATCGGGCATGCCGTGGCTGAGATGACGGACTTTTTCGAACGCTTCGACAAGGAAAAATACGGCTCCGACGGCGCGCCGCTGCATGATCCCTGCGTGACCGCCTATCTGATCCGCCCCGAGCTGTTCTCCGGCCGCCATATCAATGTGGAAATCGAAACCCAGTCCGAACTGACCCTCGGCATGACAGTGGCCGATTGGTGGGGCGTCACCGACCGTCCAGCCAACGCGATGTTCATGGGCGAGATCGACGCGGATGGGTTCTTTGACCTGCTGACCGAGCGTCTGGCCCGGTTATGAGCCTGCTTTCGGCCCCTGATCCGACCTGGCCCGCCCAAGCGCAGGCCGAGGCCGAACGCTGGCGCAAAGCGGAGCTGCAAGGCCTGATCACGATCCATCATATCGGTTCGACCTCGGTGCCGGGCCTACCCGCCAAGCCGATCATCGATCTGCTGCCGGTGTTCGAGCAGCCTGATGCCTGCGACAACGCGCGCCACCACATCGAAGCACTTGGCTATGAAGGGATGGGGGCGCTCGGCCTGCCGGGGCGGCGCTATGTGCGTCGGGACGACCCGCAAACCGGCAAACGGCTGGTTCAGGCGCATTGTTTCGCCACCGGATCACCGGAAATCACACGCCATCTTGCCTTCCGCGACGCGCTGCGTCAGAACGCAGCTCTCAGGGCGGCTTATACCTCGGTCAAGGCCAGATGCGCTGCCCTGCATCCGGGCGATCATAGGGCTTATGGCGCGTGCAAATCCGGCTGGATCGACAAAACCGAACGCACAGCATTGGAGCGTCAGACATGAGCGCGCAACTCCGCCTCGCCCAGCCCGATGATCTGGCCCGGCTGATGGGCCTTGTCGCGGCGTTTCACGCCGAGGTTGGCATTGACCAGTCGCCCGAACAGCGCGAAACGGCCCTGCAACCGCTGCTTGAGGGCATCCCCCATGGCTGCATCTATCTGATCGGCCCGGCCCGCGCGCCACTGGGTTACATCATTCTGACCTTCGGCTGGTCGGTGGAATTTGGCGGCATGGATGCGTTTGTGGATGAGATCTACATCCGCCCTGCGGTCCGACGGCGCGGCATCGCCAGCGAAACCCTGCTGGAGCTGCCAAAAGCGCTTGCGACAGGGGGGATCAAGGCGGTCCATCTTGAGGTCGACCGCGAAGATTCCGCCGCGCAGAAACTCTATCTGCGCAGCGGGTTCAAACCTCGCGAGCGCTACATGCTCATGAGCCGCGTGCTTGGGTGACAGGCCAGAGCCGATGGCCCCGGCCCGTCATGTACGCTCTTAAATGCCTGCGGGCGGCACGTAGCAATCTGCCCCCTCCAGCGTCTTGACCGGATCGTCCGGACCGCATTCTTCACCGGAGATCGGATAGGTGCCCTCTTTGGTGCAGGCGCTCAACACGGCAAGGGCGGCGAGCGTGGCCAGCAGGGTTTTCGCAACGGAGGTCATTTGCGCATCCTTTCCACAACAGTTATGCGCAAAACCTGCCACGTGAGACCTTATCCGGTCGTTGATCCCAATCAATTTTCCGGGATGACGTCGCGACAGTCTGACCTGTTTTTGTCCGGTGGTTCCCGAACACCGGATCGACCCGCCGCAAAACCTGCAAAAGCAAAAACCCCGGCCAAACGACCGGGGCTTTGCGTGTCTTCGGGCTGTTTCGCTCAGCCGCGCAGGATAGAACGACCCGCATATTGCGCGGTCTCTCCCAGCGCTTCCTCGATGCGGATCAGTTGGTTGTATTTGGCCAGCCGGTCCGAGCGCGCCAGCGAGCCGGTCTTGATCTGACCGCAATTGGTCGCCACCGCCAGATCGGCGATGGTGGAATCCTCGGTCTCGCCCGAGCGGTGGCTCATCACGTTGGTCATCCGCGCCCGGTGCGCCATTTCGACTGCGCGCAGGGTCTCGCTCAGCGTGCCGATCTGGTTCACCTTCACCAGCATCGAGTTGGCGCAGCCCCGCTCGATCCCCATCGCCAGACGCTCGGGGTTGGTCACGAACAGATCGTCGCCCACCAGCTGCACCTTGTTGCCAATGGCGTCAGTCAGCGCTTTCCAGCCGTCCCAGTCATCCTCGGACATGCCATCTTCGATCGAGATGATCGGATAGTCATTGACCAGCGCCGCCAAATAGGCCGCGTTTTCCTCCGAGGTCAGGCTTTTACCCTCGCCGGACAGAACGTATTTGCCGTCCTTGTAATACTCAGTCGCCGCGCAATCGAGCGCCAGGTGGATATCATCGCCCGGTTTGTAGCCCGCCTTTTCAATGGACTTCAGGATGAAGTCCAGAGCGTCGCGCGTGCTGGAGAGGTTCGGCGCAAAGCCACCCTCATCACCGATCCCGGTGGACAGACCCGCCGCGGAGAGTTCTTTTTTCAGCGTGTGGAACACCTCGGATCCCATGCGCACCGCGTCGCGGATATTATCCGCCGCGACGGGCATGATCATGAATTCCTGAATGTCGATCGGGTTATCGGCATGCTCGCCACCATTGATGATGTTCATCATCGGCACCGGCAAAACCCGCGCCTGGGTGCCGCCCACATAGCGATAAAGCGGCTGGGTGGTGAAATCGGCCGCAGCGCGGGCCACGGCAAGGCTGACGCCGAGGATCGCATTCGCACCCAGACGCGCCTTGTTCGGCGTGCCGTCCAGCTCGATCATCGCCGCATCGACAGCTTCCTGCTCGGTGGCGTCGAGACCGACCAGCTCTTCGGCGATCTCGCCATTGACGGCGGCCACGGCCTCCAGCACGCCTTTGCCGAGATAGCGCGCGGTGTCGCCGTCGCGCTTTTCGACCGCCTCATAGGCGCCGGTCGAAGCACCGGAGGGCACCGCAGCGCGGCCCATCGTGCCATCTTCGAGCACGACATCAACCTCAACCGTCGGATTACCCCGGCTGTCCAAAATCTCGCGACCATAGATGTCGATTATCGTGCTCATGGTGTATTCTTCCCGGCTGGTTCCTGATTGAGGGCGTCTTAACAGAGATGACCAGCAGGAAACCACCGCTGAAAGCGGTTCAAATTCCCGGAATCCCATCTTTTTCGGCTGGAACGCCCGCCAAACGCTCGCGCCAGACCACATAGATGCCCGCGCCCACGATCACGGCCACCCCGATCAGCATCATCAGATCCGGCCTTTCGCGGAAAACGGTCATACCTATGATCAGGGCAAATACGATGCGCGAATAGCGAAACGGGGTCACGAACGAAACCTCGCCGACCCGCATCGAGGCCACGATTGCCAGATAGGCCGCCGCCGCGATCAGGATGAAGACCGCAAACATAGCCCAAAGGTCTAAAGACGTCGGGACAAAGGGCCGATCGCTGAAATATGCCAGGATCGCGGCTGAAGGGATCAAGGTCAGAAAGGCCAGAAAGCTGAGTTGCAGTGATGAGGTTTCATCTCCCACGCGCCGGGTCACCACATCCCGCACGGCCAAGCCGATCACACCCTGCACCGCAAAAAGCGATTTGGCGTCAAAGCCTTCGGTCCCCGGACGGATCACCAGCAACACGCCCAAAAACCCGATCATAACGGCGCTCCAGCGGCGCAGGCCAACCTGCTCGCCCAGAAAAAGCGCGGCCCCGATGGTCACCACCAGCGGCGTGGCCTGCAATATGGCCGAAGCCTGCGAAATCGGTGTCAGCGCAATGGCGGTCACAAAGCCAACCGTGCCGACAATCTCGGCCACATTGCGCAGCAGAACCGGCCCCTTGAGATAAGCCCGCGTCCAGAGCGGTTGACCGCTGGCCTTGGTCATCGCCGCAAAGACAAGCGCGCCCCCTCCGCCCAGAATCGCCAATATCTGCCAGGTGGGCAGCAGTTCAGCTATCAGCTTGATGAACATGTCCTCAAGCGCAAAGCCCAGCATTGCGAGCGTCATCAGGGTCGCACCGCGCAGGTTCGCGCTTATCTTGCTCATCGGGGTTCTCCTGCTGGCTCGTTGGAGAACCCACTGCAGGCTTTGGCTCGGATGCGCAAGCCTGCCTCAGCGTTTTCGCAGCGGGACGCCATACAGTTCCAGCTTGTGACCGCGCAGCTCATAGCCCAGCTTGGCGGCGATCTTTTCCTGCAATGCCTCGATCTCGGGGTCGACAAACTCGATCACCTCGCCCGAGTTCATGTCGATCAGGTGGTCGTGGTGATCGCGCTCGGCATCTTCATACCGCGCGCGCCCGTCGCCGAATTCCAGCCGGTCCAGAATACCCGCTTCTTCGAACAGTTTGACAGTGCGGTAGACGGTGGCGATCGAGATGCCCGGATCGATGGCGACGGCGCGGGCATAGAGCTCTTCGACATCGGGGTGATCGGCGCTTTCCTCAAGCACCTTCGCGATGACGCGGCGTTGCCCGGTCAGACGCAGCCCCTTGGCCTCACATCTGGTTATGATCGTACTGGACATGGTTCGCCCTCTGCTCCGTCTGGGTCCCCGGTTTAATGCCTTGCGCGCCGTAGCGCCACCGGGTTTCGCGTTGAATTCGCGTTCAATCGCAGCGCCGCAGATCGGCCCAGACCGGCAGGTGGTCCGAAGCGATATGGGCGGGTCGGTCGGCATAGACCTCATGGCGCACCGCCTCAAGCTCGGGCCCCAGTGCGATCCGGTCCAGCGGGCCAAGCGGGCGCAAGGCGGGAAAGCTGGGCAAAGGCCGCAGAAAGCGCATGCCGGGCGCAAGCCGATCAAGGATGGGCTGGCGCGACCAGTCGTTGAAATCCCCGGCCCAGACCGTGGGCATCGCCGGCAGGGCTGCAATGTCCTGCGCCAGATGGGTGACCTGATGTCGGCGCGACTGCGCCAGCAGCCCCAGATGCAGCCCGACCACCCTGAGCGGGCCAATCGGTGTTGCCAATTCCACCCGCACCGCGCCGCGCGGCTCAAAGCCCGGCAGATCGTGATGGGCCAGCGTGTCGACCGTGATTCCGGCGCCCTTCCAGATCACCGCGTTGCCGTGCCAGCCAAGGCTGCCTGCACCGCCCAGATCAGCGACCTGCCAGCCCGCCTCGTCCAGCACGAAATGCGGCAAGGCGGCCGGGCGCGGCGGCAGGCGCTTGTCGGCCTCCTGCAGCACCACGATCTGCGCGCCCAACCGGTCCAGCACCTGCAGGATGCGCCGCGGCTGGCGCCGCAGATCGAGCCCGACGCATTTCTGAATGTTATAGCTGGCAAGGCGCAGCGTCGAGGTTTGGCGCATGAGGGGTCCGGTTCAGCGAGGCCGTTTCTTTTTGCGATGAGGTCGCTGCGGATGCAAGATGGCTCAGGTGCCGCAGAATGTCGCTCGCACCACTTCGCTTTCAGCCGGTGGGTGGGTCAGGTCGCCATCGTCGGGATGGTCGTCGTAGGGCCGCGACAGGACCGCGTTCAGGCGGTGGAATGGCGCATAATCGCCCGCCACGGCGGCCTCGATCATCTGTTCGATACGGTGATTGCGGGGAATGACCGAGGGGTTCGCGGCGCGCAGCACTGCCGCCGGGTCGTCCTCCTTCTCAGTCCGGTCTTTCCAGCCTGCTTCCCACGCATCAAACACCGAGGGGTCGAGGAACTGATCGCGCGCCTTATCAGTACCAAGTGCGCGGAACGTGTTGATGAAATCCGCCTGATTCTCGGCCATGCGGGTCAAGAGATCGGCGATCATGGCCTGATCGCCCTCTTCCTGTTGCGTCAATCCCAGCTTGGCGCGGAACCGGGTCAGCCATTCGGATTGCACCAGACCCGGCATGGCATGCACGATCTCGGTCGCCTCTTCGACGCCCGCATCACGGCTGTCCATCTGCTGGATCAGCGCCGTGGCAAACTGCGCCATGTTCCAGACCACGATATCGGCCTGATTCGAATAGGCATAGCGCCCCATCCGGTCGATCGAGCTGTAGACCGTGTTTGGGTGATAGCTGTCCATGAAGGCGCAGGGGCCGTAATCGATGGTCTCTCCGGCGATCGAGCAATTGTCGGTGTTCATCACCCCATGGATAAAGCCCACCGCCATCCACTGTGCGATCAGCCGCGCCTGCGCTTCACTCACTGCGCGCAGCAATCCCATCGGCCCGTCGGCCTGCGGATAGTGGCGCTTGATGGCATAGTCTGTCAGGCGCTTGAGGCTGTCGGTTTGCCCGCGCGCCGCGAAGACCTGGAAGGTGCCCACACGCAGATGGCTGGAGGCCACGCGTGTCAGCACGGCGCCGGGCAAGGCGGTTTCGCGATACACCTGCTCGCCGGTCTCAACCGCCGCCAGCGCCCGCGTGGTGGGGATGTCAAGCGCGTGCATCGCCTCGGACACCACATATTCGCGCAGCACCGGCCCCAGCCAGGCGCGCCCGTCCCCGCCCCGCGAATAAGGCGTGCGCCCCGATCCTTTCAGCTGGATATCCCGGCGCCCCCCGTCCGTGCCCACCGTTTCGCCCAGCAGAACCGCGCGCCCGTCGCCCAGTTGCGGGTTGTAATTGCCAAACTGGTGACCGGAATAGAGCTGTGACAGCGGCGTGGCCCCTTCGGGGATGGCATTGCCCGCAAAGACCTGCGCCATTTCGGTGACTTCACCGGGGGAGATCCCCATGAGGCGGGCCAGATCCTCGTTGAAGGCCAGCAGATGCGGCGCCGCCACCGGCTGCGGCTCCAGCCTTGTATAGAAGGCATCGGGCAGACGGGCATAGCTGTTGTCGAACGGGATCATCAATGTCATGGGCTGAACATATGCGCACGCCCGGGGATTGCCAGAGGCATCTCGCTTTGCGCATATCCCGGGCAGCGCAAATCGGAGGAACCATCATGACCGCAGACGAGATCATCGCCCATCTGGGTCTGGAGCAACATCCCGAGGGCGGCTGGTTCCGCGAGACATGGCGCGCCGACACTCCCGGCCGCGCCACCGGCACCTGCATCTATTTCCTGCTCAAAGCGAATGAGCGCAGCCATTGGCACCGGGTCGATGCCACCGAGATCTGGCTCTACCACGCCGGTGCCCCCCTGATCCTGTCGCTCAGCGCCGATGATCAGGGACCGGCAGCCGAACATGTGCTGACCCCCGATCTGACCAAGGGCCAGCCGCAACTGATCGTGCCCAAGGGCCATTGGCAAGCGGCGCGCACGACTGGCGATTATACCTTGGTCAGTTGCACCGTTTCCCCGGGCTTTGAGTTCGAGGGGTTCGAACTGGCCGCACCCGGTTTCGATATTCCCCGCGCTTGACGCAGATCTTGCGCCGGATAGGCTGAAAACATGGATCACCGCACTCTTATCGCCGCACTTCCGTCCGAGACCAAATTTGCGCTCACGGCGCGATCAGATGGCGCGGGTCTGCGCCATCTCGGGCTTTATGGCCTTGCGCTTGGCCTAACGACCCTTGGTATCATCGCAAAAGTCCCGCTCTGGCCGCTGCTGATCCTGCCGCAGGGGCTGCTCTTGGTGTTTCTCTTTACGCTCAGCCATGAATGCACCCATCAGACCCCGTTCAATACCCGCTGGATCAATGAGGCGGTGGGCCATGCCTGCGCGGTGCCTATCGCCCTGCCCTTCATCTGGTTTCGCTATTTCCACCTGGCCCATCACAAATGGACCAACGATCCCGAACGCGACCCCGAGCTTGCAGGCAAACCCCGCCCCGATAGTTGGCCAAGCCTGCTGGCCTATCTGAGCGGCTGGTTCTACTGGCGCGGCGTGACGCAAACGCTGCTGCAGAACGCCTTTGGCAAAATCGACGCCCCCTACCTGCCAGAACGCCAGCACACCGCCATGCGCCGCGAGGCCCGGCTTCTGCTGGCGCTTTACGGGCTGGGCGCGCTCAGCCTGATCCTCTCACCGCTACTCTTATGGGTCTGGCTCTTGCCAGTGCTGATCGGCCAGCCCTTCTTGCGGCTCTACCTTCTGGCCGAACACGGGCTCTGCCCGCCGGTCGCCAATATGCTGGAAAACTCGCGCACCACGTTTACCACCCGCGTCGTGCGGTTTCTGGCGTGGAACATGCCCTATCATGCCGAGCATCACGCCTTTCCCAACGTGCCGTTCCACAAGCTGCCGCAGTTCCATACTTTGACGCAGGCACATCTGAAATCGACCTCGAACGGCTATACCGGGTTCGCCACCAGCTATGCCCGCAGCATGAGCCAAGACCCGATCCACCCTTCATCCGGCTAGAAACATCTAGGCGGCAGCCCCCCGGCCGCTATCAGGCAGGCACGGGAATGCTCACGACCCCGCCGCCCACAAGCGCGCTGACCCCGGTGGTGCCGGGGCAACTGGTCGGCAATCCGCGTGCGACCCGGACGGCGAGGTAACCGAAGGCCTGCGCCTCCAGCATGTCACCGTTCAGACCAACCACCTCGACCGGCTCCACCGGGCAATCGAGCGAGACCTCAAGCATCTGCATCAGGACCGGGTTGTGCCGCCCGCCGCCGGTGACCAGAACCCGCGATGGTGGAACCGGGCAATGCTCGACCCCCTGCGCGACGCCGGCGGCACACATGCCGGTCAGCGTGGCCACGGCGTCAGCGTCGCTCAATTCGCGCACCAGCTCGATCATCTCGGAGAAATCATTCCGATCCAGAGATTTGGGCGGCATTTTTGCAAAATAGGGCTCGGCCAGAAACAGCTCCAGCGCGCCGGTTTCCACACTGCCCTTGCGCGCAAGCGCGCCGTCGCGATCCATAGGCAGGCCCAGCCGCGCCTGCACCAGATCGTCAATCGGCGCGTTGGCTGGCCCGGTGTCAAAAGCCAGCAGCGCGCCTGCATCTTCGGGTCGGTCAAAACTCGGATCGACATAGGTCAGGTTGCCCACCCCACCGAGGTTGAGAAAGCAGAGCGGCTCACGCAGCTCCGCCCATTTGGCGCAAGCAAAATGAAAAAACGGCGCCAAGGGCGCCCCCTCGCCACCAAGTCGTATGTCATCCGAGCGGAAATCCCAGACCACGGGCACCCCCAGCGCATGCGCCAGCGCCGCGCCATCGCCCACCTGCAAGGTGCCGCGCCCGCGCGGTTCGTGGCTGAGCGTCTGGCCGTGAAAACCGATCAGGTCGATGCCCTCATATCCCGAAAGCGCCTTGCGATGCGCCTCGGTCACCAGATCGCCCGCCGCCTCGACCGCCTCGCCATGCCACTGACCCAGCCCGGCGCGCAACGTGGCGCGGTCCGCCTCGGAATAGCTCTGGTAGCCGGTCTCGCCAAAGCCCGCGATCGTCAGCCCGTCGGTTTCGATCACAGCCGTATCCACCCCGTCCAGCGAGGTGCCCGACATCGCCCCCAGCGCTTTTACCGTGCCTGCCCGCGCAATGGCCCTATTCATGGCCTTTTCCTTCTCATTCCTGCCGCCTATAACCTGCCTCGCAATTCAACCCCGAGGCAAGACATGACCTACCACCCCAAATCGGATTTCATCGCAGTGATGATGGAGCGTGGCTTTCTCGCCGACTGCACCGATTATCAGGGCCTTGATGAGGCTCTGATCAAAGGGTGCCAGCCCGGGTATATCGGATTCGATGCCACCGCCAAGTCGCTGCATGTGGGATCGCTGATCCAGATCATGATGCTGCGCTGGCTGCAAAAGACCGGGCACAGGCCGATCACGCTGATGGGAGGCGGCACCACCAAGGTCGGCGATCCGTCTTTCCGCGCGGATGAGCGCCCACTGCTGGGCCCCGAACAGATCGACGCCAATATCGCCGGGATCAGGAAAGTGTTCTCGGCCTATATCGATTATGACAGCGGCGCGGAAAACGCGGCGCTGATGCTGAACAATGCCGAATGGCTGGACGATCTGAACTATCTCGACTTTCTGCGCGATATCGGGCGGCATTTCTCGGTCAACCGGATGCTCAGCTTCGAATCGGTGAAATCGCGGCTGGATCGCGAGCAGTCGCTGTCCTTCCTCGAATTCAACTACATGATCCTGCAGGCTTATGACTTCCTTGAGCTGAACCGCCGCTATGGCTGCGTGTTGCAGATGGGCGGCAGCGACCAGTGGGGCAATATCGTCAACGGCATCGACCTGACCCGCCGGGTGATCGAGGGCGAAGTCTATGGCCTGACCTCACCGCTGCTGACCACCAGCGACGGCAAGAAGATGGGCAAATCGCAATCCGGCGCGATCTGGCTGAACGGCGACATGCTGTCCGCTTATGAGTTCTGGCAGTTCTGGCGCAACACCACCGACGCGGATGTGGGCCGGTTCCTGAAGCTCTATACCGAGTTGCCGGTGGATGAGTGCGACCGTCTGGGCGCGCTGGCAGGCTCCGAGATCAACGAGGCCAAGATACGCCTCGCCAATGAAGTCACCACCCTGCTGCACGGGTCCGAAGCCGCCGCCAAGGCCGAAGCCACTGCCCGCGAGGTGTTCGAAAAGGGTGGCGTGGGCGGCGACCTGCCCACCCTGACGCTGAGCGCGGCTGATCTGGGCGACGGCATGTCCATCGTGCAGTTGATCGTGAAATCCGGCCTCGCCAAATCCGGCAAGGAGGCCAAGCGCCTGATTTCTGAGAACGGCGCCAAGCTGGATGACGCGCCGCTGACCGATGCCGGGCTGATGATCGACGCGGGCGCGCTGGCCGCGCCGATCAAGCTGAGCGCGGGCAAGAAGCGCCACGCCCTGGTGAAACTGGACGTCTGACGCGACGTAGGCACCCTTCTGTTGATCCATGTCATGGGGCGGGCGCTCTGCCTGCCCCATCATTGCGGCATGAACCAAAGAGGAGGGTACCAATGTTTGAGAAAATCGTTGTAGGCCTCGACGGATCGGAACCATCGGACCGTGCCATGCGCGTGGCCTGTGAGTTGGCCGGGAAATTCGGCGCCAGTATCACTCTTGTCCATACGCCGCAGCCGCAGACCGTAGCCTTCGCCCTTGGCGCGACGATGGGCTATCACGCGGTGACAACCATGCCGACCGAGGTTGAGGTCAAACAAGCCGCCGACAAGATCGTAGACGCGGGTAAGGCGATCGCCGCGGAAAAAGGCATCGAGATCGCCGAAACCCATACCGATCGCGGCGATCCGGCCGAGCAGATCGTGCACTGCGCCGAAAGCGCGGGCGCGGACCTGATTGTCACCGGTCGGCGCGGGTTGGGCAACTTGCAGGCGCTGGTTCAGGGCAGCACCACGCAGCGCATCGGAAAGCTGTCCAACTGCTCTTGCCTGTCTGTCGTCTGACGCCGGCATCATCCAACACTGGACAGGGCACCGGCTTCCCGGCTATTTGAACATGTGTTCAAATAATGGAGCCTTGCCATGCAACTGCCCGATACAGCCGCGATCGTGACCGGAGGCGCCTCGGGGCTGGGAGAAGCGACCGCGCGCCACTTCGCCACGCAGGGCGCGCAGGTCACTCTATTGGACCGGGACGGCGAACGCGGCCCGCGCGTTGCCGAAGAGATCGGCGGGCATTTCGTGCAGACCGATGTGACCGACGAAGCCTCGGTTGCAGACGCCATTGCCGTCGCGCTGGAGCGGATGGGAAAGATCACCGCCTGCGTGAATTGTGCAGGCATTGCCGTGGGGATGAAAACCATCGGCAAAGACGGCCCGCACGGGTTGGAACCGTTTCAGCGGACGCTCGACATCAATCTTGTCGGCTCGTTCAATGTCTCGCGCCTGGCCGCGGCCGAGATGGCCAAGAACGACCCCGAACCTGACGGCGCGCGCGGGGTGATCATCAACACCGCCTCGATCGCGGCTTTTGACGGGCAGAAGGGGCAAGCGGCGTATGCGGCCTCCAAGGGAGGGATCGTGGGCATGACCCTGCCGATGGCGCGCGATCTGGCCGCGTCGGGCATCCGCGTGATGGCCATCGCACCCGGAATCTTCATGACGCCAATGCTGGCGGGCTTGCCCGAAGAGGTGCAGCAACAACTGGCCGCGGATGTCCCCAACCCGGCCCGGCTGGGCGATCCCGCGGAGTTCGGGCGGATGGCGGCGTTCATCGTCGAGATGGGCTACCTGAACGGCGAGGTCATCCGCCTCGACGGAGCCTTGCGGATGCGGTAACGCTTGGCCCATGTCCCAGAAAGCGAAAATGCTGACGGGGGAGTGGTATAGCTGCCTCGATCACGAGTTGGAGATGATGCGCCAGCGTGCCCGCAACGCCGTGTATCAGCACAACACTCTGCCGCCCGATACCCGTGGACCCATGGGGTCGCAACTGGCAGAGCTTTTTGCTCATGTCGGGCAGAACTGCGTGATCGAGGCCCCGTTTCACTGCTCCTACGGGGTCAACCTGTCGCTGGGTGATCTGTGCTATCTGAATGCGGGCTGCGTCATCCTCGATTCCGCACCGGTGCGCATCGGGGCTGGCACGATGCTGGGGCCGGCAGTGCAGATCTATTGCGCGCAACATGCCAAGGACCCGATCGAACGCGCCAAGGGCCTGGAGATCGCCCTGCCCGTCACGCTGGGCGACAATGTGTGGATCGGCGGCGGCGCGATCATCTTGCCCGGCGTGAGTATCGGCGAAAACGCCATTGTCGGCGCAGGCAGCGTCGTGACGCGGGATGTCGCGCCCAACCAGACCGTTATGGGCAATCCGGCACAGGTACGCTAGTTCGAACCAACACGCATCTTTGGCTCAAAACGGGCGACTGTCTTAAACCTGCCCTATCAGGATTGTCAGCAAATCTTGAAACAAACGCTTTACGTTTCTGGCCCGATGGCGGCTCGGCGGACAAAAGCTGTCTTTCGTGACGTCACTCACTTGCTGCTATGTGCCTCCTTAATTCTCGAAATTTGCACGTCGACTTCCTTAATTGAGTCGCGCGGTACCGAGAATGTTTCGCCATCAAGAGAGTAGAAGACTCTGTCTCGCTTCCGATCAAAATAAAAGTCTAACAAATAGGGCGCTTCACCTTTTGATCTCGCGAATTGCACAACTTGCGACCATGTGCCGTTTACGAGGCTAAGGCTTAAAGAACCTCTGGTGTCAGCAATCGAAGACCTTTTGTACGTTTTTCCATGTCTCAGAACGACTGTCTTTGCGCTACCTTCGCGGCTAAAAACAAGACGCATTTCAATGCCATCAGCAAGCTTAACGTCCGTCCATGACTCCCCGCAAAGACGGTGGAACATATCCCAAAAACGAAGAAGCAAAATCGAACACCCCACAGCAACAACTCTTGACGTTGGTGGAACGGTTACCTTTGTCCCCCCATTCTCGGCAACGTCTATTTGGGCTCAACGCGGACCTTAACAACAGGCCCACTGTACTCTTGCCGGATCAGTTTTGACGTATTGTACGAACGCATCAGACTTTCCAAAGCTAGCCCTCAGCTCTTTCTTCGAGCAACAGCCACTCCTCTTCGGCGGCAGAGAGTTTTTCCTGACGTTCCACAAGGGCTTGCGTGGCTTTCTGAAACTTGACCGGTTCGCTGGTATAAAGCGCGGGGTCCGCCAGCAGCTCCTCCAGCTTGCCGATCTCCGCCTCCAGCCGCTCGATCTCGGCGGGCAGGTTTTCCAGGCGGTGCTTTTCGGCAAAGGACAGGCCCGTTTTGGGTTTCGGAGTCGCTTTGGGTTTGGGTTTTGCGCTTTTTGCTGCGTCACTCGTGGGGCGCGTATCCGGTACTCGCTGTGCCTGATAGTCGCTCCACCCGCCCGCATAGGCGGTGGCGCGCCCGTCGCCCTCCATCGCAATGGTGGTGGTGGCGATGCGGTCCAGAAAGTCGCGGTCGTGGCTGACCAGCAACACGGTGCCGTCGTAATCGTCCAAGAGTTCCTGCAGCAGGTCGAGCGTTTCCACATCCAGATCGTTGGTTGGTTCGTCCAGCACCAGAACGTTCGAGCTTTGCGCCATCAGCCTGGCCAGGAGCAGCCGTGCCTTTTCGCCCCCCGACAGCGAGCGCACCGGCGCGCGGGCCTGCCGGTCGTCAAAGAGAAACTCCTTGAGGTAACCCACCACATGTTTCGGCGTGCCGCGCACCATGACCTGATCGGCCTTGCCCGAGACCCGCATTGATGGATCGCCTGTCAGACTGTCCCAGAGCGTCATGTCCGGGTCGAGCTGCGCGCGGGCCTGATCGAACACGGCGACCTCCAGATTGGTGCCCTGCTTGATCTGCCCGGCGTCTGGTGTGACCTGCCCCAGCAGCATTTTCAGCAAGGTGGTCTTGCCCACGCCATTGGGTCCGACAAAAGCCACCCGGTCGCCGCGCTGCACCAGCAGATCGAAATCGCGCAGGATGGTCTGGCCGTCGAAACTTTTGGCGATCCCCTGTGCCTCGATCACCTTGCGGCCCGATTTCGGCCCCGCCTCCAGCGCCATCGCCGCCGCGCCCTGACGGCGTATCTGCGCCGAGCGTTCGGCGCGCAGCGCCTGCAACGCGCGCACCCGGCCCTGATTGCGGGTACGCCGGGCGCTGATGCCTTCGACGGCCCAGCGGCTTTCGGATTTGATCAGGCGATTCATCTTGTGACGCGCGCTGTCTTCTTCTTCCCAGACCTTGTCGCGCCAGGCCTCGAACACGTCGAACCCTTTCTCCTGCCGCCGCACCATTCCTCTGTCGATCCAAAGGGTTGCGCGGGTCAGCGCACGCAGAAACGCCCGGTCATGCGAGATCAGGACAAAGCCCGCGCGGGTGCCGGACAGTTCCCGTTCCAGCCAGCCAATGGCCTGAATGTCGAGATGATTGGTCGGCTCATCAAGCAGCATCAGATCGGGCGCCTCGGCCATCAATTTAGCCAGCGCCGCACGGCGACGTTCCCCGCCCGAGGCGGTGTCGACGGGGCGGTCGGGGTCGAACTTCAGCCCCTCGCCCGCGCGTTCAACCTTGTACAACTCGCCCGGCTCCAGCCCGCTGGAGGCATAATCGCCCAAAGTCGCAAACCCCGCCATATCCGGGTCCTGCTCCATGTAGCCGACGGATTTGCCCGGCGGGATGGTGATATCGCCCGCATCGGCCTCGACCAGCCCCGCCATCACCTTCATCAGGGTGGATTTGCCCGACCCGTTGCGCCCCACCAGCGCCACCCGATCGCCCGGCTGTACCACCAGATCAAGTCCCGAAAACACGGGATCACCACCGAAGGTCAGCGAGATACCGGACATCTGCAAAAGAGGAATACGTGCCATGCCCGCCAGCTAAACCGGCTGGCTCAGCGCGTCAACGTCCCGCGTCCTGTTGTGCCGAGTGCGCAGGTTCAGCCGGCAATCATGCGCAGCAGCCGTTTGCGCGCCGGGGGGATCGCGCAGATTTCCAGACCGGTGAACACGTGCAGCGTGTTCAGGTCTCGGTCCACCACCGCATGATCGCTGACCCAGCCGCCCATCGCCAGATAGCTGCGCAGCAAAGGCGGCATCCGCAGCATCGCCTTTTTCGAATCGGGTTTGCGGCGCAGGCGCGCGGCAAAGCGGAACACATCGGGTGCCTTGACCCGCGGCAGCCAGCGCTTGGGGGCCAGATGGCGGTGCTTCAGCATCGCAAAGGCATCCAGATAGGCCTCGGTCTCGGTCCCGGCAAAGGAGGAACAGCCAAACAGCAACTCGATACCGTTTTCATCCACATAGGTCGTCATCGCGCCCCAGGCCGTACGCAGGATATCGGGATCGCTATAGTCCGGGGCGATGCAGAACCGGCCCATTTCCACCATCCGCCCCTCAAACGCCTTCAGGGCCGACAATTCATAGAACTGCGCCGAATAGCTGCGCCCAATCTCCGCCCCGCCCTGCATATCGAACAGCCGGAAACAGCAGACCAGATGATTGTCCGCGCGCATATCCTCGACCAATACGTGCTGGCACAGGTGGTCATAGGAATCGCGATCGGTAGTTTCAGTGGCAAAGGCCCGGGTGCGCAAGCCTTGCGCGGCGGCGATATCCGCCCCGCAGGTCGCAAGCCGCGCCCGGTAGCGCCCGTTGTTCAGCATCACCTGCGCCATGATCGCGCCCTCCGCAGTGCTGTATGACTTCCTGATGGGTCGGTCACTATCACGCAAAGTATGACACAAGTCTGACGCGGACCAGATTATTCCCCTGTCGGAAGCACTGTGCCCGGATCGAAATTGCCCAAGTTGCCCAGCAACTGCCGCAGGAAGGTCTTGTCCTCAAGACTCGATTCGGTCACCCGGCGCTGCAATGTGACGACTTGGCCCTGCTCCAGACCGAAGCGTTCGATATTGCGAACAACGCCCGAGTTGTCGAAACTGATCGCCACCAGTTCGCGCGACACGATCTCAGGAGCCCGCGCGCCGTAATGCCGGAACCGGGTCTGCACATAGTAGAACCCGCTATCTTCCAATACACCAGAGGCCGTTGGCGCGCCGATCGATTCGATCACGCTGTCGCGCGTGTCGACGCCGACGGTCACTTTCGACAGGTCTTCGGCGGGCGGGACATAGCCGTGATTGCGATAGATCTCGGCGCAGGCGGACAGGCACAGCGCGAAAACCCCCATCATTACGATGCGGGACATCTTCTGTCCTGGCAGCTTTGCGGCTTCAATCATCCCGGCCCCCTTGCCTTGGCTGTGCGCGCCTTCTATCCCGATTACATAAACCGGCCAAGTGGTTCAACCAACGAAAGTCCTGTCATGCCCAAAGAGGATGTGTTGCGGGTCGCCGACCTGCCCCAGAACAGCGCCACCCAATTCCATCTGCGCCCCGCAGCCCCCGAGCTGTCGCAGATCGCAGATGAGCTGGAGTTGCTGGGCCTGCGAAAGCTGGATTTTTCCGGCGAGGTGAGCGCTGAGGGGCGCAAGGACTGGCGTCTCAAGGCCAAGCTGGGCGCCACTGTCGTGCAGCCCTGTATCGTCACGCTGGACCCGGTGACCACCCGGATCGACATCCCGGTGCGCCGGCTGTTCCTTGCGGATTGGCAGGAACCCGAAGCCTCCGAGGTCGAAATGCCCGAAGATGACGAGACCGAAGCGCTACCCCCGGAGTTGAACCTGTCGCGGATCATGATCGAGTCGCTGGCGTTGGCGTTGCCGCTCTATCCCCGCAGCGATGGGGCTGACTCCGGCGAGATGGTCTTTACCGAGCCGGGCAAGACGCCGATGCGCGACGAGGATGCCAAACCCTTTGCAGGACTGGCAGATTTGCGCGATGCACTCAAAAAAGAACCATGACAACACCGCTTTGGCATGTCATAGGGAGCGACCAGAAAAACCGCTTGAACATGGCGAGATTCGCAGTATTTTCGCGCGCTCATCGGATTTAAGGTTGGACAATGCGGGGGCAACGCCCTACACGCGCGTCACACCAAGAGAAACGTAGACAATAACCGGCCCTCCGGCACTGACCGCGGCCCTTAGCGAGACAAAGGTTGAGACAATGGCTGTCCAACAGAATAAAGTATCCAAGTCGCGCCGCAACAATCGCCGCGCGCACGATGCACTGGTTGCTGCAAACCCGAACGAGTGCGGCAATTGCGGCGAATTGCGCCGTCCGCATCACGTGTGCCCGTCCTGCGGCCACTATGACGACCGCGAGGTTGTCGCTCAGGCCGACGAGATCGATCTGGACGAAGACGCGGCCTGAATGGTCGCAGACTGAAGCATGACGGCACAGCCCGATCAAACCGGATCAGCCCCCGGATCAACGCAGGGGCGGATCATCATCTCGGTTGATGCGATGGGCGGTGATGCCGGTCCTTCGGTCGTCGTGGCGGGAATCGCCAAGTCGGCAGAAAAGAACCCCGATATCGGGTTCATCCTGCACGGTCCGGAAGACACTCTGCGCAAACTTGTTGCGAAACGGCGCGGCCTTGAAGGTCGCGTCGAATTTCGTGATGCGCAGGACGTCGTCACCATGGACGACAAACCCAGCCAGGTTGTGCGCGGCGGCAAACAGACCTCGATGTGGTCGGCGCTGGATTCGGTACGCAATGGCGAAGCCTCCGGCGCTGTGTCCTGCGGCAATACCGGCGCGCTGATGGCGCTGAGCATGATGCGATTGCGCAAACTGCCGGGCGTGAACCGGCCCGCCATCGCGATCCTGTTCCCCTCCAGCAATCCGCAACGGTTCAACGTGATGCTGGATGTCGGCGCCGATATCCGGGCCGATGCCCGCGATCTGCTGCAATACGCGCTGATGGGTGCCTCATATGCGCGCAACGGCATGGAACTGCCCCGCCCCCGCATCGGGCTGCTGAATGTGGGCACCGAAGAACACAAGGGCCGCGCCGAGTTGAAAGAGGCGCATGCGCTGATTTCCGATTTCGCCGAGCGTTCCAATTTCGACTTCGCCGGTTTCGTCGAGGGCAGCGATATCACCGGCAACGTGGCTGATGTGATCGTCACCGACGGGTTCACCGGTAATGTGGCGATCAAGACCGGCGAAGGTACTGCCAGCATGGTCGGCGGGCTACTGCGTGAAGCGTTCGAATATTCGTTCCTGTCGCGGCTGGCCTCGGTTCTGGCGATCACCTCGCTCAACCGTCTGAAAAAGCGGATCGACCCACGCCGGGTCAATGGCGGCGTGTTCCTCGGGCTGAACGGCACGGTTATCAAATCCCATGGCTCGGCCGATGACACCGGTGTGTCGGCAGCGATCAAACTTGCCTTCACCCTTGCGCAGTCCGGGTTTACGGAAAAACTGGCGGCACGGGTTGCATCCACCGGCGAGCTTACTCAAGATGCCGCTCACGCCAATGAGGCGGCAGATCAATAACAAATACACAGGTGACCCATGACAGGCCGTGCAGTCGTCAAAGGCATTGGACACTATTTGCCCGAGCGCATCGTTCCAAATGCCGAGTTCGAGGCGACACTGGACACGACCGATGAATGGATTCGGACCCGGTCCGGCATTGAACGACGGCATTTCGCCGCCGAGGGCGAGACCACCTCGGATCTGGCGTCAAACGCTGCCCGCGCGGCGCTGGCGGATGCCGGGCTGGAGTCAGACGATATCGACGCGATCATCGTCGCCACCTCGACACCGGACCTGACCTTTCCCTCTGCGGCCACCATGGTGCAGTCCAAGATCGGCATGACGCGCGGCTTTGCCTTCGACATACAGGCGGTTTGTGCCGGGTTCGTTTATGCGCTGTGCAACGCGAACGCCCTGATCCTGTCCGGTCAGGCCAGGCGTGTCCTGGTGATCGGGGCCGAGACGTTTTCGCGGATCATGGACTGGACCGACCGCTCCACCTGTGTGCTGTTCGGCGACGGTGCTGGTGCCTTGGTACTGGAATACCAGGACGAATCCGGCACCAATGCCGATCGCGGCATCCTGTCGGTGGACCTGAATTCCGATGGCCGGTTCAAGGACCTGCTCTATGTGGATGGCGGGGTATCGACACAGACCACCGGGCAATTGCGCATGCAGGGCAATCAGGTCTTCCGTCATGCAGTTGAAAAGCTGACCACTGCCGCCGAGACGGCACTGGAAAAGGCAGGGCTGGCAAATGCGGATGTCGACTGGATCGTGCCGCATCAGGCCAATATCCGCATCATTCAGGGCACGGCCAAGAAAATGGGCCTGCCGATGGATAATGTGGTCGTCACGGTGCAGGATCACGGCAATACATCCGCCGCCTCAATCCCGCTGGCCATGTCGGTGGGCAAGGCGCGCGGCCAGATCAAACAGGGCGACCTGATCGTGACCGAGGCCATCGGCGGTGGTCTGGCCTGGGGTGCGGTTGTGCTGCGCTGGTGATCCGGCACAAACCAGCCAAGCCAAACGATTGAATTTCATTGATATTGACAGGGAAAAACCCTGCACCCTATGCTCGCGCAATAACAAGGGGATCAGCATGGGCGACAAGACTTTAACCAGAATGGATTTGAGCGAAGCCGTTTTCCGCGAAGTTGGATTGTCGCGCAACGAAAGTGCGCAACTGGTCGAGAGCCTTCTCAACCACATGTCAGACGCTCTGGTGCGCGGCGAACAGGTCAAGATTTCGTCCTTTGGCACGTTCAGCGTGCGCGACAAATCGGCCCGGATTGGGCGTAATCCAAAAACCGGCGAAGAGGTTCCGATCCAGCCGCGCCGTGTTCTGACCTTCCGTCCCTCGCATCTGATGAAAGACCGGGTCGCCGACGGCAACCGCAAAACCTAGGACCCTTTCCTTATGGCAAAGTCTCGTGACGCGTTTCGCACCATCAGTGAAGTTGCGGACTGGCTGGGTGTGCAAGCCCATGTGCTGCGGTTCTGGGAAAGCAAGTTCACGCAGGTGAAGCCGGTCAAACGCGCCGGCGGTCGACGCTATTACAGGCCCGCCGATATGCTGCTGCTGGGTGGGATCAAGCGCCTGCTCCACGATGACGGCATGACCATCAAGGGCCTCCAGAAGCTGCTGCGCGAACAGGGTGTTGCCCATGTTCAGGGGTTTTCGCGAGGTCTGGAAGACGGCGCCACCGACGATGTGAGCGATGGCGGGAATGTCATCCGGTTTCAGGAACCCCCGATCGATGCGCGGCCCATCACAACCCAGATCGACATGGACCTGCCAGAGGCTCCCGCCAAGCCTGCCCCGACAGAAGACACCCCCGAGACCACGCCAGAAACCGCCGAATCGGCCTCACATACTGCGGCCGCTGGTCCCGTGCCGCTCTTGGTCGACCGTCCCGACCCGCCCGATGAAAGCGCCCTGCCCTGCGCGCCAGGGCCGTTGTCGAAACTCGCGCTCGTCTCGCGCTTTGCGCCCGATGACCTGCCTGCGGCCGCCGCGCTCGCGCGGGATCTGAAGGGCTGGATCGACCGGCAGGCATCGCGCTGAGACGGATAAGAAAAAGGCAATGATTTCCTCTTGCCCCCGCCCGCAAAACCTTTATGAACACCTCAAAGTCGGGCTATGGCGCAGCCTGGTAGCGCGTCCGTCTGGGGGACGGAAGGTCGCAGGTTCGAGTCCTGCTAGCCCGACCAATTCATACCCTCGCTGCAAGACTGCACTCCGGCCCCATAGGGAATGGAGCAGTTTTGTATGACCGGTGTTTGCCCGAACCAGCAGATCGAAGCGATGATCGCCGCAGGCGAGATCATTGCGCCCGCGCCTATGCCCGAGGGGCAGATTCAGCCCGCCAGCCTTGATTTGCGCTTGGGAACAGTGGCTTACCGCGTCCGCGCCTCGTTTCTTGCGGGTGAGGGTAACACGGTGGCTGAACGGCTCTCTGAATTCGAGATGCACCAGATCGACCTGAGCCAGGGTGCGGTTCTGGAAAAGGGCTGCGTCTATCTGGTGCCGCTGATGGAATCGCTGGCCCTGCCCGCCGATATCAGCGCCGTGGCCAATGCCAAAAGCTCGACCGGGCGGCTCGATCTGCTGACCCGCACGATCACCGATGGCGGCACCGAGTTCGACCGCGTGCCCGCAGGCTATACCGGGCCATTATATGCCGAGATCTGCCCGCGCTCGTTTTCGGTGCTGGTGCGGCCCGGCATGCGCCTCAACCAGATCCGCTTTCGCACCGGTCAGGCGGTACTGAGCGACGATCAGTTGCGGGAGCTACATGGCGAAACCCCTCTGGTCGACGGTGAGGCCGTGATTCAGGACGGTTTGGGATTTTCCGTCGATTTGCGCCTGCCCGACACCGATCTGGTCGGTTACCGCGCCAAACCGCATACCGGCGTGATCGATCTGGATCGGATCGGTGCCTATGACCCAGCGGAATACTGGGAGGAAGTGCGCAGCAGCGATGGGCGCATCATCCTCGATCCCGGCGCGTTCTACATTCTGGTGAGCCGCGAGGCGGTGCATATCCCGCCCGACTACGCCGCCGAGATGGCCCCCTATCTGGCGATGGTTGGCGAGTTCCGGGTGCATTATGCCGGGTTCTTCGATCCCGGTTTCGGCCATGCCGCCGCAGGTGGGTCAGGCTCGCGCGGCGTGCTGGAAGTGCGCTGCCACGAGGCGCCTTTTGTGCTGGAGCATGGGCAGGTCGTGGGCCGTCTGGTCTATGAGCGCATGGCGGAGACACCCTCGCAGCTTTATGGCGCGGGTATCAGCTCGAACTACCAAGGTCAGGGGCTGAAGCTGTCAAAACACTTCAAAACGGCCACCTAATCTGCTGATCTATCAGAATTTTGTCATCCGCGCGCTCATCCGCGCCGCTTTCTTAGCCTTGCGGGCGGTGTCCTTTTGCTGGCGCGAAATCTCCGGGTTCGCCGGTTGGCGCCCCTGCGCATCGCCGGGTTTGCCCCTGCGCGCCACGGCATCGATCCCGGCATCAACGCCTTTGAACACGACCCGTCGCATCACCCTGCGGATGATCATGTTCAGCAATCGTTCAACATTCATCAGCCTTGCCTCTCTGCTGTACCTCACCCTGCAAGATAGCGCCTGATTGCGCCGATTTCAGGGCTTGCCTGTTCACTCTTCCTCGAAGAGTTCGCTCTGATCCTCGTCTTCGGCGTCCTCGCCTGGCCCTTCGCTCAGCGGCATAGCGCCCGGTGGGGGGCGATTTTCCAGCAAGCCAGCCGCGCGCAATTCCTTCAGGCCCGGCAGATCGCGGGCGCTTTCCAGCCCGAAATGGTCGAGGAATTCCGGGGTCACGACAAAGGTCACCGGGCGGCCTGGCGTCATGCGGCGGCGGCCCAGACGAATCCACTCCATCTCCAGCAACTGGTCGATGGTGCCGCGCGACACCGACACGCCCCTGATCTCTTCGATCTCGGCCCGCGTGCAGGGCTGGTGATAGGCAATGATCGCAAGTGTTTCGATCGCGGCCCGACTCAGCTTGCGGGTCTCGACCGTTTCCTTCTGCATCAGAAAACCAAGATCGGGCGCGGTGCGAATGGCCCAGGCCTCGCCCACCTGCACCACGCGCACACCGCGCCCCTCATAGCGTTTGCGCAGCAGCTCCAGCGCCTGGCTCGCGTTGCTGCCATGGGGCATGCGGGCTTCCAGATCGCGCACGCTGACCGGATCGGGGCTGGCAAACAGCACTGCCTCGACCATGCGCTCCTGTTCTGCCATGGGCGGCGCGTCAAACAGGCTTTCTGCCGGGGCGTCCTGGGGGTCTTCAGTCACGTGTTTCTGTCCTCTTGCGCAGATGGATCGGCGCGAATGTGTCGCTCTGGCGGATTTCCAGATGGCCTTCCTTGACCAGCTCCAGCGAGGCCGCAAAGGTCGAGGCGGTGGCCGAACGGCGGCGCATCGGGTCCATTTCCCAGCCTTCGGGCAAATAGCTGGCCATCTCGGTCCAGCTTCCGGCAAACCCGATCAGCCCGCGCATCCGGTCAAGCGCCTGCTCCATGGTAAAGACCGCCTCGCGGTCCATAACGAAGGGGCGGAATTCGTCGCGGGTGCGGATGCGGGCATAGCCCTGCATCAGGTCCAGCAGCGTCGCCGAATAGGTCACGGTCCTGAGCCGGGTCACATCCTCGCCCTGCCCGCGGCGAAAAAAATCGCGCCCCAACTGGTCGCGCGCCATCAGCCGCGCCGCCACGTCACGCATCGCCTGCAGCCGTTCCAGCTGAAAGGCCAGATGTGCAGCCAGTTCTTCGCCCGATGGCCCCTCATCCTCGGGATCGGGCGGCAGCAGCAGGCGGGATTTGAGAAAGGCCAGCCACGCGGCCATGACCAGGTAATCGGCGGCCAGTTCGATGCGCAGCTGCTTGGCGCGTTCGACAAAGGTCAGATATTGATGCGCCAGTTCCAGCACCGAGATCTTGCGCAAATCCACCTTTTGCGTGCGCGACAGGGTCAGCAGCACGTCCAGCGGGCCCTCGAACCCGTCGACGTCAACGATCAGCGCCTCGGCGGCCAGCCGGTCGGCAACTGAAATCGGATCTTCGGAGCTGAAATTATCCACCATAGCCCTGCCCGCCAATGAGGCGGGAGTGTTCCGCCTCGGCGGCCTCGATGTCAAGCGGTTGCGGGTCTTTGCGCTGCGCCATTGCCCGCTCGGCGCGGGCCTGCGCCACCGCGCTCATCTCACCCGCCGCTTGTGCCACGGCGGCGCGATCCTGAAAGGTTCCGTTGCAATGCAGAACCACGTCAACTCCGGCGGCAATCGCGCGGGTGGCCTTGTCAGCTACAGAACCGCTAAGCGCCTTCATCGAGATATCATCTGTCATCAGCAGCCCATCAAAGCCGATCTGCGAACGGATCAACGTAACCAGCGGCGCAGACACGGTCGCCGGGTCTGGCCCGATCCGGTCAAAGACCAGATGCGCAGTCATCCCCATCGGCAGGTCGTTCAACGCCCGGAACGGCGCGAAGTCGCTGCTGTCCAGCAGGTCGGTCTCAATCGACACCGTCGGCAGTTCGTGATGAGTGTCGAGCGTCGCGCGGCCATGCCCCGGCATGTGCTTCATCACCGGCAACACGCCACCTTCCAGCAAGCCATCCGCCACCGCGCGCCCGATGCGCGCCACCTGCGCCGGGTCTCCAGCATAGAGACGGTTGCGCAAAAACGGATGCGTTTCTGCAAAGGCCAGATCGAGTGTCGGCGCGCAGTTGCTATCGATGCCAAGTGCCCGCAATTCCTGTGCAATCAGGCGGTAACGCAGATACATCGCGCGCTCGGCCCGTTCGCCCGCCGTCGCCACCTCGTCCAGCGGCGGCAGCCAGTCGCGCGCCAAAGGCGGGCGCAGCCGCTGCACGCGGCCGCCTTCCTGATCGATGGTGATGAGACAATCGCGCCCGACCGCCTCGCGGAAGTCACCGCAGAGCGCGAGCACCTGATCGACACTGTCGATATTGCGCCCGAACAGGATAAACCCGAACGGGTTCGTGTCACGGAACAGCGCCTTTTCCTCTGCCGTCAGCCGCAGCCCTTCGGCATCCTGGATCGTGGCGCCGAACCTCACCTGACGGTGACCGGGATGCAATCGACCCGTTCGGCGCCCAGCGTGGCGCAGAAGCGGCGCGCATCGCTCATGTCGCTGAAGCCCATGGCGCGCAGTCGATAGAAGGTGCGCCCGTTGCTGGTCGCCTTCTGCACCACTCGCTGCTTGTCGGACATGTAATCCGAGAACTGACCCGACAGCCGATCCCATTCCGAGCGGGCGATTTCGGGCGTTTCAAAAGCCCCAAGCTGCGCCAACCGGGTACCGGTCGGGATCTCGGCGGGATCAACCTCCAGCCCGGCGGCACTTTCGACGGCAGCGTTGATCGCATCGTTGAGGCTGGCCTTGACAACGTTGCCCGAGGGTACGGCGCGCGCGGGCCGGATGATGGGCCGCGGCGAGCGTTTGACGCCTGGCGCCTCAAGCAGGTCCGGATCAGGCAGTTGCGCCACCAGATCAGCAGGATCAATGGCGGGCAGCGGATCGGGCTGGGTGATGGCGGCCAGCTGTTCATCAGGCACGTCGCCGGTCAGAACCGCATTCTGCACCATCGGCTGTACATCCTTGGTCAGCTCAGCCACCAGCGCATCAACGCTGCCCTGTTTGAAGGCGGCAACAGCGCCATCCGTGACCGGTTTGGCAGTCTCGACCTCTTCCTGACTTGGATTGATCTCGCCCATCGGGCCGTCCTCTACGGCCAGATCGACCGGGCGCGGCGCCAGAACCAAACGATCGGGCGGCGGCGCGGCGGTGCCGCGCGCGGCCACGTTGTTCACGGCCAGACCCTGATGATCGGCAGTTTCACCGCCGGGGTTTTCTGGTTGAATGCGCATCGGTCCTTCAAGGGCGCGCACCACCGGCACGCCGCTCACGTCGCGCACCACCAGCTTCACGCCCCAGACGCCGATCCCCACGACCAGCGCCAGCGAGCCGACCGCCCCCAACATGCTGGCCATCCGGCTCAGCCTGCCACCCAGAGACGGCCCCGCCGGGCCAATGTCGGCCTCAGGGTAGTCGTCATAGTGGATTTGCTGACCATATTGGTCATACCGGGGGCCTTGCGGGTCATAGTGCCCGCCACCATCGTAACTCGCCATTTCCGCCTCACTGCCCGTCACGCAAAACCTTTTGCGATCAAGGTTTTCTTGTTTCTGCCTCGAACCGGCGGTCTGGGCGGCTTGATTTACCGCATCTCCTGCACCGGTGTGACGCCAAGAATACCAAGACCCGCCGAAATCACAACGGAAACGGCGCGGGCCAGCGCGATTTTCGACTGGCTTGTGGCAACATCGCCATCCTGGATGAAGCGCAGCTCGTGCAACTCGTTGCCCCGGTTCCACAGCGCATGGAAATCCCCAGCCAATTCATAGAGATAGAAGGCGATCCTGTGGGGCTCATTGGTGCGCGCGGCGATCTCGACCAGGCGTGGCCATTCTGCCAGTTTCTTGGCAACGATCAGCTCAGCCTCATGCGAAATCTTGCTCAGATCGGCGGCCTTCAAGGTTGCGTCATCCGCCGCCACGTCCGCCTCGGCGGCGCGGCGCAGCACGCTCATCACCCGCGCATGGGCGTATTGGACGTAGAACACCGGGTTCTCGCGGCTCTGCTCCAGCACCTTGTCGAAATCGAAATCGAGCGGCGCGTCATTCTTGCGGGTCAACATGACGAACCGGGTCACATCCGGGCCGACCTGATCAACCACATCGCGCAGAGTGACAAAGTTCCCCGCCCGCTTGGACATCTTGAAGGGCTCGCCATTCTTCCACAGCTTCACCAGCTGGGTCAGCTTGATATCGAGCGGTACCTTGCCGTCGCTCAGCGCCGAGACCGCCGCCTTCATCCGCTTGACATAACCGCCATGATCGGCGCCGAACACATCGATCAGCGCGTCATAGCCACGGGTCACCTTGTCATAGTGATAGGCGATATCAGGCGCGAAATAGGTCCAGCTGCCATCGGATTTCTTGACTGGCCGGTCCACGTCATCGCCATGTTCGGTCGATTTGAACAGCGTCTGCTCGCGCGGCTCCCAATCCTCGGGCTTCTTGCCCTTGGGTGGTTCCAGCACGCCCTCATAGATTAGCCCCATTTCATCGAGGCGATCGAGTGCAGCCTCAATCCGTCCCGTCCCGTAAAGTGACTTTTCGGAGAAGAACACATCCATCTTCACGCCCAGATATGCCAGATCAGACCGGATCAGATCCATCATCGCATCGGTGGCAAAGTTCCTAATGTCTTCAAGCCAGACCTCTTCGCCTTTCCCGACATAAGCATCACCGACCTTGTCCTTCAACGCATTGCCCACATCGACCAGATAGTCGCCGGGATATGCCCCGTCGGGAAATTCAACAACCTCTCCATGCGCTTCGAGATACCTAAGGTAGACAGAACGCGCCAAGACATCGACCTGCGCACCGCCATCGTTGATGTAATACTCTCGCGTCACATCATAGCCCGCATACCCCAGCAAACCGGCCAAAGCATCACCGAATACTGCGCCGCGCGTATGGCCCACATGGACCGGTCCCGTGGGGTTGGTCGATACAAATTCGACATTAACCCGCTTCCCCTGCCCCATGGTGGATTTGCCATAATCCGCCCCACCCTGCAGCACAGCCGCCAGCACGCCCTGCCAGACGCCGGAGGCCAGCCGCATGTTCAGGAAGCCCGGCCCGGCCACCTCGGCGCTGGTGATGCGCGGGTCCTCTGCCAGCTTCGCAGCAAGTGTTTCGGCAATGTCACGCGGCTTCATCTTTGCCGGTTTCGCCAGAACCATCGCCGCGTTGGTCGCCATATCGCCATGGGCCGCGTCGCGCGGTGGCTCGACTGCCACGTTGTCAAAGCTCAGATCGCCGGGCAGCGCGCCCTCGGCCTGCATTTGCGCCAGCGCGTCCAGCACGAGGCTGCGGATTTCAGAAAATAGGTTCATGACTTGCGTCCTCTTGGTTGCGGGCGGTTTACCACGCAAGCCGCCAAGGTCAATGCGGGCGATCCCTGCTTGGATTCGCGGACCAACCCTGTAGCCTGCCGGAAAACAACAGGGAGTTTTGCGATGAAACGCATGATCATACTGGTTCTGGCGCTTTGCCTGCCCTTGATGGCCAAGGCGCAGGGGCCGGTTCTGGTGACGCTGGGCGGCGATCTGGCCAGTTCCAACCTGCCCGCGCGCGGGGAAGAGGATGGCGGATTGTTCGGGTTCCTTGAGATCACTTATGCCAACGGGATGGGCTTTGACGCCGCCGCCCTTGGCGCGATGGAGCAATATGAGTTGACCGTACCCTTTGGCCCGCCCGGTCAGGAGGCCAACCGCGCCATGAGTGGCCCGCGATTGGCCGATGTGATGGCGCAGGCCGGGGCCACCGGCAAGACCGCCGTGCCCATTGCGCTGGATGGCTATCGCGCTGAAATCTCCTGGGAACAGATCGAGAGGTTCGAGCCGATCCTTGCCACCCATGCCGATCAGAAACCGCTGGCCCTGGGAGGTTATGGTCCCTCAGTAGTGATCTTTCCCGCCGTCGAAGACCCGGCGCTGGCCGAAGAGCTTGGTAACCTGCAGGTCTGGGCGGTGGCCTATATCGGGATCGAATAGGCGGGCGCGCAATCCGAAAAATGGGAACCGGTTTTCGGATTGCGCTTCATAGCCGCGCCGGATCGGCCCCGGTCAGGCGCGCATGATCCTGCACTGCAAAGCGATCGGTCATGCCCGAAACATAATCCGACACGATCCGCGCCAGTGACGTTTCGTCCGGCGCAGCGTCGATCTCGGGGTGCCAGCCCTTGGGCATCTGATGCGGATCTCTCAGGTAAATCGGGAACAATTCCTCCACGATTTCCGAGACTTCCGCGCGCTTCTTCATAACGCTGGGCGCGCGATACATCCGCGTGAACAGAAAGGCCCGGATCTCTTTCAGATCACGCCAGAGTGCATCGGAAAAGGCGATCACGGGATGGTCGAGTGCCCGAATCTCTTCCACCGACTCCGCCCCGCTTGCGGCAAGCCGCGCTCGCGACGTTTCAATCACATCCGACACCATAACCCCAAAAACCCGGCGCAGCGCCTCGTATCGGCGGCGTTTGGCATCCAGCCCCGGCCAGAGTTGATCCACCTCAGCGTAACAGGCGCCGATGATCGGCAGCGGCGCGATATCCGCATCACTGAACAGCCCGGCGCGCAAGCCATCATGCAGGTCATGATTGTTATAGGCAATGTCATCGGAAAGCGCCGCCACCTGCGCCTCGGCACTGGCATGCGTGTGTAATTCCAGATCGAAACCCGCATTGCATTCAGCCAGCGCCCAAGGCAGGTCGCCCAGCACCGGTCCGTTATGTTTCGCAATCGCTTCAAGGGTTTCCCAGGTCAGGTTCAACCCGTCAAACGCCGCATAATGCCGTTCCAGCCGGGTCACGATACGAATGGCTTGGGCGTTGTGATCGAACCCGCCATAAGGTGCCATCAGCGCATGCAGCGCGTCCTCTCCGGTATGTCCAAACGGCGTGTGGCCCAGATCATGGGCCAGCGCCACCGCCTCGGTCAGTTCCGGGTTCAGCCGCAAAGTCCCCGCGATGGTACGGGCCACCTGCGCCACCTCGATCGAATGGGTCAGCCTTGTGCGGTAATTGTCGCCCTCATGTTCGACAAAGACCTGAGTCTTGTGTTTCAGCCGCCGAAAGGCGCTGGCGTGGATGATCCGGTCGCGGTCACGCTGGAAACATGACCGAAAACTGCTTTCTTCTTCCGCTACCAGCCTGCCCCGCGCTTTTGCGGGATCCGAGGCGAAACCTGCCCGTTCCATACGTCCTGTCCTTGTCGCCTGCATCAAGGCTTTCTATATTGGTCCTCGCCCAATAAGAAAACCGCCGGAGTTGGCCCCATGAACCTGCCGCCCAAAGTCACAGACCGCGCCTTTGCGCGTCTCGCCGAGATCGGCGCCGCCGATCAGGGTCAAGCGCTGCGTGTGGCAGTGGAAGGCGGCGGCTGTTCCGGTTTTCAATACGAGATCGCGCTGGACGCGCCTGCAGATGATGATCTGGTGCTCGAAGGGCAAGGTGAACGCGTCGTGGTGGATTCGGTCTCGCTGCCGTTTCTGGAAAACGCGGTGATTGATTTCAGCGAAGAACTGATCGGCGCGCGCTTCGTGATCGACAACCCCAATGCCACCGCCTCCTGCGGCTGCGGCACCAGTTTCTCGATGTAGCGTATCGGGCGCTTGAGGCAGAGCCTCGCGAACTCCCAACGACCATGATCTTGCTCCGCCCTTCTATCTGGGCGATAGATCATCACAGGCAGCCGGAGACCCGCCCATGAAAATCGCCACATTCAACATCAACGGCATCAAGGCGCGGGCCGAGGCGCTGCCCCGCTGGCTGGACGAGGCGCAGCCCGATATCGTGCTGTTGCAGGAAATCAAATCCATCGACGAGAACTTCCCCCGCGAGATTTTCGAAGAGCGCGGCTACAATGTCGAAACCCATGGGCAGAAAAGCTTCAACGGGGTGGCGATCCTGTCGAAGCTGCCGCTTGAGGATGTCAGCCGGGGCCTGCCCGGCGATGAGAGCGATGAACAGGCGCGCTGGATCGAGGCGACGGTGGTGGGCAAACAGGCGCTGCGCGTCTGCGGGCTCTACCTGCCCAATGGCAACCCGGTTCCGGGGCCGAAATACGACTACAAGCTCGCCTGGATGGAACGGTTATACGACCGCGCGCAGGCCCTGCTGGCCGAGGAGATTCCGGCGCTGATGGCGGGCGACTACAACATCATTCCGCAGGCCGAGGATGCCAAGCGCCCCGAGGCCTGGCGCGAGGATGCGCTGTTTCGTCCCGAAAGCCGTGCCGCATTCCGGCGTATTCTGAATCTGGGCTTCACCGAAGCCTTCCGCGCCCGCACGCGGGGGCCTGAGCATTATTCCTTCTGGGACTATCAGGCCGGGGCCTGGAACCGAAATGACGGGATTCGCATCGATCATTTTCTGCTCACCCCGCAAGCCGCCGATCTGATGACGGATTGCCAGATCGATGCAGCGGTGCGAGGCCATGAGAAGCCTTCCGATCACGTGCCGGTCTGGGTGACGCTCGACAATTAACGCCGATCAGGCGGCGCGCTCTTGCGTGACGTCGTGCCGGTAGAGCCAGTCGAACTGCCCCACCATGCGCGCGGGCGCAACACGACCGGCCAGATGCAGCGCCAGATGTGCCGCCCCGCGCAAGGGTGGAAACCTCAGATGGTATTTCCAGGCATTGCCGCTGGCCGCCGCGATCACCCGAGCAGCGCGGGCCTGCCGTCGCGCCTGATAGAGCGCCAGCCCGCTTTCGAGGCTGTCCGCACGCGCCAGTTCATCTCCCAGAACCCAGGCATCTTCGAGCGCCATATTGGCCCCCTGCGCCAGGAATGGCAGCGTCGGATGCGCCGCATCGCCCAGAAGCACCGCGTTGGCGCCATGCCAGCGCTCCGCCACCTTGTGCCGGAACAATCCCCAGAGATTGACCTCTGACACCTGATCCAAAAGCGCCTCGGGGGTGCCCCGAAACTCCGCGAAAGCACGCCTGAGAGTCTCGGGCCTGTCCTGATGGTTCCAGCCCTCGGCGGTCCAGTTCTTGCGCTCTTCCACGGCCACGATGTTGACGAGGCGGCCATCGCGCAGCGGGTAACAGACCAGATGCCGCCCCGGCCCCATATAAAGCTGCGCTTCGGGCGGCATCTCGATGCTGTTGGGAACCGTGGCGCGCCAGGCCACCTGCCCGGTGAAGAATGGCTGCTTGGCGGGGTTGAGATGGCTGCGCAGCCGCGAGTGCAGCCCATCCGCACCCACCACCAGATCGCTACGGATGCGGGCACCGTTGCCCATATGCAAGACCGCCTGCCCGTTCAGATCGACCGATTCGAGCCTTTGCAGCAACCGGATCGGCACACCGCTGGCGCGCACCGCATCGGCCAGAATCGTGATCAGATCGGCGCGGTGCACAAAGCAATAGCTCAGATCGGGCGCATAGGTTCCAAGGTCCAGCCGCAGGACCTCTCCGGGGCGGCGATAATCCCTGAGCGATACGGCGCGCGCCCTGACTGCCGCCGCGTTCAGATCGTCCGCCAGACCAAGCGCGTTCAGCACCGCCGCACCATTGGGCGAGATTTGCAGGCCCGCGCCCACTTCGCTGATCGCGGCGGCCTGTTCCAGAACCGTCACATCGGCACCGCGCTGACGCAGGGCAAGTGCCGCCGAAAGCCCGCCGATACCGGCCCCGACAACAACGATTTTCTGATCGCGAATACTCATGCTGCCCGTTTAACGCAAAAACGCCGGGGCGACAGGCCCCGGCGCTTGGTTCTTCGTCGCGTCAGGCGCGGTTAGTCGTCGCGGTGGACCCGCTCGCGGCGCTCGTGACGTTCCTGCGACTCAAGGCTCATGGTGGCGATTGGACGCGCGTCCAGACGGCGCAGCGAGATCGGATCACCGGTCACTTCGCAATACCCGTATTCGCCCTCGTCGATCCGGCGCAGGGCCGAGTCGATTTTGGCAACCAGCTTGCGCTGCCTGTCGCGGGTACGCAGTTCCAACGCGCGGTCGGTTTCTTCGCTTGCCCTGTCTGCGACATCGGGAATGTTGCGGGTGTTGTCCTGCAGCCCTTCGATCGTATCGCGGCTGCCCGCCAGCAATTCGCTTTTCCAGTTGTTCAGCTTGCGGCGGAAGTATTCGAGCTGACGCTCATTCATAAATGGTTCATCCTCCGCCGGACGGTAATCCTCCGGCAGAAACACTTCCTGTTTCATCTTGGCTCCCTCGGTGTGGCCAACTATGTCCGTCATGTCTTTTGTTCCAAGACCATTGGCGCCCCTTCTGACGCAGCGTTTATCTGACGCGCAGAAGATTGTCACTAGTCAAAGCTACCTCAACACCCCCAATTTCGCGGATCGTGTTGCAATTGAAATGCTACATTACAAAGTGTTGTTTTTCTGTGAAATTAGTCACAAACTTGGACAAACAATACAGGCTTGCCGCCAATCCCCGCGCGCGGAGAGGCGAAGCAAGCGAACCCGGTCTGCACTTGCACCGCAAAGCTGGCGACAGGCGCGCCGGATCGTGTCACGCAGCGTAGCAAACCGGCGGCGTGGCTTGCAAATCGCCCTGTGCCTCGCTAGGGCCAAGGGGCGTTTTTCTGCGCATACCCGTTCAACATTTCCCACGGTTTGGAGAGCACTGAGATGACCACACGTTTCGAGGGTACAGCCGAGTATGTCGCAACCGACGATCTGACCATTGCAGTGAATGCCGCCGTGACCCTGGAACGCCCGCTGCTGGTCAAGGGCGAGCCGGGCACCGGCAAGACCGAACTGGCGCGACAGGTGGCGGGCGCGCTCGGGCTCGACATGATCGAGTGGAACGTCAAATCCACCACACGTGCGCAGCAGGGTCTCTATGAATATGACGCGGTCAGCCGATTGCGCGACAGCCAGCTGGGCGAGGAGCGCGTGCATGACGTGGGCAACTACATCAAGAAGGGCAAGCTTTGGCAGGCCTTTGAGTCGGAACGCAAAACCGTGCTGCTGATCGACGAGATCGACAAGGCCGATATCGAGTTTCCCAACGACCTTTTGCAGGAACTCGACAAGATGGAATTCCATGTCTACGAGACCGGCGCGACCATCAAGGCACGTCAGCGCCCGATCGTGATCATCACCTCGAACAATGAAAAGGAACTGCCCGACGCCTTCCTGCGCCGCTGCTTCTTTCACTACATCCGCTTCCCGGATGAGACCACGATGCGCAAGATTGTCGAGGTGCACCACCCCGGCATCAAAGAGGCGCTGTTGACCACCGCGCTGACCCAGTTCTACGAGATTCGCGACACGGTCGGGCTGAAGAAGAAGCCGTCGACCTCCGAAGTGCTCGACTGGCTTAAGCTGCTGCTCGCCGAAGACCTGACGCCCGAAGACCTCAAGCGCGACGGCGCGAACGCCCTGCCCAAGCTGCACGGGGCGCTGTTGAAAAACGAGCAGGATGTGCATCTGTTCGAACGTCTGGCCTTCATGGCGCGCGGGCAGCGATAAAACCTGTCCAGCCGCGCGTTTGAAGAAACGAAATGTCGATATTGGCGGTAATTGTTTCCCGAGTCTTCGGTGATACTCCCGCCTTGCGCGAATCCCCCCTTGCGCCCATTGACCTCGCGTCAGATTGAGGATCAACTGGTTCAATCGTTAACTTCTGAGTGGGGGCAGAAGTAGCATGGCGTCTGTGACGACGATCCGCGCATTGCGGTCCGGCGACAGGTCGGAATGGGCTGAGCTATGGACAGCCTATCTGGACTTCTATGAAAGCTCGGTTTCGGCCGAGGTGTATGACGTCACGTTTGCGCGTCTGCTGGGGGATGACCCCGCAGATTTCTCTTGTCTGGTGGCAGAACAGGACGGGCGGTTGGTCGGGCTGACCCATTACCTGTTCCACCGCCATGCCTGGAAGATCGAAGAGGTCTGTTATCTTCAGGATCTCTACGCCCGCCCCGAGAGCCGCGGAACCGGCATCGGACGCGCCCTGATCGAGGCGGTTTATGCCGCAGCGGATGCGCGGGGATGCCCCTCGGTCTACTGGCTGACACAGGACTTTAACGAAACCGCAAGAAAGTTGTATGATCGGGTTGGCAGCGTTACGCCATTTATCAAGTACCAAAGGTAATTATGTTTAAACGTTTATTGTTCCCTTTTGTTATGGTCCTGGCCGGATGCGCCGCATCCTCGGTGCGCGATACGCCCACCCGGGCGCAGGTGTCGCCGACGCCGCTGCCGCCGATGAAATCTTTTGCCGCAACCCGACCGCATGCGCCGGTCCGCTCCAATACCAATATCGCGAATGATTTCCTGGCGTTGCATTTCGAGCTGGAAAGCGGACGCGAGCTGCCGCTCTTCACCCGGTTCGAGCAGCCGATCACCCTGCGCGTTACCGGCGCGCCGCCGGAAAGCCTGCAAAGCGATCTGTCGCAACTGCTGCAGCGATTGCGCCGCGAGGCCGGAATCAACATCCAGCAGGTTTCGGGCAGCGACGCGAATATCACCATCGAGGCGGTCAGCCGTGACCAGATTCGCCGGGCCCTGCCCCATGCGGCCTGTTTCGTGGTGCCCAATGTCTCCAGCCTGGCAGACTTCCGCCGCAAGCGCCGCAAGCCGGAAACCAACTGGGCGCTGCTGCGCGAACGTACGCAACTGGGCATTTTTATCCCCAATGATGTCAGCCCGCAGGAAGTGCGCGACTGCCTGCATGAGGAACTGGCCCAGGCCATCGGTCCGCTGAACGATCTCTACCGGCTGCCCGACTCGGTCTTTAACGACGACAATGTGCATACGGTGCTGACCGGCTTTGACATGCTGATCCTGCGCGCCAGCTATGATCCTGCGCTGCGCAACGGCATGACACGGGACGAGGTCGCCGCCGCCCTGCCCGGCATCCTCGCACGGCAGAACCCGCGCGGTGTGCGCGTGGCCGAGCGCCCGATCTCGAAAACGCCGCGCAGCTGGATCGAGGCGACCCAGACTGCCTTGGGGCCTGGCGCGACGCAATCGCAGCGCCAACGGGCCGCGACCGAGGCTACACGGATCGCGCAGCAACAAGGCTGGACCGACCACCGCCGTGCTTTCAGCCACTATATTCTGGGGCGTATGGTGCAGGCCGGTGACCCCGAAACCGCCCAGCAGCATTATCGCAGTGCGCTCTATTACCTGTCGCAAACGCCGGGCACCGATCTGCAAACCGCCTATGTGGTGACCCAGACCGCGGCCTACGCGCTGGCCAACGGGCAACCACAGGACGCCCGCCAGCAGATCCGCCCACAATTGCAAGTGGCGCAACGGGCTGAAAACGCGGCGCTGCTGTCGACCCTGATGCTGCTCGATGCCGAAGCGCTTGAGTTGCAGGGCGAAGGTGACAAGGCCGAGGATGTCAGGCTGGACAGTCTGGGTTGGGCGCGCTACGGGTTCGGCTCGGATTGGGCGGTGCGCGCCAGAATGCAAGAGGTTGCGGCGCTGAACCCCCGTCAAGGACTGGGCGGATAGAGACGCATGATCGTAATCGCAATGGCCCTGATCGGGGCCGTTATCGGCGGCAGGACCGCCAAAAAACGCAATGGCTCGAAAGCTGACGTAGCGCAATATGCGGCTGGCTACGGAATCGCCTTTGCTCTGCTTGGGCTGATCCTTACCATAGTGATCGACCGTACCCTGATCTGAGCTGACATGTTCCTGCCCTTCTTCGAAAACCTGCGCAGCGCTGGTATCCCCGTGTCCCTGCGGGAATACCTGACCTTTCTTGAGGGCATGAAGGTCGGCCTCGCCACCTATGATGTCGAGGCGTTCTATTACCTCGCCCGCGTCTCGATGGTGAAGGATGAGCGCAATATCGACAAGTTCGACCGCGCCTTTGCCACCAGTTTCGAGGGGCTGGAACAGATCAGCATGTCTCAGGTCATGGAAGCCGTGGATATCCCCGGCGACTGGCTTGAGAAGATGGCCGAAAAGCACCTGAGCGCCGAGGAAAAGGCCGAGATCGAGGCGCTTGGCGGTTTCGACAAGCTGATGGAGACGCTGAAAGAGCGCCTGAAGGAACAGCAGGGCCGCCATCAGGGTGGCAACAAATGGATCGGCACGGGCGGCACCTCGCCCTTTGGCGCCTATGGCTACAACCCTGAAGGCGTGCGCATCGGCCAGAAGGAAAGCCGCCACCAGCGCGCGGTCAAGGTCTGGGACAAGCGCGAGTTCAGAAACCTCGATGACACGGTTGAGCTGGGCACCCGCAACATCAAGGTTGCGCTGAAACGCCTGCGCCGCTGGGCCCGCGAGGGTGCAGCGGATGAGCTCGATCTGGACGGCACCATCCGCGCCACCGCCGAGCATGGCTATCTGGACGTGAAAACCCGCCCCGAACGGCACAACGCGGTCAAGGTGGTGCTGTTTCTCGATGTGGGCGGCTCGATGGACCCGCATGTGAAAGTGGTCGAGGAGTTGTTCTCCGCCGCCCGCACCGAGTTCAAGCATCTGGAATATTACTATTTCCACAACTGCCTCTACGAGGGCGTCTGGCGCGACAATTCCCGCCGCTGGACGGACCAGATCCCCACCCACGAAGTGCTGCGCACCTACGGGTCAGATTACAAATGCATCTTCGTGGGCGATGCCAGCATGTCGCCTTACGAGATCGCCTATCCCGGCGGCGCCAATGAACACTGGAATCAGGAGGCCGGACAGGTCTGGCTAGCCCGCGCCCGCGAGCAATGGCCCTCCAACCTCTGGATCAACCCGGTGCCCGAGAAATACTGGGGCTACACCCATTCCATCACCATGGTTCAGGAAATCTTCGAGAACCGCATGGTGCCGATGACACTGGCCGGGCTGGAACAGGGGATGCGGGAGTTAACCCGATAAGATACCTGAAGCTAGCATACTGAAAAATTGATATTTTACGGCGAATCCTTCTTGCTTAGCTGCAAGCGTCTTAGATTGAATGGAATCGGGTTCTTGAGAGTTGCAAATTTCTTCCAACACTAAGCGGCCAAGCACACGCCCGCCAAGGTGGGTTCGTATCTTCTTGTTTGCGATATTGCTGCTCGGATCAGCACCGACACTAGCAACCGTTGTTGGCTTTCAGTATTTGCCAACACAAGAGTGGGTTTCTCAGGTTTTTTGGGTGGCATTGCTTGCAGGTATCGCTGCAGGCGGTTTCATGCTGTGGTTAGCTCCCAAAGGCCTTGCAAAGGACGGCAATGATCCGTCGCCACTAAAGGCAATTCTCGTTGTCTCGTTTGCGCCCTTCTTGGGTTATTGGCTCGGGAGCACGATGGTAACCGCGGGTCTACCAATGATCGCAACTATTTTTACTGGCTACCCAGTTGAGGTCGAATACGATGTTGGCGATGTAGACGACGGCAACAGCAGATATTGCTCGAGGCCAATCAAAGTCGAGGGCTTGCCGTTTGCTCAAAATTCCCTTTGCGGCTTTTCTGAGGAGTTCAGACGAACGCTTTCACCCGGTTCCCAAATCGTAGTCTCAGGCAAAGGCACAAGGTTCGGGGTTTTCCCCGCTCAAGCGAAGAGAATTGAATAGCTGCCCGCTCCGTTTCATCGGACTACTTGTATCTTACCTTTGCCACTTTATCTTGCACCAACTGACTTGCTTGAAAACAAGCGGTGCCCCATATCTACCCCATGCTGAAGCTCACCCCGATCCTTCTGGCGATTGCCTATGCGCTGGTGATGTACCGCGTCTCGGTCTGGCGCACGCATCGCGAGTTGGATCAGAAATCCACCGAACTGGCCGATCCCGCGCTCAAGCGGATCACCGACCGACTGGCGGCGGCGCTCGATTTGCAGCGTATCCCGGTCTTTATCTACGAGATCGACCCGGTGAACGGGCTGGCAGCCCCCGACGGGCGCATCTTCATCACGCGCGGTTTTTACCGCAAGTTCCGCAATGGCGAGGTCAGCGCCGAGGAGATGGCCAGCGTCATCGCCCATGAACTGGGCCATGTGGCGCTGGGGCATGCGAAACGGCGGATGATCGATTTCTCGGGCCAGAACGCCCTGCGCACCGCGCTGATCATGGTACTGAACCGCTTCATCCCCTTTGTCGGCGCGATGATTGCCAATATGCTGACCAGCCTTCTGGCCTCGCATCTGTCGCGCTCGGACGAATATGAGGCCGACGAATATGCCGCCGCCCTGCTGACCAAGGCCGGGATCGGCGTGGCGCCGCAAAAGTCGCTGTTCACCAAGCTCGAAGATCTCACCCAGCAGCGTGCGGGCGTGGCCCCAGCCTGGCTAATGAGCCATCCCAAGACCCAGGACCGCATCGCCGCACTGGAAAAGCTGGAAGCGCGCTGGAAAACCGACGCCTGAGCCTTTCAGCTGATATCGGAAAGTGCCTTGGCCAGCCGCGGCAGACGCGCCTTTTTCAAGAGCGGCCGCATCTGCCACTCTCCGTCCGACAGCGCCCGCGCCCTTTCCAGAACCGTGCGGCCCACGGCCTCGATGCTGGTCGGGTCCTCCAGCCAGAACTGGTAGAGCAGCCCGTCGGGGTCGATGCGGGTCAGCCCTTCTTCGGCCAGGATGTTGCGGGGGAAATCCTTGGCGTTGAGCGTGATGATCCTATCCGCCGAGCCTGCAATCGCCGTGGCCAGCACGTGGATATCCGCCGGATCGGGCAGCCAGAGCCGCGCCTCAAGCCCCGGTGCCGGGGCGATGCGTGCCTTGGGCCATGCGGCGCTCATCAAAGCGGCCTCTGCGCGCGCCTGTGCCTCACCCTCTGGCCCCAAACGCATCGCTGCGCGCGCCCATTCCTCCAGAATGCGATCCGACCATTGTGGCGCGAAATGCCCCTGCTCCGCCGCGCCCAACAGCATCTCGCGCATGATCGTCGGAAAGATCACGCAAGTGTCGAGAACCGCCCTCACAGCCGGAAAAACAGCGCCTTGAGGTAGCCGCTTTCGGCCAGTTGCGGCATCAGGGGATGGTCCGGCCCGGCAAAGCCGGTATGTATCAGCTGCGCCTGCCGCCCGGCCCGCCCAATGCCGCGCGCCGAGGCGCTGCGGAAGCGCGACAGGTCTGCCGCGTGCGAGCAGGAGCATAGCCCCAGATAGCCGCCGGGCTTGATCAGCGGGGCCGCCAGCCGCGCCACCCGCTCATAGGCGCGCAGCCCGGCCTCAAGCGCCTGCTTGTTCGGCGCAAAGGCGGGCGGGTCGCAGATCACCACGTCAAAGCTGCGGCCCCCCTCGCCCAAGGCGGCCAGCACCTCGAAGGCGTCACCTTGGCGGGTGGAGAAACGGTCAACAAACCCCGAGGCCTCGGCCCCCTGCCCGGCCAGCGCCAGCGCTGCTGCTGATCCATCAACCGACAGCGCGTCCCCAGCACCGCCCGCCAGCATGGCCAAAGCAAAGCCGCCGACATGAGAAAACACATCCAACACCCGCGCGCCGGGTTGGACCAGCCGGGCGGCAAAGGCGTGGTTGGGGCGCTGATCGTAAAACAGCCCGGTTTTCTGCCCGCCGGTCAGGTCCGCCAGATAGGTCGCGCCGTTCATAGGCACAGGCACTGGCGCGGCGGGTTCGGTCCCGCGCAACACCGAACTGGCATCATCCAGCCCCTCAAGCACGCGGGTCCGGCCCGAGCCGTTCTTGAGCACCGTCTGCACCCCGGTCACGCAAACCAGCGCCTCGGTCAGCAGGTCAAGATGCGCTTCGGCCCAGGCGGCGTTGGGCTGGATCACGCAGGTCTCGCCGAACCGGTCGATGATCACGCCGGGGAACCCGTCCGCCTCGGCATGCACCAGCCGGTAGAACGGCGCATCGAACACGCATTCGCGCAGGGCCAACGCGCGGGTGAGGCGCGCCTCAAACCAGTTCTGATCCAGCACCGCATCAGGCGCGGCATCCAGCATGCGACAGATGATCTTGGAGGCGGGGTTGACCGAGACCAGCCCCAGCGGCGCGCGGCCCTCATCCTCCAGCACCGCCAAGGTACCGGGGGCGAGTTTCTTGGTTCGGCGGTCGGTCACCAGCTCATTGGCATAGACCCAGGGGAAGCCATGCCGGATGGCGCGGGCATTGGCCTTGGGTTTCAGGCGGACACGGGGGCGGTCGGAAAGCAAAGAGGGCGCGGTCATGGCGCCCTCTTACGTGCATCGCTGCGCGAGTGAAAGCCTCAGAGATTGTTCAGCAGTTGGAAGACGCCAAGTTTTGCGTTCTGATAGCCCTCGGGGCTGGTCAGTTCCTCGCGGATCACCTCGCTCAGATGCTCGGAAATCCGCGCCTTTTGGGTCATGCCAAGCGCTTCGGCATTGATCGCCTGCTGCCCGCCATAAGCCTCCAGATCGGCCCGGATACGGCGCTGGGGCACCACCATCGCGCCGGTTTCTGGATCCCTAAGCGTCAGGTCAAAGGTGATCGCATGCACGCCGCCGGTGGTATAGCGCGCCTTTTCGGTGATCGCATGAAAGCGCACCAGCTCGACCTCGACATCGACCTGCCCCGGCCCTTCCAGCGGGGTGACGCCACGCATCAGCGCATCCTGCATGATCTTCTGCACCTGCGCATGCCGGTCCCCGATCGGGTCCTCGCGCCAGACGATGTCGCCAAAGGGCATGTATCTGTTGCGCTCGGACACTTTCAGCGACCGAGGCACCCGCACCTGCACCGCATGAACCGACACCGGAGAAGCAATGGTTACCACCGGGTCGTCCTGTTCTTCAACGGCTGGGCGTTCGACCAATTGCCGTGCCTCCACCGCCTCGGGGGTCGAGATGACGGTGGCCGCGTCCGCGCCATCCTGTGGCAGCGCCGAGGTTTCAACCAAAGGCAACTCGTCAAGGCCGGTGTGCCGGCTAGGAATGTCGGACGTGCTGCAGGCGGCCATGCCCGCGCCAAGACCGATCAACACCACTGCTCGCATGGAATTCATTGTCCCTGCTCCTTATGCGTATTGGGGCCTCTTCACGAAACCCGGGTCACGCGGAGCATGTTGTCGACGAATTGGGGCAACTATGGGACGATTTACAACCAGAGCGGAAATTGTCGCGCAGGTGTGGCCAATCAGCCGCGCTCGCGCGAGCGCCAGCCGCCCCGGCGTCTGGGGCTCTGGGCCGCGCTCAGCCCTTGCGCCAGGACCTCTGTCATGGGGTGATCGGGGGTCTCGGCCTCAAACCTGTCATGCAGCGCGCGCAGCGCGGTATTCTGGTCGATCTCCGCAGGCAGGCTCAGCGCCCAATCCAGAAAGATGCTGCGGCATTCCGGCGGGGTGATCCCGTCGATGCGATAGGCTTCCCGTATCAACCCCTTGGGGTCCAGAGGATCATTGCCGCGTGCCATCTGCGCTTTCCCTCACCGCTGCCGAGATGATCCCGGCATTTGTTTCATACGCTGCCGCCAGCGCGGCCTGCAAAGCATCGATCCGGTCGATCCCGCTGCTGCGGCACAGGAACGCCACGCCGCCTTCGCCGATCGTGCCGCTTTCGATCGCCGCATCGGAGAGCAGCAGCCGTGCTGCCGATTGCACCGACAGAAATAGCGCGTAGCTGTCCTGCAATTGCCGCGCCTCAGCGACATTCAGCCACCCGGCAGCGACCGCGCCGTCCAGCGCCGCACCCACATCGCGTTTCGGGCTGCCGGATAGCAGCGCGCCGGTCTGTGCCACCAGTTCGATATCCAGCATCCGGCCGGGCCCGGTCTTGGCGTCCCAGATGCCCGAGGGCGACTTGGCTGCCGCCAACCGCTCGCGCATCTCCGAGACTTCGGCAAAGACCTTGCGGCGGTCCTGTGACTGACCCAGCAAGTCGCGGCGGAACGTCTCGATATCTTGGCCCAGCCCCTCATTGCCCGCCACAACCCGCGCCCGCGTCAGCGCCAGATGTTCCCAGACCCAGGCTTCGTTGCGCTGGTAATTGGTGAAGCTGGCCCAGCTGGTGGCAACTGGCCCCTGATTGCCAGAGGGGCGCAGGCGCATATCAACCTCATAAAGCCGCCCCTGCGCCATCGGCGCGGTGAGCGCGGTGATCAAGGCCTGGGTCAGGCGCGCGAAATAGGTCCGTGCTGCCAAAGGTTTGCGCCCGTCGGAAAACTCGACCTCCTCCGGGTCATAGATCAGGATCACGTCGAGGTCAGAGGCCGCGTTGAGCTGCCCCGCCCCCAACGATCCCATGCCCAGAACCGCCACGCCCCGTCCCGGCGCCGGGCCGTGTTTGATAGCGAAATTCTCCATCACCACGGGCAGCAGCGACAGGATCACCGCGTCGGCCAGATCGGCATATTGCGCCCCGGCCGTGGCCCCGTCGATCAGACCGCGCAGGTGATGCACTCCGACCCGGAAATGCCATTCCTTTTTCCAGCGCCGAACCAGATCCAGCCGCCGTTCATAATCGCCCTCATCTGCCAGTTGGGCAGAGAGGTCATCCCGCAGTGCAGCGCGTCCGGGCCAGTCGTCGAAAAAACTGCCGCCGATCACCGCGTCAAACACCGAGGAATTGCGCGACAGGTACCCGGCCAGTTCGGGCGCGGTGCCGACAATGTCGATCAGCAGGTCGATCAGATGCGGATTGGCATCGAACAGCGAAAAGAGCTGCACCCCCGCAGGCAACCCCGCCAGAAACCCGTCCAGCGCCATCAGCGCCTCTTCGGGTTTGGTGGTGCGGGCCAGACGGCTCAGCAACTCGGGGCGAAGCCGGTCGAAGATCCGCCGCGCCCTCTGCGAGCGCAAAGCCGGATAGGTGGTCCAGCGCGCCAGGATCGAGGCGTCAAAGGCGATCTCGGGCTGCGGCGCAGCGGCGGGGCTGGCATCGGGGGCAAAGAAATCCTCGGTCAAGGCATGCACCTCGGCCAGACGCTCTGCCAGATCAGCACAGAGCGCCTCGGGCGTGATGCCCATCAGGCAGGCCACACGGGCGATGCCGTCCTCGGTCTGGGGCACCTTATGGGTCTGGTTGTCATGCACCATCTGGATTCGATGCTCGACCTCGCGATGGGCGCGGTAATGCATGGTCAGCTGATCCGCGACCTCCTGCGGCACCCAGCCCTTGGCGGCGAGCGCCTGCAACCCGTCGACGGTGCCGCGCGCACGCAGATCGGCGTCGCGCCCGCCTGCAATCAGCTGCCGTGTCTGGGTAAAGAACTCGATCTCGCGAATGCCGCCGCGACCCAGTTTCATGTCATGACCCGGCACTTCCAGCGCGCCACCGGTGCCCTTGTTCTCACGGATGCGCAAACGCATGTCATGAGCGTCTTGGATGGCGGCGAAATCCAGATGCCGCCGCCAGACGAAAGGCGTGAGTGTTTTCAGAAAGCGCTGCCCGGCCTCCAGATCACCGGCACAGGGGCGTGCCTTGATATAGGCCCCGCGCTCCCATGTCCTCCCGAGGCTTTCATAATAGCGTTCCGCCGCCTCCATCGCCATGCAGACCGGCGTGACCGCCGGGTCGGGGCGCAGGCGAAGATCGGTACGAAAGACGTATCCATCAGCCGTCTTATCGCTGAGCGTGGCGCAGAGATTGCGGGTGGCCTTCACCATGCCCTGACGTGCCTCATAGAAATCGTCGGGGTCATAACGGGTTTCGTCAAACAGCACGATCAGGTCGATATCGGAGCTGTAGTTCAGCTCATGCGCGCCCATCTTGCCCATGGCCAGCACCACCATCCCGGCAGCCGCGTCGATATCATCCTCGCTCTGGCCCGGCAGCTTTCCGCGCCGGATCAGCGTGGCGATTTCGGCCTTCGCGGCGAGACCAACAGAAAGATCGGCGAAATCGGTCAACGCGGTCGTGACCTTTTCCAGCGGCCACGCCCCGCTCAGGTCTCCCAGCGCCGTCAGAAGGGCAATGCGCCGCTTGGCCTGACGCAAACCCGGCTTCAACTGATCGGGCGGCAGCGCGCGGCACTCGGCCATCACCGCCTGCATCGCTTCATCCGGTGCGCTCAATGCCCGCGGCAGCCAATCGGCCTCTTTCTCGATCAGGCCTTTGAGGTAGGGGCTGCTGCCCCCGGTCCCCGCAATCAGCTGCGCGTGATCGTCAGACAGGCCCGGAACCAGCGCGCGCGCCTCGGCGCCCAGATCGGGGTCAAAGGCCAGTGGCAGGCGGGTGATTTCAAGCGAACCGGTCATGCATGCACCTAGACCATTGTGGCGCCAGCAGGTCAACGCGGGCTGAATGTAAAAAAGTTTTACATCAACTCTTGCAATGCCGCGACCTGCCCCCATCTGGTATGATGTGAAAGCGATTTACATCCCCTCGATCTGGAGAAACCAACAATGAGCATGATGACCGAACCCGCCGTCTCCCCTTCGACCCAAGGGTGGTTTCAGCGGACCGAAGCCTGGATGGACAGCAAGGGCAAAGGCGCCTGGATCGCCGCGATGGTCCTTGGGTTCATCTTCTTCTGGCCTGTCGGCCTCGCCCTTCTTGCCTATATGATCTGGAGCAAACGTATGTTCAGCAAATCCTGCCGCCGCAGCGCCGCCTGGCCCCGTCACGGAATGCGCGCAATGACCCCCACCGGCAACAGCGCCTTTGATTCCTACAAGGCCGACACGCTGGCCCGTCTGGAACAGGAACAGCACGACTTCGAAGCCTTCCTGGAGCGTCTGCGCGAGGCCAAGGACAAGTCCGAGTTCGACCAGTTCATGGACGAACGCAGCCGCGCCAACCGTGAAACCGACGGCGAAACGGACGGCGACAGCAAGGCCTGAACGGTTTAGACTGCCCCCCGCATTGACCCTGCCCCGCCCCTATGGCGGGGTATCCCGATCTTATCAGACATGTAAGCCATGACCCACCTGCCCAACCCTGACTATCAGCCCGAATTCTATGCCTCGGTCCCCGCGAAGCGTTTTTTTGCCTGGGTGTTCGACAGCCTGCTGATCGTCCTGATCAGCCTGATCGCCATTCCCTTCACCGCCTTTATCGGGCTGTTCTTTTTCCCGGTGCTTTACCTGGTGATCGGCTTCATCTACCGCACCGCCACCATCGCCTCGGGCTCGTCCACCTGGGGCATGCGCTTTGTCGGAGTTGAGCTGCGCGACAATGACGGCACCCGGCTAGACGCCGGACAGGCGCTGGCCCATACGGCGGGCTATACGATCTCGATGGCGTTTCCGATCCTGCAGGTGATCTCGATCATCATGATGCTGACCGGCGCACGTGGACAAGGGTTGAGCGATACCGTGCTTGGCACGGTTGCCATCAATCGTCGCGCGATTGCCTGAGGGCGCAATCCCTTCTTGGCGGGTCCCGAATCGGTTGCTATCATCCCGACAAGCCATTGTTTAGGGACCATTCATGCGCCATACGCTGCCGATAGCGCCTCAGTTCTACGTGACCGCCCCGCAACCCTGCCCGTATCTCGACGGGCGGATGGAGCGCAAGCTGTTCACCGCGCTGCAGGGCGAAGGGGCGGACAGCCTGAACAACGCGCTGTCGCAGCAGGGGTTCCGACGATCGCAGAACGTGCTCTACCGGCCGTCCTGTTCCGATTGCGCCGCCTGTCTTTCCGCCCGGATCGATGTGCGCGAATTCGAGGCCAACAAGGGGCAGAAACGCACCCTGCGCCGCAACCGCAGGCTGGAGCGGCGGGCGACCTCGCCCTGGGCCACCGATGAACAATATGAGCTGTTCCGCACCTATCTCGACGCCCGCCATGCCGATGGCGGAATGGCCGACATGGATGTGTTCGAATTTGCCGCGATGATCGAGGAAACCCCGATCCGCAGCCGGGTGATCGAATATGTCGACAAGACCAGCGGTGATCTGACGTCGGTCAGCCTGACCGACGTGTTGGAGGATGGGCTGAGTATGGTCTATTCCTTCTACGACCCGGACCAGCATCAGAACTCGCTGGGCACCTATATGATCCTCGACCATATCAAGATCGCGCGCGAGGCGGGTCTGCCTTATGTCTATCTGGGCTATTGGGTGCCCGGCAGCCCCAAGATGGGCTACAAGGCGCGGTTTTCCGGGCTTGAGGTCTATCATCGCGGGGCCTGGCAGAAAATGCGCGACCCCAAGACTTATGAGGCCGATACCCACCCGCTCTCGACCGACCCGATTGCCGAGCAGGTCGCCAATATCAGCCTGCCCGACCGCTGGCCGACCCGTAAGTAACCAGATGACCCAACAGCTTTTTGCGACCACCCTTGTGGTGCCCGACTATGATGGCGCAATCGCATTTTATGTCGGCACGCTGGGCTTTACCCTCGATCAGGATGTGGATCTGGGCGGCGGCAAGCGCTGGGTGCGGGTGACGCCGCCGGGCGGGACTGCCGGGTCGCTGCTGCTTGCCAAGGCGGATGGGCCCGATCAGCAGGCCGCCATCGGCAACCAGACCGGCGGGCGCGTGGGCTTTTTCCTGAGCAGTGATGACTTCGCCCGCGACCATGCGACGATGATCGCCGCCGGGGTGCTGTTCGAGGAAGACCCGCGCCACGAACCCTATGGAATTGTCGCGGTCTGGCGTGATCCCTTCGGGAACCGCTGGGATCTAATTGAGTTTAAGTAGCACCTCTAATACACTGAAAATATATCGTTAACCTGCGCAGCAGAATTCCGATATGTGGCACCACCACCCCCATTAACGCAATTTAATGAAGAAACGCTCGTTGCCCGGTTTCGGGCGCTTGAAAGGTGACGCCGCGTCACCAAGTATGTGAGACTCTTGCGACGCCTATCACACATCTGAAGCTTTCTCGCCAGCCTCGAAGACCGAGCGCTGGCCCTGTCACTGCGGCTATATGCAGCCGCCGGTTTGCTACGGTTTTTGGAGGGTAAAGACCATGGTATACGCTACGCACCGACTGCTGTCGGCCACTCTGACAACACAGATCATGATCGCGCTGGCCTTGGGCGCGGCTCTTGGACTGGGTCTGAACTATCTCGCCATCCCTGCCCTGCAGGACGGATTGGTCAATGGGCTGTTTGCCATGATCGGCCAGATGTTCCTGAACGCGCTGCAAATGCTTGTTGTACCGCTGGTGGTGTTCTCGCTGCTCTGCGGGGTGGTGGGCATTGGCGACATCAAGATACTGGGTCGCGTCGGCGGGCTGACCTTTGTCACCTATCTGGCGACCACGGCGCTGGCTGTGACCACAGCGCTGATCTTTGCCAGCCTCATCGGGCCGGGCACGGGTTTCGAGAGCGTGCATCTGCCCGGTGGCGGCGTGGATGTTGCCGCGCAGCTGAGCACCTGGGACATTCTGGCCAACATCATTCCCAAAAACCCGATCAACGCGCTGGCCAATGGTGAGATGCTGCAGATCATCTTCTATGTGATGGTTGTGGGCATCGCGGTTCTGATGCTCGGCACCAAGGCCAAAAAGTTTGTCGAGGGCTGCGAATTCATGAATGAACTGGCGATGAAAATCGTCCAGATCGTGATGGCCTTCGCCCCGATCGGCGTGTTCTGCCTGATCGCCAGAACCTTTGCGCTGGAAGGGTTCAGCCTGTTCGCGCCCGTGATCGGCTATCTCACCACCATCAGCCTGACGCTGGTCTTCCATTTCGGCGTCACGCTGATGGTCCTGCTTTATGTCTGCACCGGGCTCAGCCCGCTGGCGTTCCTGAAGAAAATGCGCTCGGCACAGGTCTTTGCCTTCTCGACGTCAAGCTCGAACGCCACGATCCCTGCCAGCATGCAATGTGTGACGCAGCGGATCGGCGTGGATCGCTCGGTGGCGTCCTTCGGCATCCCGCTGGGGGCAACGATCAACATGGACGGCACCGCGATCATGCACGGCGTTGCAACGGTGTTCCTGGCCAATGCCTATGGCATGGATCTGGGGCTGGGCGGCTATATGACCGTGATCTCGATCTCGGTTCTGGCCTCGATCGGCACCGCCGGGGTTCCGGGTGTGGGCATCGTGATGCTGGCCATGGTTCTGAACCAGCTCGGCATGCCGCTGGAAGGGATCGCCATCATCCTTGCCGTGGACCGGATCGTCGACATGATGCGCACCGTTGTGAACATCACCGGCGACGCGGTTGTGACCACGATCGTCGGGCAGCGGGTCGGCAAGCTGGACCGCGCCGTGTTCAACGACCCTCATGCGGGCACGTTCGACCCTTCGGGACTGGAAATCGATCCCGACGCAGAGCGCGCCTTTGAGAGCATCACGCATAAACAAGGCACCGCCTGATCAAAAAAAGGAGGCCGGTTACGGCCTCCTTTTGCGTCTCCGGCAAGCGGATCAGTTCGGGATCAGATCCGGCACGATCGTCACGATGGCCGGGAAGAACCACAGGATCGCGATCCCTACCACCTGGATGATCACGAAGGGGATGATCCCGCGATAGATATGGCCCGTCGTCACCTCTTTTGGCGCCACCCCACGCAGGTAGAACAGCGCAAAGCCGAAGGGCGGCGTCAGGAACGAGGTCTGCAGGTTCACCGCCACCATGATCGTCACCCATTTCGGGTCAAACGACCCGCCATAGATCACCGGCCCCACGATGGGGATCACGATGTAGATGATCTCAAGGAAATCCAGCACGAAACCCAGCACGAAGAGCACCAGCATCACGATCAGGAAGACCGTGAATTCATTGTCAAAGCTCTTGAGGAATTGCTGGATATAGTGCTCTCCGCCAAAGGAGATCACCACCAGGTTCAGTAGCTGCGAGCCGATCAGGATGGTGAACACCATCGAGGTGACCTTGGCCGTCTCGCGCACCACCGGGGTCAGAACGCCGCCCGCAAACAGCACCCAGCACCCGAAAAGCAGCCCGAACAGAGCATAGAGATAGGCGGCATAGGCCAGGAAGAACGCGATCCAGCTTTCGACGCTGACGCTGCTCTGGTTGATGCGCAGGTCGAAATTCACGCCGATCAGAACGCAAATGATGATGGCGAAGGTCGACCAGATGATCACCATGCCTGACCGGCCCTCATCCTGCAGCCTGCGATAAGCCGCCAGCATGATGGCCCCGCCCGCCCCCAGCGCCGCGGCAGGTGTCGGGTTGGTGATGCCGCCCAGAATGGACCCCAGCACCGCTACGATCAGAACCAGCGGCGGGAAGACCACCCGGATCAGCTCGTTGCGCGCCGCACGGATCGCAGCCGCGCGACAGCCATAAAGCGCCACCAGCAGCGGCACGGCCATGATCAACACCGTCGCCCCCGCAGAGGTGACCGGCGTAATGAACAGCACATCCACCAGAACGATCAGCAGCACCCCGATGGCTCCGGCGATCAGCGGTCTGACATCGCGCGAGGGTGCGACGCCCCGGCCCAGCATCAGGGTCAGGCCCAGCAGCACGATGATGACCGCCATGCCGCTTCCGATCGGTGCCGCCGCGTCGATCTTGGCCTGTTGGGCTGCCGCGAACTCTTCTTCGCTCAAACGCTGGCTTTCGGCGACACCGCCGGCTTCGTTGATGGCGGTCTGTTCGGCCACCGCCGTGTCCCAGGCCTGCTGCCCATGCAATTCGATCATCGAGGCCTGGCATTGCTCCGAGACATTGGTGCGCAGGCTGGCGCCCTCGCCGATATCCGAGAAAGCCGAGACCGTCGTGCTCTGCGATCCGATGATACCCGCGCTGGACAGCAGGATCACACCGGCAATCAGCGCCAGGGGCGCGCCCAGGAACCAGGTCAGCCCCTCGCCCCGGGTGATCGGCTCGTTGCCGGCATCCCCCATCGGTACCGCCGGCGCCTTGTCGGGGTTCAGCATGGCATAGCCAAACGCATAGAGCGCATAGAGCAGCGCCAGCATGATGCCCGGCAGCAAGGCCGCCTGGAACAGCGTGCCGACCGAAACCACCGCAGGCTCGCCAAGATAGGTCAGCGCATCGGTGCAGCCCGCCGCCACCGCACGGCTTTCCTGCGCGGCGGAATAGAGGTCGCCCGCAAGCGTGCCCAGCAGAACGATCACAATTGAGGGCGGGATGATCTGCCCCAACGTGCCCGAGGCCGCGATCACGCCGGTCGCAAGTTCCGGCGAATAGTTGTTTCGCAGCATGGTCGGCAGCGCCAGCAGACCCATGGTCACCACGGTCGCGCCGACAATGCCGGTCGAGGCGGCCAGAAAGGCACCCACGACCACAATCGACACGGCCAGACCGCCGGGCAGCGGGCCAAAGACCCGCGCCATGGTGGTCAGCAGATCATTGGCGATCTTCGAGCGTTCCAGCGTGATGCCCATCAGCACGAACATCAGCACCGCCAGCAGGGTCTCGATGGATTGCCCGGCCAGCACACGCTCGTTGATGCGGTTGACGATAAAGGACACGTTGCGGTCCAGCGCGGTTTCCCAGCCATTCACAAAGACCGGTTCGTCAATGCGAGGTAGGTCCGGAAACCGGAAGACCGACACAGTATCGGGATGCACCCCGGAACTGATCAGGTCGCGATATAGCACCGACGAGGTGTCGATCGCCTGATGGATCAGCAACCCGGCACTGTCCAGCGCGGCGATGATCCCGAACGAGATGATACCGGCCCCGCCGATGGCAAAAGCCACCGGAAAGCCCGACAGGATACTGCCAAAGAGGCAGAAAAACACGATGATCAGGCCGATTTCGACGCCATCAAGACCGAATAGCATGGTTCAGATTCTCACTCTTAATGGACGCCTTCAAAGGCTTCTTCGCCCTCACCAAGGGTATCCTTGTCGAGGTATTTGTTCTCGCTGTCCTGCCCTTCGACGAATTCCAGCCAGGAGCGGTAGAAGAAAGCGACGGCCTGGATAAAGACCAGCCCGGCAAAGGCCACCAGCAGGATCTTGAACAGGAAATAGGCCGAGAAACCGCTGGGGCTGAAGCCGATGGTCTCGACGTTCCAACGCAGCGCGCGCGACTTCGCCAGCAAGCGCTCCAGCGTGTCGCTGGCCGAGGGTTTCGGCACGATCAAGTGTCGCCACAGGAAGTACCAGCCATACATCCAGGTCAGCACCGCCATCGGCACCATGAAGAACAGCGATCCGAACATGTCGATCACCTTCTTGGTGCGGAAGCGGACCGCCGAATAGATCAGATCGACCCGCACATGCCCGCCCTGCACAAAGGTGTAGGTCACGCAGAGCGCCACAATCAGCGCGTTGTAGAGTTTCAGCTGTTCGGCATACCAACTGATGTCAAACTGCATCGGAATACCGAAACCCACAATGATATCCGGGCGGGTGAAAATCCGCTGCATGAATACGATGATGATCTGCTGCAACACCATCAGCAACCCGGCCCAGGCAAAGAAGCGCCCCACCGTGTTGGCAAAGCCTTCCATCACCCGCACGCAACCCCACATGAAGGGACGGTGCCAGATGCCGATCGCAGTCATCACCAGAACCAGCGCGGTGACGGCAAAGAAGAACTCGACCGAGCCGCCGTAGTAGACAAAGCGCATCACCGCCTCTTTGTCCGACCAGTTCAGCCAGAGCATCGGGTGCGTGATTGCATAACCTATGTTGTAAAAGGCCTCGGCCAGGTTTTGCAGCACCCAGAGCACACCGTTTCCGATTGCGGAAAATGCCGACCCGAGACTTGCGGATTTGACGTCCTGCATGTTGTCCCCCGATACGTCCGTTGCCGGATAGCTTGCCCCGGCAACGTCGTTGGATCAAAAGGAAAAGCCCCGTCCTGCGGGGCTTTTCCCGAATGTGGCTGCGACTCAGCCGCCCAGAACGCGCACGCGCTGTTCGACATAAAAGGCGTCGGACTTGCTGAGCCAGCCCGAGGATTCAGCCATCGAGGTTTCATAGCTGGACCGGATTTTCGCGAACAACTCGTCATCCATGTACTCGTCCAGCACCTCTTTGGAGGCCGAACCGAAGCCGTCCCAGACATCATCGGGGAATTGCAGCGTTTTGACGCCCTGCGCCTGCAGGCGCGACAGCGCCGCACCGTTACCGGCCAGCGTCTGCGCCAGCTGCCAGTAGGTCGTGGCATAAGACGATTGTGTCAGGATCGAACGCTGCTGATCGGTCAGGTCGTTCCAGACATCCAGATTGACCGACGCGGCAAGCGCCGAGCCCGGCTCATGGAAACCGGCGGTGTAATAGACCTTGGCAACCTCTTGGAAACCGGCGCGTTCATCGGCCAGCGGGCCAACCCATTCCAGACCATCCAGCGCACCCGAGGACAGCGCCTGATACAGCTCGCCGCCGGGGATGTTCTGCACCGATGCGCCCAGCTTGGTCAGCACCTGGCCACCCAGGCCCGGCATCCGGAATTTCAGACCCTTAAAATCGTCGACGCTGTTGATCTCCTTGCGGAACCAGCCACCCGATTGCGACCCCGAGTTGCCCGCGATCAGGCCCTTGAGGTTAAAGATCGACCCCAGTTCGTCATGCAGCTCCTGACCGCCGCCATGCAGGTACCAGTTGGTGACCTCCTGCGCGGTACCGCCGAAGGGAACCGAGGTGAAATAGGCATAGCCCGGATGCTGACCGACGAAATAGTAATCCGCCGAGTGGTACATGTCGGCCTGACCCGAAGACACCGCGTCAAACACTTCCAACGCGCCCACCAGTTCGCCCGGTGCTTTCTTTTCAATGGTCAACTGGCCATCCGACAGCTCGGATACGGTCTTTTCCATATAGCTGGCAGCATCGTCCAGCACGGCAAAGCCACGCGGCCACGAAGTGACCATGGTCAGTGTGCGCTTGCCCTGTGCATAGGCTGGTGCGGCCAGCGACGTGGCAGCGGCAGCAGCGCCACCAGCGGTCGATGCCTTCAGAAATGAACGGCGATCCATTACGTTATTCCTCCCAAACGAGTTTTTGTCTGCCCGCGCGGGCAGAATGTTTCAGTGGCGCCACAGTAACCAAGACGTGAGGCAAGGAAATACCCATGACTGCGTAGATAGCCGGTATTGCCGCCAAAAATCCCGCGGTGATGGCAGGCAATCAGGGGCTTGCGATGCCAGAGGCCCGTCGGCATCCGGGTGATGCGCGAATCATGGCCTTTGCATCCGGGCTGATTCTTGCCTATCGATTCGGTCATGCAATGGCTGCGCGCGCTCTTTCGTCCCAACTATGCCCAGAAACTGTCTCTGCTGGCAACGCTGCCGCTGATCGCGGCAGTGGCGGCGATCGCGCTTCTGGTGTCCTATCAGTCGCGCAGGCTGGCCGAACGCGAAATCGCGCAGCTGGAACATCAGCTGATCGAGGCCAAGAAGGCCGAACTGCGCAACTACGTCACCCAGGCGCGCAACGGGTTCTACTTCATCTACGGCTCGGCCGCGCCCGACGATCAGGTCGCCAAGGATCAGGTCGCGCAAATCCTGTCGGCCATGATCTATGGCGATGAGGGGTTCTTCTTTGTCTATGACTATGACGGCAACAACCTGGTCAGCCCGCGCCAGACCGACATGATCAACCGCAACTGGATCGGCCTGTCCGACAGCGAAGACACGCCCGTGGTGGACGAGTTGATCCGCATCGCCCGGCAGGGCGCGGGTTATCACACCTATCTGTGGCCCAAACCCTCGACCGGCGAGGAGGCGCGCATGATCACCTATGTCACCTCGTTTCCCAGCTGGCGCTGGGCCGTGGGCACCGGCGTGTTCATCGACGATGTTCTGGCCTCGGTCGCCGCCGCCCGCGCCCAGGTCGAGAACCGTGCCCGATGGACCTTCTACTATATTGGCGGCATCGCCCTGATCGCGCTGCTTGTGGTGTTCCTCAGCGGCATGGTCATCAACATCCGCGAGCGCAGGCTGGCGGATGCCAAGCTCAAGGAGCTGACCCAGCGGGTCTTTGACGCGCAGGAGGAAGAGCGCGGTCGCGTGGCGCGCGAGTTGCACGACGGGATCAGCCAGATTCTTGTCGGCGTGCGCTATGCGCTGGACAATGCAAGGCGGCGGCTGATGCGCGGCGATAGCGACGGCGCGGCGACCCCGCTGGAAAAGGGCCTCGACAATCTGGGCACTGCGATCACCGAAGTGCGCCGGATCAGCCGCGACCTGCGCCCCGGCGTGCTGGATGATCTGGGCCTTGGCCCGGCGCTCAAGGCGCTGACGGATGATTTCAGCGAACGCACCGGGATCGAGACCGGGTTTTCAACCGTGGTCTTCCGCAACCGGCTGGATCAGGACAGCAAGATTGCGCTCTACCGGATTGCGCAGGAGGCGCTGACCAATATCGAGCGTCACGCGGATGCCACCAAGGTCAGCATCGATCTGCGCGGCCACAAGAAAGGGGCCACCATGCGGATCACGGATAACGGCAAGGGCCTGCCCGCCGATACCGCCAGCCCGGGTGCCGGGCTGGGCCTGCGCAACATGCAGGAACGGATCGAACAGCTTGACGGCACCTTGCGCATCCTGTCATCACGCGGCCCAGGCAGCGGCACCGTGATCGAGATCGATCTGCCGCTGAGCCACCTGCTGCCGCCCGAAGAAGAAGGCGCACCGAAGCGAAGAAGTGTAAATACATGAGCGATACGCCCATCCGCGTCCTGATCGTTGACGATCACCCGATGGTTGCCGAAGGCATCCAGTCCATTCTGGAAAGCTATGACGATATCGCCGTGGTCGGCACGTTGAACAACGGTCAGGAAGCGGTGGATCAGGCGCTGGCGCTGCAACCGGATGTGATCCTGATGGATCTGAACATGCCCGGCGTCGGCGGGCTGAGCGCCACCGAGATCCTGCTGGAGCGCGCACCCGGCATGCGCATCCTGATCCTGTCGATGCATGACAGTTCCGAATACATCTCCTCGGCGCTCAGCCACGGCGCAATGGGGTATGTGCTGAAAGACGTGCCCACGGACGAGATCAAGCAGGCCATCGACGCGGTGATGCGCGGCGAGCGCTATCTCTGCACCGGCGCCAGCGGCTCGCTGGAGCCCAAGGATGGTGAGACCCGCGAGGCACTCACGGGGCGCGAACAGACGATCCTGCTGCAATTGGCGCAGGGCAAGTCCAACAAGGAAGTCGCCATCGCGCTCGATATCTCGGTCCGCACGGTCGAAACCCACCGCAAGAACATCAAGCGCAAGCTGGGGATTTCATCGACTGCAGGCCTGACCCGCTACGCGCTGGAACATGGGGTTTTGCAGGGGACGGGCGGGAGGTTTTGAGGCCATCTTTGCGCCGGAGGCAGTGTTCGCTTTACCTCTCATGCCGCTGACCAGGGTTTCTCCCTATTTCAAGGCAACTCAATCGACTAGAACCGGGACTTATTGTTCAATCCGTAGACGGGAATGCGCGGAATCAAGGCCGAAGGCCGCCGTGCATCGCCGGGCCGCCCCCTGGCACGGCGATTTGGCTGACCGCTCACGCAACATCAACGTTCTGTGCATTGGTCGGCATAAACTGCCCGATACCGATGTCGGGTCGCCGCGCCACGGCCCGCCAATGCACGGCGCACAAAGACGCTAGCCGAACCTCGGTCCCGGTCCCAATGAATTTATGTGATGCCGGGATCCAAACCGGCGACAACCTATTGAAAATATTTGGTTTAATAGCTCGAATACCGGAAATTCACCACGGCGTCGTTCTGGATCGCGCAATGGGCCTTGATGGTGCTGCGCTGATCGTTGCTGTCCTTGGACCGGGCCACCTCCAGATCGATCAGGTCGATCCCGTCCGCATTTGTCTCGTAAGACAGGGTCTGTTCGAAATCCACCGCGTAATAGCCCTGATTGGACATCGCGGTTTTGGTGCGGTGCATGCACAGACCGATGGCATTCTCTTCCGGGGAAACGCCGGGGTGCTTCTGATACGGTGCCCCGTGCTTGTGGTGGTGATGCGCGATCGACGCCCCCAAAACGCCAAGCGCAACACCTGCGATAAGCGCGCCGGGATCCTTGGCCTGAACCGGGCTCGCGGTCAGAGTGGAACACGCAACTGCGGCGCAGACGGCTGATGTCAGAATGGTTTTGGAGCGCATCGATTTCATTTCCTTGTATCGCCTATATGGGTGAAGCCCGATCAGAGCCCGATCGTAAAAAGACTAGCCCAAGGGCCACGCGTTTTGCCAGCGTTGACTTCCGGTTCCTGCAATCGGGTATCCGTTGATCCGGCCCATCGCGACTCGACTCGCGTTGACGAGTTTCGGAGAGTGACTTGGCGGCGGCCTGCGAAACTCATATCTCCACAACACCGTCAAACGGCCCGGATTGCGCGAAATGTCCGTGACGGCGCAATCCACGCAACAAAATGTCAAAAATCCACGATGCAGCGTATGTTTTTCATTTGATTGCCTGTTGACGCCCCGCAGAAGCGCACATAATGTCCGGTCGCAGTTAAAGGAGCCTCGGGATCATGACGACCCTAGTAGTCATCGTAGGACACACGCGCATGGGCCGGTAACGGTAGACCATAATCGACCCCATGCGCCTCCGAAACCTTCGGGGGCTTTTTTTATGCTGACACGGATGTCGCCAATGGAGCAAAGCAGATGACACGTGAGATGACCGGCGCAAAGATGGTGGTTCAGGCCCTCAAGGATCAGGGCGTGGACACGGTATTCGGATATCCCGGTGGCGCCGTGCTGCCGATCTATGACGAGATCTTTCTGCAGAACGACATTCGCCACATTCTGGTCCGCCACGAACAGGGCGCGGTGCACGCCGCCGAAGGTTATGCGCGCGCCACCGGCAAACCGGGCGTGGCGCTGGTGACCTCCGGCCCCGGGGCGACCAATGCGGTCACGGGTTTGACCGATGCGCTGATGGATTCGATCCCGATCGTGGTTCTGACCGGCCAGGTGCCCACCTTCATGATCGGCTCGGACGCGTTCCAGGAGGCCGACACCGTCGGCATCACCCGCCCCTGCACCAAGCATAACTGGCTGGTCAAGGACACGGACGCATTGTCAAAAACCATTCATGAGGCGTTCCACGTCGCCACCGCCGGTCGCCCCGGCCCGGTGCTGATCGACATTCCCAAGGATGTGCAATTCGCCAGTGGCGAATATACCGGCCCGCGCCCGACGGATTCGCATTACCAGCCCGCAGTGAAGGGCGACATGGAGGAGATCACCGAACTGGTCGCCGCCATCGAGACCGCCAAGAAACCGGTCTTCTACACCGGCGGCGGTGTGATCAATTCCGGCAAGGCCGCCAGTCAGTTGCTGCGCGAACTGGTCGATGCCACCGGCTTCCCGATCACCTCGACCCTGATGGGTCTGGGCGCCTATCCGGCCTCAGGTGAGAACTGGATCGGGATGCTGGGTATGCATGGTCTTTATGAGGCCAATATGGCGATGCATGACTGCGATCTGATGATCAATATCGGCGCGCGGTTCGACGACCGGATTACAGGACGCATCGACGCATTCAGCCCGAACTCGAAAAAGGCGCATATCGATATCGACCCCAGCTCGATCAACAAGGTGATCCGGGTCGATATCCCGATCGTGGGTGATGTGGGCCATGTGCTTGAAGACATCCTGAAGGTCTGGAAATCGCGTGGGCGCAAGACCGCCAAGGCCGATGTGGCGCAGTGGCAAAAGCAGATCAGCGACTGGCGCGCGGTCAATTGCCTTGCCTATACGAACAGCGAGACCTCGATCAAACCGCAATACGCGCTGGAACGGCTTGAGGCGCTGACGAAGGATCACGACCGTTACATCTGTACCGAAGTGGGCCAGCACCAGATGTGGGCAGCGCAATTCCTGGGCTTTGAAGACCCCAACCGCTGGATGACCTCGGGCGGGCTGGGCACGATGGGCTATGGCTTCCCGGCCTCGGTCGGGGTGCAGATGGCGCACCCGGAGGCGCTGGTGATCAACGTGGCGGGCGAAGCGTCCTGGCTGATGAACATGCAGGAGATGGGCACCGCCGTGCAGTACCGCCTGCCGGTGAAACAGTTCATTCTGAACAACGAGCGTCTGGGCATGGTGCGCCAGTGGCAGGAATTGCTGCATGGCGAGCGGTACTCGCATAGCTGGTCCGAGGCGCTGCCCGATTTTGTTAAGCTCGCCGAAGCCTTTGGCGCGAAGGGCATCCTCTGTTCCGATCCCAAGGATCTGGATGACGCGATCATGGAGATGATCAACTATGACGGCCCGGTGATCTTCGACTGTCTGGTGGAAAAGCACGAGAACTGCTTCCCGATGATCCCCTCGGGCAAGGCCCATAACGAGATGCTGCTGGGCGAAGCCGAGACACAAGGTGTGATCGACACCAAAGGGAGCGTTTTGGTTTGACCGTTACAAAAGCAATTGTGTCTGCGGCGTTGCTTTGCGTGACCGCGGCCTGCACGCAGTCTACCGGCAGTGCGATCTCGGTTTCTGATGTTTCGCAAATCTCCTTCATCGGAGATCCGAAATTGGTGGTCCATTCCGATATCCAACTCACTCCGGAGGTCAAGGAAGCCTTTGAGGAATTCCGGGTCGAGCCGGGCGCATTTGGGGCAATGTATGTCAGGCCAAATGGCGCTGGTTGGGGATGGCATTCGGGCATGCTCACGCACGAAGAGGCAAAGCAGCTGGCAAAAACCGGATGTGACGTAACAACTGGGCGCAAGTGCGTCTTGTACGCGGCTCTCGAACCCATCACCCCCGCACCCAAGGGCGCATTGCTGCAAAGTATGGAAAGAGCCATCGTAGAAGCAAAACGGGAAATCAGCCCGGAAGACTACATTGTTGTTTCCGCCACCCCGGCGGCCAATTGGAATGTTAGTTGGGGCTATAGCGATTTGTCGGAAGCAAAAGCTATCTCCCTGCAACGATGCAAAATGGAAGTCGACAAGTTCAGGCAAGAGCGCGCAAAGAACGAAGTGAAAGCTCGCGTTGATGCAAACTTCGAAAAAGCCGGATACTTCAACTGCAGGATAGTCGGCATCTACAGAAAACAAAACTAACACAGAGCGAAACCATGTCTGCCCTACAAATCAAAAAAGGCGCGACGCGCCATTCGGCCTATAACCTACGTCCGAACTTCTCGGATGTGCAGGAACGCCATACCATTGCCGTTCTGGTGGAAAATGAACCCGGTGTGCTGGCCCGCGTGATCGGGCTGTTCTCGGGGCGCGGCTATAATATCGAGAGCCTGACCGTGGCCGAGGTGGACCATGCCGGTCATCTCAGCCGCGTCACCATCGTCACCACCGGTACACCGCAGGTGATCGAGCAGATCAAAGCGCAGCTGGGCCGGATCGTGTCGGTGCATGATGTGCACGACCTGACCGTCGAAGGCGCCTCGGTTGAACGCGAACTGGCCATGCTCAAGGTTGTGGCCAGCGGTGAAAAGCGGGTCGAAGCGCTGCGGCTGGCCGATATCTTTCGTGCCAATGTGGTCGACAGCACGCTGAACTCCTTCGTGTTCGAGATCACCGGCGCGCCGGACAAGATAGACGCCTTCGCCGACCTGATGCGCCCGCTGGGCCTGTCCGAGGTCGCCCGCACCGGCGTTGCCGCCCTGATGCGCGGCGATTGATCGGACCGGGTTCAAAAAGCCACGATCCCGCATCTGTCAAATGCGGGATCACCTGCCTACGCCTACGTTACGAATACTGTGCATATTTTAAAAAATGCACAGCCATAAAGCCTCAATACGGTTGATTTTTGGCCGTTTGCAGCTAGGCTGCCGTGGTTGCGACGTCTCCACCGGCGTCGTATCGCGTCATTGTTAGCTAATTCGGTCATCGGTCGGGTCTTGTACCCGACCTTCTGGTTCTGGCCAAACTTCCCTTGCCGTAACCGGATCAGAAATGCCAAGAACAAAACGGACCCCGACGCAGCTTCGCATGATTTTCGGGGATAATCTGCGCCTTCTGTCCCGCGCCTATCCTTCGATCTCTGAATTGTCGCGCCAGTTGGGCATCAACAGGACCCAGTTCAACCGGTATCTCTCGGGCGAGAGCTTTCCCCGCCCCGATGTGCTGGACCGGATTTGTGATTTCTTTGGCACTGACGCACGTATCCTGCTGCACCCCGTCGCGGTGATCTCGCGCACGGCGCCGCTGTTGAGCGCTGACTTTCTGCACGATTTCATGACGCCGGTCCACGCGGCGCTGGACGAGCGGATGCTGCCTTCGGGGCTCTACCAGGTGACCTGCCGTCGGGGGGGCGCTTCCGTCGGGTTCCGGTCCGCGCTGATCCTGATCTTCCGCGAAGGCGGCGAGGTATTTGTCCGGGGTTATGCCGCTGCAGAGACCGACCTGCCCCGCCGCGAGTTTCGCGGCTACGCGGCCTGCCAGGATGCGGGGCTGATGCTGGTGACATCGCAACGCGGCGCGCAGAACTGTGCGGCCACTTTCCTGTCCCCGCTGCCGAACACCGATACACCTGTCTGGACCGGCCACGTGATGTGCCATGCCCCCGCTACCGGAAGCCGGCACTCGGTTCCGGTGATCTATGAATATCTGGGCCGCGACCCGGCGCGCATCCTGAGCGCCGCGCGACAGAGCGGCGCAATCACTGCCGATCAGCTTTCAGCCCTTCAAAAGGCGCATCTGTCAGAGGATCAGGCGCTGGCCTGATCCGTTGCGCCCGCCTCCGTTGCGCCTGCGCCCGTGATCTCGCTATAGAGATGCCATGTTGCATGACCCAGCACGGGCAAAACAATGAAGAGGCCCAAAAACCAGGGGATCATGGCCGCAAAAGTCGCAAGTGCAATGAAGGCCGCCCAGGGTAGCATCACGTTGGCATTGGCAATCACATACTTGTAGCTCGCGATCATGGCCGAGACAAAATCCAGCTCCCGATCCAGCAGCATGGGGATGGACAAGACTGTCAGCATATACAGCAACAGCGAAAACAGCCCGCCGACCAGAGTGCCCATCGCCAGCATGACGATCCCGTTCAGGGTCAGAAACACCTCCATCGAGGACGAGATGTTGGTCATCGTCGTCAGCCCGAGAAAGAGGGCAAAGATCATGTGTCCGATGAAGAACCAGAACATGAAGACCACAACGATGATGGCACAGATCGACGGCAACTGACGGCGGCCCTGCCCCAGCATGACGCCAAAGATTTCCCCGGGGTTCAGCGGCTCGCCCTCCTGAAGCCGCCGCGAAACCTCATAGAGCTGCACGACCGCAAATGGACCGATCATCGGAAAGCTGATGGCGGCCAGAATCAGCCAGAACGTGCTTCCGGTCTGCAGGGTGATCCAGACGAACAGCCAACCGCCAAGAATGAAGAACGCCGCAATCAGGAGGCCGAAGAGCGGTGCCTTGCGATAATCCTGCCACCCGTTTCGCAAGGCCTGTTTGATCATATCGACACTTGCGGGCCCCAGGGGCGGCACACCAAACTCCTTCTCCACCGATTTTCTCCTCCTTGCCGGTATGTCGCGGTTTCCGTGCAAAGAGCCTAATCGTGGTATCATGGGAAAAAAAGATGCATCGCGGAGGCGACTTTCGCACTCCACGCCATATCGCCAGACGGACCGATCCCAGCCCCAGGATAAGGCAAAACCGGTGTGCTCTATCCGCCGTCAATGCTGGTGCCTGTGGCAAGGCAGACGCGGGTCTGCGTCCTTCCAAAACCTAATCAAGGCCGACCGATCGGGCGGGACCGTCTTGTTTGGCCCCGCCTGCACCTCATACGAACAGGAAATCCGCACCGGTCAAAACCAGTCCTGCCTCATCCAGCAAGCGGATCGACCCATTGTCGTGCTGGATCAGCAAGTCATTTCCGCTATTCGTGATCGTCAAACCGCCAAAACCACCGGCCTGACCGACGATCTCCATGCGGTCCAATCCGTCCTCGAAACCCTTGATCGTATCCGCGCCCGACATGGGGCCAAATCGGAATATGTCGGCACCAGGCCCACCATCAAGATGATCGTTACCTCTGCCACCTTCGAGTCGGTCTGCCCCGCCACCTCCAAAGAGGCGGTCGCCGCCATCGCCACCAACCAGGGTGTCGGCACCCAAATTGCCAACCAGTTGATCATTTCTAGCGCCACCGAACAGGCGATCATTCCCATTTCCGCCGGTAAGCGAGTCATTTCCGGCGTTGCCGAACAGAGTGTCGTTCTGATTGCCGCCCAGAAGCTTGTCGGCACCGTCGCCGCCAATCAGACGATCTTTGCCATTGTCCCCGAAAAGCTGGTCATTGCCTTCCCGTCCGTTCAGAGTGTCATGTCCAGCCCCGCCGCGCAGTTCATTGTTTCGGTGATCTCCGGTCAACGAGTCCGCGCCGATGCCGCCCCAGATATTTTCAATGCCAATCGCCTGCACATAGCCCAGGCTCGGATCGGACACGTTCTGCCAAGCACCATCCAGGTTCAGACCGAACGTCACGCTTTTGGTGAACGGGCCAAACCGGATCGTGTCGATCCCCGATCCGCCGTTGATGCTAACACCGTTGTCCTCGCTCATTTCATTGACGACGATGGTGTCATTTCCGTTTCCAAGACGCACCAGCCCACCGCCAACCGACCCCATGCGCACGAAATCGCTTCCGTTACCTGTCGAGATAAGTTCGACCCAGCCACTGCCTGTTTCAACCACGTCATTCGCGTCACTGAGCTTGATAACCCCAGCACCCTCGTCACCAATCGTCAGTTTGGTTTTCTGATTGTCCCCAACTTCGACATAAGAAATGTACCCCTCTGCCGTGATGGTCTGGGTCTGAGCGGTTTCCGCATGCATCACGATACGTCCAGCACCGCCGGACCCGATATTCAGCGTATTCGAGCTTTCCCAGCTTGATATGTAATTGAACCAGCGCTCGTCGGTATCGAGCGTCATACTGGCCTCGCTTATTTCCAGAATTTCTATACGGCTGTTGCCTGATGCCGTAATTTTTGCGTTCTGCGTATCGTAGAGATTCAGATGGCGGATCCGACCACTACCGTTAAGGTTGATCATCACGCCATCCGTCTCGGAAAGCTGCAATTGGTCGATCCGGCCGTTCCCGTTCAGGGTAAACTTGTTGGTCGTCCCCTCCCCGCCAAGTTTTGCATTTTCGATCCGGGCGTTTCCGGAAACATTAACCGTGTTATTGCCATCAAAGGAATCCAGCAGGAAAATGCGTGCGTTGTTGGTCAGTTTAAATGTGTTGCTGCCCAGATAAGCCTGCGCCGTGATCACCCGGCTCTCGCCCGAGACTTCGAGCAGATCGACGCCACGGCTGAGATCGACATATTCCACCCGACCGTCCAGTATCTTGACCTGATCATTTTGCCAGCCCGCGCTGATACGCCCGACATCCCCATTCACCGTGATCCTGTCTTTGCCACCCGTCTCGATCTGCCCGACCCATCCGGAACCGGTGGTAATATGATTGGCATCGGCATAAAGCGTGATGCTGTTGGTCGAGGCGCTGCCCAGCTTTATGTCGTGCAAATTGCCATCGCTGCCTTCGATGTGTTTTATGCGCGTCGAGATCAGATCGACATCCGAATTCTGGCCCAGCTTCAACCAAGAAATGTTCCGCCCATCCGCACCATTCAGGTCGCGAATATTGGTGAATTCGGTGTTACCGGAAAAGCGTAAGGCATCTATGTACCAGTTGGCGCCCGCAAGTCTGGCGTTAATGGTCGAGACCCCGTTGCTGGTCGGATCGTTCATCCATAGCAGGCTTATGAACTCATCATTGTCCCATGCAACGGTGCTGCCATCGGGCAATGTAACATCGGACGTATTGTTGATGTTCGTATTGTATGTGGGCATTGTCCCCTCCCCAGAAATTGATGCTAAAAATGCATTTTTCGCGCGTGTTCCGCGCGGCAGGGGCGAATGATAATAAAATTAGCTTAAAATTGCCACTTGAGAAATATTAAATCGCGACACCCCCGGAAAGCGGAGGCCGACAGTACCAGGGGTTAGTCGCCTTGCGCCTCAGCGCGGCTTTTGCCCGCAACATCCAGCGCCAGCGTGGCTGCCATGAACCCATCCAGATCACCGTCCAGCACGCCCTTGGTGTCCGAGGTCTCGTGATTGGTACGCAGGTCCTTGACCATCTGGTAGGGCTGCAAGACATAAGACCGGATCTGGTTGCCCCAGCCCGCGTCACCCTTGGCCTCATGCGCCTCGTTAATGGCGGCGTTGCGGCGGTCGAGCTCTTGCTGGTAGAGCCGCGATTTCAGCGCCTTCATGGCGATATCGCGGTTCTGGTGCTGGGATTTCTCGGAAGAGGTCACCACGATGCCGGTGGGGATGTGGGTGATCCGCACCGCCGAGTCGGTGGTGTTCACGTGCTGGCCGCCCGCGCCGGAGGAACGATAGGTGTCGATGCGGATATCGGCCGGGTTCACCTCGATCTCGATATTGTCGTCCACCACCGGATAGACCCAGACCGAGCTGAAGGATGTGTGCCGCTTGGCCGCGGAATCAAACGGTGAGATGCGCACCAGCCGGTGCACGCCGCTTTCCGATTTCAGCCAGCCATAGGCGTTGTGGCCGGAAATCTTGTAGGCGGCGGATTTGATCCCCGCCTCTTCGCCCGCGCTTTCCGATTGCAGCTCGACCTTGTACCCCTTTTTCTCGGCCCAGCGGACATACATCCGCGCCAGCATCGAGGCCCAGTCGCAGCTTTCGGTGCCGCCCGCGCCCGAGTTGATCTCAAGAAAGGTGTCGTTGCCGTCGGCCTCGCCATCCAGCAGCGCCTCAAGCTCTTTTTCGGCGGCCTTCACCTGCAGCGCCTTCAGCGCCTCTTCGGCGTCGGTGACGACCTCTTCATCCTCTTCCATCTCACCCAGTTCGATCAGTTCGACATTGTCGTTCATGTCGGTCTTGATCGAGCTATAGGTCTCCATCGCATCGACCAGCATCTGGCGCTGACGCATCAGTTTTTGCGCCGCCTCGGGATCGTCCCACAGGTTGGGGTCCTCGACGCGGGCGTTGAATTCCTCCAGCCGGTGCGGCGCGGTCTCGTAATCCATCCGCTGGGCCAGCAACTCCAGCGACTTCTCGATCTCGGCGACAGTATTCTGCGTCTCGGCGCGCATTGGGACTTCCTGACTTCACAATTGAGGCTTGCGTGATAGCAAGAGCCTTGCCCCTTCACAAGATCACCCGGACCACCCCATGCCCGAGACGGAAATCGACCTGCAAGCCGCGCTGCACCGCCTGCGCCTGAGCGATCCGCACCCGCTGGGTGACTCGCCCATCGCGCAGGTCTGGGCGGTCAGGCAAGAGGATGGAACACGGGCGGTCCTGAAACTCTACACACGCGCCGACCGGGCCAATGAGGGACCGGGCGTCGATCTGCTCCGCGCCTGGGCGGATCGCGGGGCCGCCCAGGTGATTGTAGAGGATGGCCCGATCCTGCTGCTCGAACATCTTGATGGCCCGCTGCTGGGGGATATCGCGCGCGGCGGTGAGGATATGCGCGCCACAGAGCTACTGGCACAAACCGCCGCGCGGCTTCACCAGCGCCCTACCCCATCCGTGCCGGGCCTGCCATGTCTTGAGACGATCACCGCGCCGCTCTTTTCGCTTCAACGCGGCGCCGCTTGTGATGACGGGCTCTGGCAGAACATTGAACGCGCGCAGGATCTGGCGCGCGACCTGTTGAACAGCCAGCCCGAACAGGTGCCGCTGCATGGCGATCTGCATCATGACAACGTGATCCTGACTGAACGCGGCCCGCGCGTGATCGATGCCAAAGGGTATATCGGCGACCCGGCTTTTGAGATGGCCAATGCCCTGCGCAATCCCCGAGGGCTGCCCGATCTGGTCCGTGATCCGCAGCGCCTTCGTCGCTGCGTCGCGCTTTATGCCGAGGCGATGCCGGTTGATCCCATGCGGCTCACGGCCTGGGTGGCGGTCAAATGCGCGCTCTCGATCACCTGGCGCGCCAAGGGTTGCATCGCCGATGACAAGGAGAAAGACCTGCTGGCGCTTTTCCTGCGCGAGGCCGGTCAGTAAAGCCCGCCGGAACTAACCGTGCCCTGCGAGGCATTTGGCCCCACCGTGGTGGTTCTGCCGGTTGAGGTGGTCACCGACACACCGGCCTGCTGCGCCTCTTCAAACAGCGGCAGGTCAGAGCCCATGGCAAAGCCGCCATCATAGGTCAGGCCAAAGATCGGCTGTTCGCCCTCGCGGAAATACTCAGCCACCACATAATCACCGCTGGCATTGTCCGGCAGGCGCGCGCCAGTGAAGCGGTCGATCTTGATGAAATAACCACCGGGGGGCACGTCAAACGGACCGCCACCATATTTCTCGACCGCGTGTTCCATGAAGCTCTGGAAAACCGGGCCGCACATGGCACCGCCATAGGCCCCGCGCCCCATCGGTCGGGGCTGGTCATAACCGATATAGCAACCTGCCACGATGTTCGAGGTGAAGCCGATGAACCAGACATCCTTGGCGTCGTTTGTGGTGCCGGTCTTGCCTGCGGTGGGCACCGGCAGGTTGACTGTGCCCGCAGCGGTGCCGCGATCGACAACACCCTTCATCATCGAGGTGAGCTGATAGGCCGTGATCGGGTCCATCACCTGCTCGCGGTTGGTCTCGATCCGTGGGGCGGCATTGGGGGCGATGGTGTCATTGCTGCAATCGACGCAGTTGCGGTCGTCATGGCGATAGATCGTCTCGCCATAACGATCCTGAATACGGTCGACCAGCGTCGGCTCTACCCGTTCACCACCATTGGCGAACATCGCATACGCCGCCACCATCTTATAAAGCGTGGTCTCTTCCGAGCCCAGCGAATTGGCCAGATACGACCCCATATGGTCATAGACCCCGAAGCGTTCGGCATAGCCTGCCACGACAGGCATCGACACCTCTTGCGCCAGACGGATCGTCATCAGGTTCCGCGAGCGTTCAATGCCGGTCCGCAGTGGCGTGGGCCCGTAGAATTTGTTCGATGAGTTCCGGGGCCGCCACAGGCCCTGCGGTGTGTTGATCTCGATAGGCGCGTCCACAACGATGGTGGCTGGGCTGTAACCACTGTCGAGCGCTGCGGCATAGACAAAAGGCTTGAACGAAGACCCCGGTTGCCGCTGCGCCTGCGTGGCGCGGTTGAACACCGAATCCTGATAGCTGAACCCGCCCTGCATCGCCAGAACACGGCCCGAGTTCACATCCATCGCAACAAAGCCGCCCTGCACCTCGGGCACCTGCCTGAGAGAGTACTGGCCGGCCGTTTCGCCCGCACGCACTAGAACCACGTCACCAACGGTGAAGTTGTCCTGAAAATTGCCGCGCATCCATTTGATGTCCTCTCGCGGCACGATGCCTGCGCTGTCGCCATCCTCGACGCCTACGGTCAATTCCTGATCGCCCACCGACAGCACCACAGCCGGATGCCATTTGCCGCCCAGCGTGATGTCGCGCGGCACTTCGGCCACGGCCAGCGCCTGACGCCAGGCGGTCTCGTCCCCCAGCACCTCGGCGGGCAGCACCACATCGGTACCGCGCCAGACGCCGCGCTGCCGGTCATACTTTTGCAGCCCCTCGCGCAGCGAGCGGGCAGCTTCGACCTGCAATTCTTCGTCGATGGTGGCGCGCACGGCCATACCGCCGGTAAAGAACTCCCCCTCGCCGAAATCGTCACTCAGCTGGCGGCGGATCTCGTCGGTGAAATAGTCGCGCGGTGGCAGCGCGGTACGGAAGCTTTCGAAATCGCCATTCTGCACCGTGCGCAGGGGTTTCTGGGCTTCTTCCTCATAGACTGCCTTGTCGATGTACCCGTTCTCATACATCTCGCGCAGCACGTAGTTGCGGCGCTGGGTCACGCGCTCTTTGGCACGCACCGGGTGGTATTTGCTGGGCGCCTGCGGCATCGCGGCCAGCATCGCGGCCTCATGCGGCTCCAACTCACCCAGCGTCTTGTTGAAGAAGGTCTGCGCGGCAGCCGTCACACCAAAAGAGTTCTGGCCCAGGAAAATCTCGTTGAGATAAATTTCCAGCACCACATCGCGGCTCAGCGACGTGACCATGCGGTTGGCCAGAATGATCTCTTTGATCTTGCGTTCAGCCGAGCGTTCACCGCTCAGGAACACGTTCTTGGCCACCTGCTGCGGAATGGTGGAGGCACCTCGGATGTTCTGGCCCCGCGACTGGATCGCCTCGACCCCGGCGGCAGCGATACCGCGCACATCGAAGCCCCTATGCGAGTAGAAATTCTTGTCTTCGGCCGAGATGAAGGCCTGTTTCACCAGATCGGGAATTTCCTCGATCGGGGTGAACAGGCGGCGTTCCTTGGCGAATTCATCAATCAGCGTGCCTTCGCCGGAATAGATGCGGCTGATGGTCGGCGGCTGGTAGCGCGCCAGCGACTCGTGGCTGGGCAGGTCCCGGCCATACATCCAGAACACCCCGCCAATGGTCAGCGCAGCCATGAAAATACCCAATGTGACGAGTGTGAAGATCGTCCCGAAGAAGGAAAGAATAAACCGGATCACGCTGCTGCCCTTTTGTGCGATGGGCCCTATATAGGCATCCCGATGCGGGGCGTCAAAACACGAACCGGAAACGTTTCGTCACGCAAGGTGCGACGCGCGGGCCTTTGCCGATCATCGGCCTTGCGCCGCTGCCATAGCGTTACCCTGCGGCACTTTTGACCGGTTCCCGGAATAATTGCGTGCAAACCGCCTGAAACACTGGATGGCGCGTTCAAAACGCGCAGGTCAGCGGTGTGATCATATCACTGCCGGACCAGCGCGCGGCGGGCCTGATCCTGTGACCGCCAGTCCTGCAACGCGTTGCGGATGCCTGTTGCCATGGTCGCGCGCCACGCAGGGTCCACCAGGTTTTTCAGATCACGGGGCGAGGACAGGAACCCGATTTCGACCAGAACCGAAGGAATATCGGCGGCCTTGAGCACCGAGAAGGAGGCCGAGCGCAGAGGCCGCCGGTTCATCGGGGTGCCCTGAGCGGCGATATTGTCGACCAGCACGCGCGCCAGTGCTTGCGAGCGGGGCCGGGTTTCCTGCCGCGCCAGATCCAACAGGATATCCGTGACTTCGTCATCGGCATTGCTCAGATCAACGCCCGAGAGCAGGTCGTCGCGATCATGACGCTCGGCCAGTTTGGCACTGGCAATGTCCGAGGCCTCCTCCGACAGCGTGTAAACGGTCGCGCCATGGGCCCGCCCTTCGGCCAGCGCGTCGGCATGCAGCGAAATGAAGATATCCGCGCCCGCTTCATGTGCAAGAGCGATACGGCGTTCCAGCGAAACGAAGTAATCCGCATCCCGGGTCAGTGTGACCTCGAACCTGCCGCTGCGCAGCAGAAGCTCGCGCAATTCGCGGGCGAAGGTCAGCACCAGATGCTTTTCCACGACCTGTTCCGTTTCAGCCCCCGGATCGATCCCGCCATGGCCCGGGTCCAGCATCACGCGCAGCGGAGCGTCTGCCGCGCGTGGCGGCGGGCCGTCAAACTGCTGGGGTTCCGGCAGATCCCAGCGCGGATCGCGGGGCGCGCCCGCGGCGGCAGCGAAGTCCTCGGACTCCACCGGCGCAAGCCGGATCGCCAGATGCGCACCACCGGTGACCGGGTCGACCTCCAGCCCGGCCTGCGCCACCGAGAGCGTCCCCGCCAGCATCAGGACCATGCGGGACCAGCCCGGCACGTAAGTGCCGAACTTCACATCCGAAATCCGCGCGCTTTTGTTGAGATCACCGGCATCCAGCCCGGACCAGTCCACTTCCCTGAAGTCCAGAACAAGGCGCGGCGGGCTGTCCAACGTGAACACCCGGTACGGCACGCCCTGGCTCAGATGCAGGTCGACGCCCACCTCGCGGCCCGTATCCGTGATCAGGCTGCGCCCGGCGTCGACGCGCGCCAGCCCACCAAACGCCTGCGCCCGAAGGGGGCTCGCCAAGGAACCGACCAGCCCGAAGACCAGCGCTGTGATCAAAAAAACTCTGCTCATTGCCTCCGGCTTTCTATGCCGTTTCGGATGATCATAGAGGAGTAAGCCGCGCAGGGAAAACACCTATCCACGAGACCGCATGAATTCGCGCAGCCGTGTCAGTCCCTCTTCGATATCCGCCGTGGCCCGCGCGTAGGAGAACCGCAAGGTGTGATGCCCCCGCAGCGGGTCGAAATCCAGCCCCGGGGTCACCGCGACCCCGGCGTGTTCGAGAATTTCGGCGGCAAAGGCGCGGCTGTCATCACTCAGGTCGGAGACGTCGGCATAGACGTAAAACGCCCCGTCCGGCGGCGCGATATTGGTGAAGCCCGCCTTGGGCAGCCCCTCCAGCATCAGTTGGCGGTTGCGGCGGTAGACCTCCACATTGGCCTGCAGTTCATCTTCGCACTCCATCGCCGCCAAAGCGGCCACCTGGCTGGCATGGGGCGCGCAGATGAACATGTTCTGAGCCAGACGCTCGATGGTGCGGATGTGATCTTCGGGCACCACCATCCAGCCGACGCGCCAGCCGGTCATGGAGAAATACTTGGAAAACGAGTTGATCACATAGACCTCATCGCTGATTTCAAGCGCCGACACCGCTTTGGCCTCATATTCCAGACCGTGATAAATCTCGTCCGAGATAAACGACGCCCCCTGCCCCTGCGCTGCTTCGATCAGCGCCCCCAGCGCGTCGCGATCCAGCATCGTGCCGGTTGGATTGGCCGGAGAGGCCACCATCAGACCAGCCAGATCAAGCCCCGCGAAATCAGCCGCCACCGGTTGCAGCCGGTTTTCCGGTGCCGTGGGCAGGTCGACCGGCTCCAGCCCCAGCGCACGCAGAATCTGCCGGTAGGACGGATAGCCCGGCGCACCGATACCGACACGATCACCACTGTCAAAAAGCGCGGTGAAGGCCAGCAGGAACCCCGCCGAGGAGCCGGACGTCACGATCACCCGCTCGGGGTTCAGATCGACGCCGTACCAGTCGCCATACAGCCGGGCGATACGCTGGCGCAGAGCGGGCAGCCCCAGCGCGACCGTGTAGCCCATCGGATCGGATGCCATCCGCGCCCCAAGCGCCTCCAGCGCGACTTTGGGCGCGCCAGTGCCGGGTTGGCCGACCTCCATATGGATGATGTGACGCCCGGCCTCTTCGGCACGGCGGGCGGCCTCCATCACGTCCATCACGATGAAGGGATCGACCCTGGACCGGGTTGAGTTTCTCATGCCCATCTCCCATGTTGCGGCCATGGCTTTTGATCGCGTATCCCGGCTGGCGTCAATCCCAGCTCTGGTGCTGAGCTGCCTGCTGTTTGTGGCCTCTGCGATCCCGGCTGCGGCGGTGGGCCTGCTGCGCGACGCGGATATCGAGAACGGGCTGCGCGAACTGTCCTTTCCGATCCTGCGGGCGGCGGGCCTGAACCCCAGGCGGGTCAAGCTGCTGCTGGTCAACGACGACAGCTTCAACGCCTTTGTCGTCGACAACAACGCGATCTACATAAATTACGGCCTGATCCTTCAGGTCGAGACCCCCGAAATGCTGCAAGCGGTGATCGCGCATGAGGCCGCCCATATCGCCAACGGCCATATCGCGCGCCGCCTTGGCAACATCCAGAGCGCGCAATCCGCCTCTGCGCTGGGGTTTCTGCTGGGGCTCGCGGTTGCGGCTGCTGGCAGCCCCGAGGCGGGCGCGGGCATCACAGCGGGTACGCGTACATCAGCGTTGCGCAGCTTCCTCAAGCACACGCGCGCTGAGGAATCAGCCGCCGACCGATCGGCCGTCAGTTTCCTGCGCGCCTCCGGTATCAGCCCCCGGGGGATGGTCCAGTTGCACCGCAAATTCGTGGGACAGGAAACGCTGAGCGAGTCGCTGCAAGACCCCTATATGCGTTCGCACCCACTGAACCGTGACCGGATGCGGGCGGCTGAGGCCTATGTGGCCGCCTATGGCGACAGTGCCGAGCCGAATGCCAATGCCGATTACTGGTTCGCGCGGGTCAAGGGCAAACTCTCGGCCTTCACCCGCAGCCCGAAATGGACAATGCGCCGGGCGCAGTCGGAACCCTATGCCGATATCCGTGCCATGCGCGAGGCTGCCGCCTATCACCGCAGCCAGAACCTGAGCCAGGCCCGCACGGCAATCGACCGGGCGCTGAGCCTGAAGCCCGACGACCCCTATTATCTGGAACTCAAGGGCCAGATTCTGATGGAAAACCGCCGCGCTGCGGAGGCGATGCAGACCTATGCGGCCGCCGCCGAAATTGCGCCCACCGAACCGTTGATCCTTGCCGGATATGGCCGCTCGCTACTGGCGCTGGACCGCCCGAAAGAGGCGCTGCCGGTTCTCGAACGCGCCCGCACACGCGATTTCCGCGATGCACGGATGATGCGCGATCTGGCGGTGGCCTATTCAAAACTTGGTCAGAATGGTATGGCGTCGCTGGTGACAGCGGAACGCTATGCGCTAAATGGCCGAATGGAAGATGCGGGCCTGCATGCACAACGGGCCGTTGCTCAACTGCCGACCGGATCGCCGGGTTGGCAACGGGCCGAAGATGTGCTTCTTGCCGCCAAACGAGCTGAAAAGAAAAGAAGGAAGAGATAATGTTCCGCTTTGCCGCCCCGGCCCTGACTGCGCTCACCCTGATCGCCCATCCTGTTCAGGCGCTTGATCTGAGCTCCATGAGTGAAGAAGAGCGCGCCGCCTTCGGCAACGAAGTGCGCGCCTATCTGCTGGAAAACCCCGAGATCATCGTCGAGGCGATCGAAATTCTGGAACAGCAGCAGCAACAGGCCGCCGCGTTTGCGGATCAGGAACTGGTGCAGGCCAATGCCGATGCGCTGTTCAATGACGGCTATAGCTGGGTCGGCGGCAACCCGGATGGCGACATCACGCTGGTCGAATTCATGGATTACCGCTGCGGCTATTGCCGTCGCGCCGTGCCCGAAGTGGCCAGCTTGCTGGCCGATGACGGAAATATCCGTCTGGTGATCAAGGAATTGCCGATTCTGGGCGAAGCCTCGGTGCTGTCCTCCCGCTTTGCCATTGCCACCAAACAGGTCGCGGGCGACGATGCCTATAAACAGGTCCATGACGCCTTGCTGGAATTCGGCGGCGATGTTTCCGAGGTCACATTGCGCCGCCTGTCGGACGGTCTGGGGCTGGACAGCGACGCCATCCTTGCGGCCATGGATAGCGACGCGGTGAGTGAAGAGATCAGCCAGACCCGCGAATTGGCGCAAAAGCTGCAGATTTCCGGCACGCCGTCCTTTGTGTTGGGAACAGAGATGCTGCGCGGTTACCTGACGGCAGACCAGATGCAGCAAATCGCTGATGGGGTGCGCGCCGAACAGGGGTAATTTGAAGCGGCAACAAGGTGTTGCCGCCTATAATTCATCCATCACGAACTATTCGGCGGCCTTGTCTGAGGCCGCCTTTTCCGCCTCAAGCTGTGCGGCCTTGGCCTCGACCTGTTCGACAATGTGATCGATCATCTGGTCATTCGACAGTTTGTGGCTCTGCTTGCCCGCCAGATAGACCATGCCGGACCCGGCCCCGCCGCCGGTGAAACCGACATCGGTCATCAGCGCCTCGCCCGGCCCGTTCACGACGCAGCCGATGATGCTGAGGCTCATGGGCGTCTTGATATGTTCCAGCCGCTTTTCCAGCACCTCGACCGTCTTGATCACGTCAAACCCCTGCCGCGCGCAGGAGGGGCAGGAGATGATGTTGACACCGCGATGACGCAGACCCAGCGATTTCAGGATTTCATAGCCGACCTTGACCTCTTCCACCGGGTCCGCCGACAGGCTGACGCGGATCGTGTCACCGATCCCCATCCACAGCAGGTTGCCCAGCCCGATGGCGGATTTGATGGTGCCAGAGACCAGCCCGCCTGCCTCGGTGATGCCCAGATGGATCGGCGCGTCGGTGGCTTCGGCAATGCCCTGATAGGCGGCGGCTGACAGAAAGACGTCGCTGGCCTTCACGCTGATTTTGAAATTGTGGAAATCATTGTCTTCCAGAATGCGGATATGTTCGAGGCCGCTTTCCACCATCGCCTCGGGGCACGGCTCGCCGTATTTCTCCAGCAGGTGACGTTCCAGACTGCCTGCATTGACCCCGATCCGGATCGAACAATTGTGGTCGCGCGCCGCCTTGATGACCTCTTTGACGCGGGTTTCGTCACCGATATTGCCCGGGTTGATGCGCAGGCAGGCTGCGCCCGCCTCAGCCGCTTCGATCCCGCGTTTGTAGTGGAAATGGATGTCGGCGACGATCGGGACCGTCACCTCTTTGACGATCTCTTTCAGCGCTTTGGAGGACGCCTCATCCGGGACCGAGATGCGGACCAGATCGGCGCCAGCCTCGGCGGCGGCGTTCACCTGAGCCACGGTCGCCGCCACATCCGTGGTCAGCGTGTTGGTCATGGTCTGGACCGAAATCGGCGCGTCACCGCCAACGGGGACGTTGCCCACCATGATCTGACGGGACTTGCGGCGATATATGTTGCGCCAGGGGCGCACGTGATTGAGCGACATGGGGGTCCCTGTCTGCGGCTCTGAGCCGGTATCTATGTCTTTGGGGGATACATAGGGCGATGCGGGGCGGCCCGCAACGGTCAGATCACTGCGCAGGCTGCGCTGTTTCGTCCGGCAATGTCTGCATTTCCGCCACAACGCGGGCCAGATCGCCATCCTGTTTGATGTCGGCGACCTGATAGCGCTCGTTCACCGCGTCGATGGACAGGGGCACATTCTTGGTCACAACGCCCTTTTCGCCAACCGGCCCATAATGCGCGCCGTTCACCACGAAATAGACAGCACCGGATTCACCGGCCCGCAATTTCGGCGGCTCTTCGGTTAGCGGAACCTCATAGACTTCGCCCGGCTCCATGATCTTTTCATAGATATGGGTGCCATCCGCCGCCGTCACCCGCACCCAGGAGGGGCGGACAGCGACCATCTGCAGGCTTGGGGCCGCATCTTCGACCACTTGCGGGACGGATGGGAATTGCGGCCCGATCAACTCTTCCTTGCGCTGATAATCGGCGATCTGCACCTCGGGCAGTTCCGGCGGGCGGAAACTGCCAACATTGCGGGGATCGAGAGTCGAGATCGGCGCATCCCGCGAGACCAGAACCGGCACATCCAGCGCCTGTGGACGATAGAGCCGATCCAGCGCATCCGCCGTCGGCGCACCATCTTCGACGCCGGGCTCTTCGGTCACCAGCGCCCCTTCGAGCGGATCGAGATCGGCCAGCACCAGTGGCGCCTGTTCGACCGGAGCCAGTTGCACCTGCTGCACCTGTTTCAACACCGTCCAGCCGCCATAACCAATGCCACCGATCAGCGCGATCAGCACCATCAGCGACCCTATGGCGCGGGGTTCGATCTGCGAAAAGACGGGTTCGCCGCCGGGAATGAAGGGGGTGTTGGGCGAGATGAACGGATCATGCCCGATCGGTCCCTTGGCAATCACCTCGGAGCCGGATTTCTTGATCACCGAGGCCTGCGCCGACATGCCATGCGCCACCTCGAACCCGCTTTCTTCGCAGAAAGAGGCAAAGGTCTCATCCGGGTCCATGCCCAGATAGCGCGCGTATGAACGGACATATCCGGCGATGAAGCCGGGCGTATCAAAGGCGGATGGATCGGAGTTTTCGATGGCGGCGATATAGTTGGCTTTGATGCGCAATTCGCGCTGCACATCCAGCAGCGATTTGCCCAGAGTCGCCCGCTCGCCACGCATGGTATCACCAAGACGCAACTCAAAGTCGTCAAACCCCTTGGGTCTCACGACTTCCGATTCCTCGGACTCTACAGGTTGGGGTCTACGCCCAATCATTTCTGCCGCCCCGTTTTGCCTGCCGCGAGTGTAAGCAGTGCATGAAATCGCCCCAATGCGATTCGTTCACGCTTATTGTTAACTTAACTGTAACACGCAGCTATCGGATTTGCATACTCAGCGAAGAGCTTATCCGGCAAGTTCGGCGCGATTTAGCGCACAATGTGACCATAATTCGTCCATCGCGTGCACCAATGCATTCAGCTCGTCAGGGCCATGAACGGGGGATGGGGTAAAGCGCAGCCGTTCGGTTCCACGCGGAACCGTCGGGAAGTTGATCGGCTGGACATAGATGCCATGATCTTCCAGCAGCATATCACTCAACTTCTTGGTGTGAACCGGATTTCCGACCATCACCGGAACAATATGCGATCCGTGATCAATAAGCGGCAGTCCCAGCCCTTTCAGGCGCAGTTTGAGGATCTTTGCCTGAGTCTGGTGCCGCTCGCGCAGTTGCTGCGCCCCCTTGAGATAAGCAACCGAGGCCGCCGCCCCTGCTGCAACCGAGGGTGGCAGCGAGGTGGTGAAGATGAAGCCCGGCGCATAAGAGCGGATCGCGTCACACATTTTGTCCGATGCCGCGATATAGCCGCCCATCACGCCAAAGGCCTTGGCCAGTGTACCGTTGATGATGTCGATCCGGTGCGCCAGACGGTCACGTTCGGTCACGCCGCCACCGCGGGGACCGTACATGCCGACGGCGTGGACCTCGTCGATATAGGTCAGCGCTCCAAACTCGTCGGCCAGATCGCAAATCTCTTCGATGGGACCAAAGTCGCCATCCATGGAATAGACCGATTCAAAAGCGATCAGCTTGGGCGCCTTGGGATCATCGGCCTCAAGCAACTCGCGCAGATGTGCCACGTCGTTGTGACGGAAAACCCGCTTGGCCCCGCCATTGCGGCGCACGCCTTCGATCATCGAGGCATGGTTCAGCGCGTCGGAATAGATGATCAGGCCGGGAAACAGTTTCGGCAGCGTACTGAGCGTCGCGTCATTGGCGATATAGGCCGAGGTGAACAGCAGTGCTGATTCCTTGCCATGCAGATCCGCCAGTTCGGCCTCAAGCTGTTTGTGATAGACCGTGGTGCCAGAGATGTTGCGTGTTCCGCCCGAGCCCGCGCCCGCCGCATCGATCGCCTCATGCATCGCGTTCAGCACGATCGGGTTCTGGCCCATGCCAAGGTAGTCATTGCCACACCAGACCGTAATGTTCTGCTGGCTGCCATCGGGCCGGGTCCAGACGGCATGTGGAAAATTGCCGTTGCGACGCTCAATGTCGATGAAGGTCCGGTAACGGCCTTCTTCATGCAGACGCGCAATGGCGGTATCAAGCTGTGCGGTATAGTCCAACATGCTTCTCCTTGGCTTCCGCCCCGATCTGGATCGGAACGACGGTCCGGCGACCGCTTTTGCGTTAGAGGTGGATACAGCCCCTCCCCCGTTCAATCAATACATTAGACAAGGGCGTCATGTCGCATCTTTGACTTCAATCAAGTCAAACTGGACACCCGCCGCGACAATGATACGGTCAGCGGCAGAAAATCTCAAAATCTTCGGAGTTCACAATGTCTCTAGCTGACGTGCTGGCACGGATCGACAGCGACCTGCCCAAGTCCACCGAGCGCCTGATGGAGTTGCTGCGCATCCCCTCGATCTCGACCGATCCGGCTTATGCCGAAAACTGTGATCAGGCCGCCGACTGGCTGGTGCGCGATCTGCAAAGCAACGGCATTCAGGCCGAAAAGCGCGCCACACCGGGTCATCCGATGGTGGTGGGCCATGTGGGCGACAGCGGCCCGCATCTGCTGTTTTACGGCCATTACGATGTGCAGCCGGTCGACCCGCTGGAACTCTGGCAGCGCGCGCCCTTCGATCCCGATCTGCACGAGACCGAGAATGGCACCATCATTCGCGGGCGCGGGTCCTCCGATGACAAGGGCCAGTTGATGACCTTTGTCGAAGCCTGCCGCGCCTGGAAAGCGGTGCATGGCACACTGCCCTGCCGCATCACTTTCTTCTTTGAAGGCGAAGAGGAAAGCGGCTCGCCCTCGCTGGTGCCGTTTCTTGAGGCCCATAAGGACGAATTGACCGCCGATCTGGCGCTGGTCTGCGATACCTCGATGGTGTCACGCGGGGTGCCGTCGATCGCGGCGCAGCTGCGCGGCATGCTGAAGGATGAGTTTACCTTGATCGGCCCGCGCATCGACCTGCATTCGGGCCATTATGGCGGCCCCGGCCTGAACCCGCTGCGCGAGATTTCCCGCATCATCGCTTCGTTCCACGATCCCGAAACCGGGCGCGTCGCTGTCGAGGGGTTTTATGAAGGCGTGCATGAGGTGCCCGCCGATCAGCTTCGGCAATGGCAGAACTGCGGATTTGACGAGGATGAATATCTGAACTCGGTCGGCTACAGCCAGCCGCACGGGGAAACGGGCTATTCCACGCTGGAGCAGCAATGGGCGCGCCCGACGCTTGAAATCAACGGTATCTGGGGCGGCTATAACGGCGCCGGGTCCAAAACGGTGATCCCGTCCGAGGCCCATTGCAAGCTGACCTGCCGGCTGGTGGGTGACATGGACCCGGACGCGCTGCGGCGCAATATCCGCAAACATGTGGAGGATCGTCTGGCCCCGGATACCAAGGTGGTCTGGGACAATGATCTGGAAGGCTCGCGCGCCTCGGTGATGAACATCCACCGCCCGGAGTTTGAGGCCGCGCGCGGCGCTCTCTCGGATGAATGGGATCGCGAGGCGGTGTTCACCGGTATGGGCGGATCGATCCCGGTTGTGGGTTTCTTCAAGGACATTCTGGGCATGGATGCGATGCTGATCGGGTATGCCAACGAGGATGACGCCATCCACTCGCCCAACGAGAAATACGACCTCAAGAGCTTTCACAAGGGCATCCGGTCCTGGGCGCGGGTGCTGGATGCGCTGACCTAGCGCTATTACTCGGGGACCAACCTGTTGATCACCGAGCGCTGAAACGCATCCATAAACGACTGATCTGAGGGCGCAGGACACGCCGCCCGCAGGCTGGCCTTGAGGTCACGCATCAGGCCCGGGTCTCGCCCGGTCACGATCCGGACAAGATCGGCGCCGCGTTCCGCTGCCAGCCCTTCGGCCACAATATCCACAAGCCCCATCGCATGGGCCGCCCTTGCATCAAGCACCGGCGATTCGAGCAGGAAATGCAGGGCACGCCCGTAGCCCAATCGCGCAGGCAGCCGCTTGGTGGCGCCAGCGCCGGGCATGGCGTCAAAGCCCAGATGACCGTCCGTGATCGATGCCCCCGACCCGGCCACGATCAGATCGCAGGCCAGCGCCAGCTCCAATCCGCCCAACCGGCACTCGCCATCGATGCAGGCAATTGTCACCAGCGGCAGCGCCGCCAGCCGGTCCAGCACAAGACCCATGCGCCGCACGGCCTCAGCAAAGGCCGCGCGATCCTGAAAACAGACCTCAAGCATCTCCGCGTCAAGCCCGGTAGAGAAAACCGTCTCATGCCCTTGCACCAGCAGGCAACTGAGCGGGCTGTCCGGCGTTTCCAGCGCGCTCAGCGCTGCCTCCATATCGCCCATGGTTGCCGCGTCGATCCCATTCGCCTGCGCTGGCCGGTCCAGCGTCCAGATCATCAGGCGGTCCGCATGTTGCACATCCATGAGTCTTTGCCTCCGCTTCGGCTCGCTTCAGTTGGAGGAACAACCCTGCCCCGCGTCAAGCCTGCGCGGCGCGCCCCCGTTCAGGGATCATGCGAGAAATCCAGCTCCACTCCTTCGTTGATCCCGTGATCCGATTGAGCGGGTGAGTCATACGCATCCTGATCATCCTGCCAGCTTTTGGTCTCGTCGCGCCAATGGGTCGGCAATTCCTTCTTGGTGACATTGTCGGATTTAAGATCATCCTCGAAGCTTTTGACACATTTCAGGAAAATCTTGTGGTGATTGTCCTCATGCGCCTTGAGCTTTTTCCACATAGTGTCCCAGGTGCCCTTCTGGCCCTTGTTGCCCTTCGAATAATTCTTCCATTTCGGCATGGTGATCGTCGGCTTGGCGGTCACGGTGATGGTTTTGATATGACCGTCCAACTGGTAGGTGGCCGATTTTGACTGGTTCGAGCGGTAACGCCCCCAGAACTGACGTTTGTTGAGGTTGTTGAAGACCTGTTCAATTGTATTGCCGCCCACCGAATAGACCACCAGCTTGGGGTTCGAGATCGCTTGCTTGACCTCGGGCGGATCGGGCGGAATGTCGGCCAGTTCGACGCCCTGCTTGTAGCCGCCCAGTTGTTTGCTGTCATAGTCCTTGGCCGCCTTTTCAATGGCCTCCTTGGCTTTCTTCTGTTCCTTGACAAAATCCGCCTTCTTCAGACCATCCTTGCCCTCCAGGTCCTTCACCACCTTGACGAGCGCCTCAAGCGACAGCGCATAGAGCTTGCGCAGGTATTTCTCCAACGCGGTTACCATGCGGTTCCATTCGGCCTGACGCTTCTTGGTGGATTTGGACAACTCCTTCCATTTCGGGATGTCCATCACCGGCTTGAGCGTGATGGTGATCTCGGTCACCGTCTTCGACTTGTCGTATTTGGGCACGAGCGTGACATTGGGCCGGTACGCCCCCCATGTGTCGCGCTTGTCGAGAATCGTGGTCAGCGCATCCAGATCGGTGCCCGAAATGGTAAAAATCTTCTTTCTGGGCTTCTGGTTCTTGGTCTTAATCTTCGTCGGCATAATCGGTCTCCGTCGCGCGGGCCGAAATAAACCCGCAGCGCGCAGCTATCACGGGCAGAGGCGCGCTGACTGTGATCTGGATTACCAATCGAAGAAAAATGGCGCGGTTGACGGGGCTCGAACCCGCGACCTCCGGCGTGACAGGCCGGCACTCTAACCAACTGAGCTACAACCGCGCATCGTTTTCGTGGATACCTGTCCCGGGTCCAAGGGAGACCCATTGTCCCGGGTCCGAGGGATGACAGCAGTGGCGCGGTTGACGGGGCTCGAACCCGCGACCTCCGGCGTGACAGGCCGGCACTCTAACCAACTGAGCTACAACCGCCCGCTGTCTTGCCCGGTTGCCCGAGCGTTTGCGTGTATTATGGGCAGTGCGGTGCAGGGTCAAGCACGCATTCGTACTTTTTTCGGATCGGCCCGAGGATTTCGCAAACCGTCCCCGATCCGTCACGCGATCAGTGCTCCGGTAGCGGGATAAACTCGGTATTGTCCCCCGGTGGTAAACGGAAGCGCCCATGCGTCCAGTCGCCTGCGCGCCACGCCTCTTTGGCGGCGTCGATGCGGTCCTGCGACGAGGCCACGAAATTCCACCAGATGTAACGCGAGCCGCTGAATGTGGCTCCGCCCAGCATCATCAGCCGCGCGCCCTGCGGACCCGCCCTGAGGCTCAGGCGGTCACCGGGGCGAAAAACCATCATCCGGCCCGCCTCGAAGATCTGACCCCCGACGCTCACGTCACCTTCAACCACATAGACCCCGCGATCTTCGTGATTGTCGGGCAGTGGGATGGCGGCCCCCGGCTCCAGCACCGCATCGACATAGAACATCTCGGATGTGGTGGTGACTGGTGCGCGCTCGCCCCAGGCGTCCCCGAGGATCAGACGCACCTGCTTGCCCTCGCCTTCGAGCAGCGGCAGCGTATCGGCTGGTGCGTGTTCGAACGCGGCCGCGTCGTCCTCCCGCGTCTCCGGCAGGGCCAGCCAGGTCTGGATGCCAAACATCTCCAGCGGGGCCTGCCGCGCCTCGCCATCGGTGCGCTCGGAATGGGTGACGCCGTTGCCGGCGATCATCAGGTTCACCGCACCGGGCGTGATCCACTGGTCAATCCCCATCGAGTCGCGGTGATGCAGGCGGCCCTTATAGAGATAGGTGACCGTGGCCAGACCGATATGCGGGTGCGGACGCACATCGAGCCCCTGCCCGGTCAAAAACTCGGCCGGTCCCATCTGGTCAAAGAAGATGAACGGTCCGACCATCTGCCGTTTTGGCGCGGGCAATGCGCGTCGCACCTCGAACCCGCCCAGATCGCGGGCGCGCGGGACGATGACAGTTTCGATCGCGTCGACCGCATCTCCGGTCGGGATACTGGCGTCAAGGGCGGGGTTCCAACTCATGGCCTTGCTCCGTTCTGATGGCGTGTCCAGGATGTAGAGCCACAATCTTGGCCCGTTGGAGCAAAGTTAGAGTGTTCGGCGAGAAAGAGTATCCCGCGCGAACACCCAGTATATGTGCAAGCATGCACAACCGCGGGCGGAGCGGAGCGCGCTAGACCTCGGTCGTGACCATGTAGCTTATGGTGACGCTCGCACTGATCACACCAGTGGCCACACTTCCGACGGCAATCGCCGTGCAAAGCATCGTGCTGCCCCCTTGTGCAAAGAGGAGATCCGCGTCGCTGATCTCAGCAGTGGTTGGCGGTTGCGGGATATGGACGTGTTTGAGTGTCGCGGTATCCCTGACCAGCCGGTATTCGACCCTATCGGGCAGCGGGCCGGTTACTTCCTCCAACGCAGCACGCGTGTCGATCTCCAGACGTTTCGCGTAAGCCTCATCCTGAAAAACGCGCGTAAAAAACGGGTGGGTCTTCATTTCGCCCGCGCGGGCACTGATATCGTTTTTCATCTTCTCCTCCTCTGTTTTTTGCGCCCCGCCATCCGTTTGGTCAGAGGCTCAGGACGCGCATGTGTGCAAGACAAGAGGTAGTCATCCGGGTTGAGGGGGGCCGCAACGCGCCGTGAAAGAGTTTTAATCTGGCCAGCGCGGAGCGTTGACAGGCGGCCTGCCCCTGCGATCCGATGTAGCGACCACAAAGACCGCCCTCTCGGCGCACGCTGCGGGCATCGGAGCCCGCGCCCGGGTAGAAGCAGCGCGCCCTGCCGAGCGCCCACGCTCAGCACAGCGGCACTCGACCAAAGGGCAACATTCTGGCTAAGCTACAAAAGTTTAGAACAACCAAGCCGTTCGGGATAGGTCGATGGACAGCCGATCATGGCGCGGGGCACCAAGGGAGGAACCGGATGCAGCAAGACTTCACGCTGGGCATCGAAGAGGAATATCTGCTGGTCGATAAGGACAGCTGCGCGTTGGCCACCGCCCCCGAGGCGCTGATGACCGCCTGTCAGGCCGAGTTCGAAGGCCAGGTCAGCCCGGAATTCCTGCAATGCCAGATCGAGGTCGGCACCCGCTCCCACACCACCATCGCCAGCGCGCGTGATGACCTCAAACGCCTGCGCGCCTGTGTCTCGATGCATGCCGCCCAGCACAATCTGGCCCCCATCGCGGTGTCCTGCCATCCGTTTGCGAACTGGAAGGACCAGCCACATACCCGCAAGGACCGCTATGACGCGCTGCAACACGCGCTGGGGGGCGTGGCGCGGCGCATGCTGATCTGTGGCATGCATGTCCATATCGGTGTGGCGGACCAGGCGCTGCGTGCCGACCTGATGCCACAGCTCAGCTATTTCCTGCCGCATTTGCTGGCGCTCTCCACCTCCTCACCGTTCTGGAATGGCGAGGATACCGGTCTGGCCTCCTACCGGCTGACCGTGTTCGACAACCTGCCCCGTACCGGCCTGCCGCCCAGGTTTGACAGCTGGTCGGAATATGAGCGCACCACCGGCACGCTGATCGAGATGGGCGTGATCGAGGACACCACAAAAATCTGGTGGGACCTGCGCCCGTCGCACCGATTCCCGACGCTTGAAACGCGGATCATGGATGTGCAGCCCCGCCTTGAACATACGCTGGCACTGGCGGCGCTCAATCAGGCGTTGCTGCGGATGTTCTGCCGTCTGAAATCACGCAACCTGCGCTGGCGCACCTATGACCGGTTCCTGATCGGTGAAAACCGCTGGCGCGCGCAGCGCTATGGGGTGAGCGAAGGGATGATCGATTTCGGCGACCGCTCGATCAAGCCGATGACATTGCTGGTCGATGAGTTGATGGGCATGCTGGCCGAGGATGCCGAAGCGCTGGGAACGTTGGGCGATCTGGCCCGCCTGCGCCGCATTGCCGAGGGCGGCACATCGGCCACCCGCCAGCGCCGCGTCCACGCCGAAGCCAGCGCGCGCGGCGACGACCCCGGACAGGCGGTGGTCAAACATCTGATCGAAGAATTCCACGCCGATCTTTGAGGCCTGCAAGTTCAGACGATCTCAGCGGCGGGCTTTCCAACTGCTGTCACGGTCATCCCATTCAAACCCCGCAGCCTCTTTGTAGTCGAAGAGGTTGTCGGACCAGCTAAAGGATGTCGTCGCCCGGTCGCAGGTGAATTCGGCGAGGAAATCATCCCCCTTCGACACTGTTACCGACCCGAATTGCGGGTATGGATTATCTGTGTCGACCTCATCGCCGAACATGCGGTCGACACCGCCCGAGACCATGTAGGTGTATTGCCCATTGGTGAATGTGACGGCCTCCCAGATCGCGCGGCCGACGCCGGGCCATGGAGTGTAGCCGAGCGTGTCATAGCTCTCTGACAAGGCAAGCTCGGCTGGCCCTCCGCGCGGCCCATAGGAATAATGCGCGGCCCCTGCGTCATAGCAGACCTGCAAAATTGCCGACTTTCCTTCGATTTGACAGGACAAGAAAGAACTCTGGTCCGCCGGGCAAGACGCAAATGCCGCCGAGGCGGAGAGGAGATATACAATAGGACCATATCGCATACCCGCACGATGCCGCAGGTGATCGGGTATTGGCAAACGGTATTTCAACTTACGCTTGCGATCCGCTTTCGATAGAGATGTCCCGGTGATCAGCCGGTTAAAACACAAGAATACCCGGCAGTTTTGCCGTCACGGGGAGCGGCGACGCGCAAATGTTTTGCATTCCTGCAAAGGCTCTTTGCGGATTTGCGGCTTGATCGGCACAGGCAGGGCCCGTATTAATTTAACACCCGTTCAATTTCGAGCCATGCCAGTGGAGGAGACCTCATGGATTTCGCACTGACCGAAGAACAAAGCGCCATTTTCGATATGGCCCATGCCTTCGGGCAGGAGCAGATCGCGCCTTTTGCCCGTCAGTGGGAGGCTGACGGCACCATCCCCAAGGATCTCTGGCCGCAGGTCGGTGCCTTGGGATTCGGCGGGCTTTATGTGTCCGAGGGCGGTGGTGGTGCCGGGCTTGGGCGGCTGGATGCGACGCTGGTGTTTGAGGCGCTGTCGATGGCCTGCCCCTCGGTTGCGGCCTTCCTGTCGATCCACAACATGTGCGCCAAGATGCTGGACAGCTTTGCCGATGACGCACTCAAGGCGCGGATCATGCCCGATGTGCTCAGCCTGAACACCGTGCTCAGCTATTGCCTGACCGAACCCGGTTCCGGTTCGGATGCAGCGGCGCTGAAGACGCGTGCAGAACGCACGAATGAGGGCTATACGCTGAACGGCACCAAGGCCTTCATCTCGGGCGGTGGTTATTCCGATGCTTATGTCTGCATGGTGCGCACCGGTCAGGATGGCCCCAAGGGCATCTCGACCGTCTATGTCGAGGATGGCACGCCCGGCCTCAGCTTCGGCGCGCTGGAGAAGAAGATGGGATGGCAGAGCCAGCCCACTGCGCAAGTGCAGTTTGACGATTGCAAGATTCCGGCGGGCAATCTGGTGGGCAGCGAGGGCGACGGGTTCAAATATGCCATGATGGGGCTGGATGGCGGTCGGCTGAACATCTCGGCCTGTTCGCTGGGGGCTGCGCAAACCGCGCTGAACATGACCCTGCAATACATGTCCGAACGCAAGGCCTTTGGCCAAAGCATCGACCAGTTCCAGGGCCTGCAATTCCGGCTCGCGGATATGGAGATCGAGCTGCAGGCCGCTCGCACCTTCCTGCGGCAGGCCGCTTGGAAGCTGGACACTGCCGCGCCCGATGCGACCAAATTCTGCGCCATGGCTAAGAAATTCGTGACCGAGACCGGGTCCAAGGTGGTCGACCAATGCCTGCAACTGCATGGCGGCTACGGCTATCTGGCCGATTACGGGATCGAAAAGCTTGTGCGCGACCTGCGGGTGCATCAGATATTGGAAGGCACGAACGAGATCATGCGGGTGATCGTGGCGCGGAGCATGCTAGCGAACAGATGATCAGGGACTGGTATCGAACCTTGAAGGCAACGCGTTTCTACAGGGCGTTCCTCCAACACCGCGTCTGGGTCGCCAAATTGGTGATCGCTTCACCTATACTTTTCTGTTTTCCGCTTGGTAGCGTCGCCTTCGTTTGGGTCTTTCTGCCACTTACCTTGACGCTGCCTGCGATTTTTTGGTTGACGGGCGATGGCGGCGTTTCGGTTGCAATCATCAATTCCCTCTTGATGGTTTACCTGATCGCATTGGGGCCGATATCTCTGCGGATCTTCACCGATTTAACCCAGGGCTATTTTGCCGGTCTGTTCGCGGTTTTCGGCAAGCGAAAGAGAGCACTTGTTTTCTTGGAAAAAACTCAAAACGAACTGAATGAATGGGAACCGCGCGTTGCCTGACATCTACATCCGCACCACCGGCCGCGCGGGCCGGATCACCCTGACCCGGCCGCAGGCGCTGAACGCGATGACCTATGACATGTGCCTCGGCATAGACACCGCGATGCGCAATTGGCGCGAGGATGATGCGGTTGATCTGGTGATCCTTGATGCCGAGGGCGACAAGGCCTTCTGCGCAGGGGGTGACATCGCCGAGTTGTATGAGACCGGCACCAAGGGCGATTACCACTATGGTCGCCGCTTCTGGCGTGATGAATACCGACTGAACGCGCTGATCCATGAATACCCCAAACCCGTTGTCAGTTTCCTGCAGGGCTTCACCATGGGCGGGGGCGTCGGCATTGGCTGTCATGGCTCTCACCGCGTGGTTTGTGATAGCTCTCGCATTTCAATGCCTGAAGTGGGGATCGGCCTGGTGCCGGATGTGGGCGGTTCGCTGATGCTGGCGCAAGCGCCGGGGCGGCTGGGCGAATACCTGGCCCTCACCGCCCATCGGATGGGGCCGAATGATGCCATCCTGGTCGGGTTCGCCGATCACTATATCCCGCAGGATCAATGGTCTGACCTGATCGACATGCTGGAAAGCGCAGGCGATGCCGCGCTAGTCGACACCCATGCGCGCCCAGCCCCAACCGGCGATCTGCGCGGACAGGAAGCTGAAATCGACCGCCTCTTTGAGGGCGACACGCTGGGTGATATCCTCGCCCATCTGCGCGCGCAGGGCAGCGATTTGGCGCGACAGGCGCTGAAAACCATGTCCCGCCATTCGCCCCTGTCGATGGCCTGCGGCGTAGAGATTCTGCACCGGCTGCGCACCGCCTTGCCCACCATCCGCGCGGCGTTGGAGCTGGAATACCGCTTCACCGCGCGCGCGATGGAGCATGGCGATTTTCTGGAGGGCATCCGCGCCCAGATCATCGACAAGGACCGCAGCCCGCGCTGGCAGTATCCCGACATGGAGGTCCCGGCGGATGCCGTGGCCCGGATGCTGCAGCCATTGGACCAGGAAGGTCTGACATTCGAGGAGGAGACGACATGAGGATCGGATTTATCGGCCTTGGCAATATGGGCGCACCGATGGCGGCCAATCTTGCCAAGGCGGGGCATCAGCTACACGGGTTTGACACCGCTGCGGTCGCGGTTGACGGGATCACCATGGTCGGCTCTGCCAGAGATGCGGTTGCGGGTGCCGAGGTGGTGATCACCATGCTGCCCAACGGCGCAATCCTGCGGTCGGTCGCCGAGGATATCCTGCCGGTGATGGAACCGGGGGCCGCGCTTGTCGACTGCTCCACCGTCGACGTCGAAAGCGCCCGCGCAGTCGCGGTGCAGGCCGAACAGGCCGGGCTGCTTTTTGTCGATGCGCCGGTCTCGGGGGGCGTCGGCGGGGCCAGCGCCGGAACGCTCACCTTCATGGCGGGCGGTTCGGATGATGCCTTTGCCAAGGCCGCGCCGCTCTTTGACATCATGGGCCAGAAGGCCGTGCATTGCGGCGAAGCGGGCGCAGGTCAGGCCGCCAAGATCTGCAACAACATGATCCTCGGCGTCACCATGATCGCCACCTGCGAGGCCTTTGCGCTGGCCGATAAGCTGGGGCTCGACCGGCAAAAGATGTTTGACGTGGTCAGCACCTCTTCCGGCTATAGCTGGACCATGAACGCCTATTGCCCGGCGCCGGGCATTGGGCCGCAAAGCCCTTCGGATAATGACTACCAGCCCGGGTTTGCCGCCGAGTTGATGCTCAAGGACCTGCGCCTGAGCCAGCAGGCCGCCGAAAGCGCCGATGCGGATACGCCGATGGGGCTGCTGGCCGAACGGCTCTATGCGCAATTTGTCGAGGCCGAAGACGGCAAGGGCCGCGACTTCTCGGCCATGCTGCCGAGGTTCGAGGGGCGCGGGCGCGGATAGCCCGTTACCCCTCGCTGACCAGAGAGGTCAGGCGCAGGGCGTGGTCCGACAAATCGAACCCCAGCAGCAGATCGGCTTGAACGGCCCTGGCGTCAGCGACCAGATCACGCGCCGCTGACGCGCCCGCCATCTGGCCGAACAGCACATGGGTCCCGTCGATCTCCAACTGCCAGGCGATCGGGAAAGCGGAGGCAAACCGTTCTCTCTGCGCGGCAAATGACGGATCGCGATCGACCATGTTCATGCAGATCACGCCACCAGCGCTCAGTTTTCCCGCGCACATCTGCAGGAAGTTGGCCGTCGTCAACAGCTCGGGCACGAAACCGTCTGCGGCAAAACAATCGAGATATATGTGATCGAAGGAACCATCCGGCTGCTCCGACAGATGCGCCTGTCCGTCGCGACAGGTGATCTGATGGCGCGGTCCATCGCGCAGCCCGAAATACTTTTGCGACAGCTCGATCACATCCCGGTCAATCTCGGAGCTTTGGATGGTGATACCTTTGATCAGGGCGCCTAACACCATCGGCACCCGGCCCCCGCCACCGCCCATCACATAGACCTGTTTCGGAGCCCCGAAGAACGCCAGGCAGAGCAGCATTGCCTGCGTATAGGCCCCGGTCAGAACCAGCGGCGTGCCGAGATTGATTCGCGACATCACTCCGCTCAGGGCGTCATTGCTGAGCGGCACGCCCTCCGGGCAGAACACCAGAAACAGCTCATCGCCCTGCTTGGCGACGACGATCTGTCCGAACTGCCCCTGACGATGCTCGACGATACCGTCAGGCAGCTCGCGCAGGGGCCGCAGGCGATCCATGATGTCGCGCTCTGACATCCCCTGCTGGTTATCGCTGCGATGGTTATTCAGCCGCGACCGCCTGCGGATCCAGCATCTGCTTTAGATAATGCCCGGTATGGCTGCGCGGTTCCTCGACAATCTGTTCCGGCGTGCCGGTTGCCACGATTTCTCCGCCACCATCGCCGCCCTCGGGGCCGATATCAATGATCCAGTCGGCGGTTTTGATGACGTCCAGATTATGCTCGATCACCACCACGGTGTTGCCCTGATCGACCAGTTCATGCAGCACTTCCAAGAGCTTGCGGACATCTTCGAAATGCAGGCCGGTGGTCGGTTCGTCGAGGATATAAAGTGTGCGACCGGTGGACCGCTTGCTAAGCTCCTTCGACAGCTTCACTCGCTGCGCCTCGCCGCCCGAGAGCGTGGTGGCCTGCTGACCCACCTTGATATAGCCCAGCCCGACGCGGGCCAGCGCGTCCATCTTGTCGCGGATCGAGGGCACCGCCTTGAAGAAGTCCTGCGCATCTTCCACCGTCATATCCAGCACATCGGCAATGCTCTTGCCCTTGAACTTGATCTCCAGCGTCTCGCGATTGTACCGCGCGCCCTTGCAGGTCTCACAGGTCACATAGACGTCGGGCAGGAAGTGCATCTCGATCTTGATGACCCCGTCGCCCTGACAGGCTTCACAGCGTCCGCCCTTGACGTTGAAGCTGAACCGTCCCGGCTTGTAGCCGCGCGTCTTGGCCTCGGGGAGACCCGCGAACCAGTCGCGGATCGGGGTGAAGGCCCCGGTATAGGTCGCTGGATTGGACCGTGGCGTGCGCCCGATGGGGCGCTGATCAATGTCGATCACCTTGTCCAGATGTTCCAGCCCCTTGATCGTTTCGCAGGGCGCGGGCGTTTGGCGCGCACCGTTCAAGCGCATCGAGGCGGTCTTGAACAGTGTCTCGATGGTCAGGGTCGATTTGCCCCCGCCCGAGACGCCGCTGACGCAGACGAACTTGGCCAGCGGGAACTCGGCAGTGACGTCCTTGAGGTTGTTGCCGGTGGCCTTGACCACCTTGACCTTCTTCTTGTTGCCCTTGCGCCGCTTGACCGGCACTGCGATCTCTCGGCTGCCGGACAGGTATTGCCCGGTGATCGAACCCGCATCCGCCGCAACAACATCCGGCGTGCCGTGGCTGACCACCTGCCCGCCATGCACGCCAGCACCGGGGCCGATGTCAAAGACGTAATCGGCGGCGCGAATGGCCTCTTCGTCATGTTCGACCACGATCACCGTATTGCCCTGATCGCGCAGGTTCTTGAGCGTGCCGAGCAGCCGGTCATTGTCACGCTGATGCAGCCCGATCGAGGGCTCATCCAGCACGTAAAGAACCCCGGTCAGGCCAGAGCCGATCTGGCTGGCCAACCTGATCCGCTGACTCTCGCCACCGCTCAGTGTACCACTTGAACGAGACAGCGTAAGATATTCCAATCCAACGTTATTCAGGAATCCTAGCCGTTCGCGGATTTCCTTGACGATGGCGCGGGCGATCTCCTGTTTCTGCACCGAGAGGTGGTTCGGCACATCCTCGATCCAGGCGAGCGCCTGACGGATCGACATCTGCACCACCTGCCCCACATGCAGGTCGGCGATACGCACGGCCAGCGCTTCGGGGCGCAGGCGGTAACCCTCGCAGGTGCCACAAGGTCGGTTGTTTTGGTAGCGCTCGAATTCTTCGCGAATCCAGTTCGAATCCGTCTCGCGATAGCGGCGTTCCATGTTGGGGATCACCCCCTCGAACACCCGCGTGACCTGATAGACCCGCCCGCCCTCATCATAACGGAACGGGATTTCCTCATCGCCCGAGCCATAGAGGAAGACCTGCTGCACATGGGCTGGCAGGTCCTTCCATTTGGCGTTCTTGTCGAACTCGTAATGGCGCGCAATGGCCTCGATGGTCTGTAGAAAATAGGGTGACTTTCCCTTGCGCCAGGGCGCCAGCGCCCCGTCATAAACTTTCAGCCCCTGATCCGGCACCACGAGGCGTTCATCAAAGAACAGTTCCACCCCCAGCCCGTCACAATCCGGGCAGGCCCCAAACGGCGCGTTGAAGGAGAACAGGCGCGGTTCGATCTCGGGGATGGTGAAGCCGCTGACCGGGCAGGCGAAATTCTCGCTGAACGTAATCCGCTCCGGGTCGCCCTCTTTCGGGGCCGTCTCAAGCACCGCGATCCCGTCTGCCAGGTCCAACGCGGTGCGCAAGCTGTCGGCCAGCCGCGTCTCCATCCCTTCGCGCACCACCAGACGATCGACAACCACGTCAATGTCGTGGCGGAACTTCTTGTCCAGCGTTGGCGGCTCGTCCAATTCATAGAACGCACCATCCACTTTCACCCGCTGAAAGCCCTGCTTGCGCAGCTCCAGAAACTCTTTTTTGTACTCGCCCTTGCGGTCGCGCACGATAGGGGCCAGCAGATAGCCGCGCGTGCCTTCCTCCATCGTCATGATCCGGTCGACCATGTCCTGCACCTGCTGCGCTTCGATGGGCAAGCCGGTAGCCGGACTGTAGGGCGTTCCGGCGCGGGCAAAAAGCAGACGCAGATAGTCGTAGATCTCGGTCACGGTGCCCACGGTTGAACGCGGGTTCTTGGACGTCGTCTTTTGCTCGATCGAGATTGCCGGGCTGAGACCACTGATATGGTCCACATCCGGTTTTTCCATCATATCAAGGAATTGACGGGCATAAGCGCTGAGGGATTCGACATAACGCCGCTGCCCTTCGGCATAGATCGTATCAAATGCCAGCGAGGATTTCCCCGAGCCAGACAGCCCGGTGATCACCACAAACTGATCGCGCGGAATATCCACGTCGATGCTTTTGAGATTATGCTCGCGCGCGCCGCGCACCTCGATGTTTTTCAGCTCAGCCATGATGCCCTCGGTTCACCGGTTAACACATAGTGAAGGCTGCCTGAGTCTCCAACAAAAAAATAGGAACGTTACAAGAACATCACCCATCGGCACGCAGGCGTGCCAGAAACAGATGCACCAGCAGGCCCGACAGGAACAGCAAAGTGACCGCCCCCGCCATGGAGGAATAGCCCGAGAGCGCCAGCAGGGCCACCATTAGCGGTGTGCCGATGCCATTGCCCAGATTGCCGGTCTGCGCCAGCGCGCCCTGCGCATAGGCCCGGTCGACCACGGCGGAATTCAGTTGCGGGATGGCGGCAAAGCTGCCCCCCTGGATCAGCCCCATCGAGGCGGCCAGCACCAGGCAGGCGGCGGGATCACCGGGCATGGACCAGAGCCAGATCATGCTCAACATGCTCAAGCCAAAGCCCAGTTGTACCACCTGCACCGCCTGTATGTACCGCAAAAGCAGCACGCCGATACTCATCGACGACAGAATGCTGGTCAGCGGCATCGCACCAACGACAAAGCCACGCCATTCCGGGGCGATGAAGGGCGGGATGACCGTCAGGATCGACACGAAACAGGCGGTATAGAACAGCCAGCCCGCGGCCGGCGCGCTCATCCAGGGCGAGCTGTAGATGGTCAGGTGGAGCCTTGGCAGTTCGGAGAGCTGCGGCATGCTTTGCCGGGGCAGCGCAGGCACGCTGCGCAGCGCCAGATGCAAGATCACCGCCAGCGCCGCCATGATCAGCCCATGCGCGGCAAACAGGCTCAGCACCCCATAGCGATCCACCAGCGGTAACCCGAGCCAAGCCAGCACAGTGAAAGACACGCCAAAAAACGTCCCCCAGAGCGTCATGGCCGCGCCCCGGTTCCGTTCGCTGCTGATCTGCGCGATCAGCGTCGGGGCGGCGACCACCAGCCCCAGATGTGACAGGCCTTCGACGGCGCGGGTCAGCAGAAACAGCCCGAAGGACAGGTCCAGCGCCTGCAAGCCCGACATCGCCGCCCCGATCCAGAGCGCGCCCACCAGCGCCCGGCGAAACCCGATGGCGGCCACAACCGCGCCGGTCACGATACCAAAGAGAATGCCCAGAACCGCCACCATCGACACGGTGAAGCCCAGCCAATGGCCGACCCCGGGAAACAGCGCCTCCATCCGGTAAAAGACCACGCTGATCTTGCCATATTGCGCAGCGGCCCCCAGCCCCGCGACCCAGATCAGCAGGATCAGGCCCCAGCGGGTTTTCTCACGCGTCATGAGATGTCTTTCGTGCCAGCGCCCAGGCGCAGATCGGGAAATCCGGATCATTGTCCAGATTGTCCCTGTCGGGGTCGTATTGCGGCGGCCAGTCGGGCTCCAGATTGCGCAGCGCCGCGGGGCGATTGCCCCATTGATGCGCCTCTATCTGATCCTCTGCAAAACCGCACTCGATCAGCAGGTTGCGCAACCCGCGCGCCGACCAGCGCGAATTGTCCCGGGGGGCCGCGTGAAACGGGATGAAGAAGGGCACCGCGAGCCAGAAATACCCGCCCGACCTGAGCATCTCGATCACATTGAGCGTCGCCTCATAGGGGCGGTCCAGATGCTCCCAGACCTGGTTTGCCAGTACCAGATCGAAGCGGCGGGGCTGCCCGTCATGGTCCAGAACCGGGCCGGCGCAGATGTCATGCGCCGGATAGCGAAAGCTGTCATAGGAGCGAAACGGGAATTGCCGCCCCCATTTTCCGGATATCTCGGCCACCTGCAGCCGCTCGGGCTGCAGGTTCCGGATCAGCCGTCGGCTGGATCGGTTCATCACGATTCTATTCAGGCTGGACATAGCGTTCCATCGGGTTCGCCGCGACTTAAACAGGCGCCCCGGAGAAGGTCCAGCAGGGACTGAAGGCAGAGGTGTTCCGAAGACGCCCGCCAATGCGCTAACCTAACATGAAAAAGGCCGGGCAACCCCCTGCCCGGCCTCTCTTTTTAGTGATCAATGCGCCTTACATATGGATGACTTGGCCATAAGCATCCAGCACGCTTTCATGCATCATTTCGCTCAGCGTTGGATGCGGGAAGACGGTCTGCATCAGGTCTTCTTCGGTGGTCTCCAGCTGGCGGCCCACCACATAGCCCTGAATCAGCTCGGTCACCTCAGCACCCACCATATGCGCGCCCAATAGCTCGCCGGTCTTGGCGTCGAACACCGTCTTTATCAGGCCTGAAGGCTCGCCCAGAGCGATGGCCTTGCCATTGCCGATGAAGGGGAAGCGGCCCACCTTGATCTCATAGCCCAGCTCCTTGGCCTTGGACTCGGAATAGCCGACGGAGGCCACTTGCGGCTGGCAATAGGTGCAGCCCGCGATGCTTTCCGGCTTGACCGGGTGCGCGTGTTTGCCTGCGATCAGCTCCGCGACCATGACACCTTCATGGGAGGCTTTGTGCGCCAGCCATGGCGCGCCCGCGATGTCGCCGATGGCATAGACCCCATCGACACCGGTGCGGCAGAACTCATCGGTGATCACATGGGTGCGGTCGATCTTGACGCCCAGTTCTTCCAGCCCCAGCCCTTCGACATTGCCGACAATGCCCACGGCTGAGATCACGGTGTCGAACTCGTGCTTTGTAACCTTGCCGCCCGCTTCGATATGCGCGGTGACCTTACCCTTGGCGCGGTCGAGTTGCTTGACCATGGACTTTTCCATGATCTTCATGCCCTGTTTCTCAAAGGCTTTCTTGGCAAAGGCGCTGATCTCGGCATCTTCGACCGGCAGGACGCGATCCATCACTTCGACCACCGTCGTATCCGCGCCCAACGTGTTGTAGAAGCTGGCAAATTCGATCCCGATGGCACCCGAACCGATGACCAGCAGCTTTTTCGGCATACGCGGCGGCAGCAGCGCGTGCTTGTAGGTCCAGACCAGATCACCATCCGCTTCCAGCCCCGGCAATTCGCGCGCCCGCGCGCCTGTCGCTACAATGATGTTCTTGGCTGTCAGCTCTTCACTGCCCTTGTCGGTCTTGACGGCAACCTTGCCCTTGGCGGGGATTGAGGCTTCGCCCATTATCACGGTGACCTTGTTCTTTTTCAGCAGATGCCCGACCCCACCGCTGAGCTGCTTGGCAACCCCACGCGAGCGTTGCACGACCGCGTCCAGATCAAAGCCGACCTTGCCCGCCGACAGACCGAATTCCTTGGCGCGTTCCATCAGGTGGAACACTTCGGAGGTGCGCAGCAGCGCCTTGGTCGGGATACAGCCCCAGTTCAGGCAGATGCCCCCCAGATGCTCACGCTCGACCACGCAGGTCTTGAGCCCCAGTTGCGCGGCGCGAATGGCGGCCACATAGCCACCAGGGCCCGAGCCAATTACGATCAGATCAAAGGATTGTGCAGCCATGTTTCCCTCTCGGCGCCGGTCCGTGAAAATTAGTTTAGCATTAAACTACTTTTTGCGGCGCATCAACAACCCATGAGAAAAGAAAACGCGTCGCGGGGCTATGTCGCGGATATCCGCTGGAATTCACCCTATACGCATCGCCGGATGCTGGCTAGAAATTAACCTCAGAGCTGCAAACAGACATCGCCGGAGGCCCCCGAGAAATGGCAAAAACACTGAAAGATCTTGTGCTGGCGCTGCTCAATGCAACGCTGATCCTGCTGGCGCTATGCCTGTTCCTGGCATGGAAAACCGTCGACAGAGCAAACCAGGTGGCCGATACGGTTCAGGATACGGTGCAGGTGGTAACACCCCTGCGAAACGATATGCAGGATGTTGCGGCGCAACTCAACGCGTTGCGCGGGGAGATCAAGGCGCTCGACACAGAAACAGCGCGAGATGACCTGCTGCAGCTGGCCAAGATCCAGTCACAGCTGGACGCGTTGAACACACGGCTCAGCGCAGCGCAAACGCGGATCGACGATCTGGCCGACCGGCCCGGTCAATTGCTTGACCAAGCCATTGAGACAACAGCGGACACTGTTGCAGCCAGGGTGACCACCCTGCGCGGCTGCGTTCCGGCGCCGTCTTAAACGGCGGCGGACTGCAATTCGCGAACGGTTGCGCCGTAGCCGCCGTTTGACACAAACGCCATTTCCTGCGGCGTTGTCTCGCGGCTGAGCGCTTCGTTGCGATATGGAAATCGGCCGAACTGACGGATGATCTCGCGATGCGCTTGCGCGTGCACCATGTTCGATGCGCCCGTCTCGGGCATCCGCTGACACAGAAGACGCACGCAGCGCTCCTGATCGCAGAGGCTTTCCGAATGCATCATCGGCAGGTAGAAGAACTGCCGTGCGGGTTCATCGATCCGCATATCCCAACCCTTGTCCACCGCGCATTTTGCTGCTGCCAGAGCGGCACGGTCCGAGGCAAATGCCCGTCCCTCGCCCCGGAACATGTTCCGCGGGAACTGATCCATCAGGATAATGTATGCAAGCGCGCCGCTGGGATATGTCAGCCAAAGCGCAAAGCGCCCTTCACATGCTGCCTCCCAGGCGGACAAGAACCTGTCGCGAATCTGCTGATCCAGCGCCTCGTCTTGTCGGTACCACCCGTCTTCACCGATTTCGTCCAACCAAAAACTCAGTACATCTTCAGGACCTGTCATGTCCTCACTCCACCTTTCATATGCCCCCCAAAGGCATATGTAGAGTAACACTTTTTTGGCAGCCCCGATACAGTCACGAATTGCAACACCGTATGAGTGTTGCGATTGTTTCCGGTGATGTGCACAAATTTTGCCCTCGAATGTGAAAATTATAACATTTTTATGAAGGTTTTGCGGTAACAGCCCGGTTGGCGCGGGGATTGTTTCCAAATCAAAGGAACAGGCGCGACGAAAGCCGCGCGCCAAAGTGAAACAATGCGTGAGGCGGCTCGCGCTTTGTTGCCATTTCTGCCGGAACAGCGGGGCCATCAGGCCGACTGTTCCGCCTCCTGCCCTTCCAATTCTGCCTCGATAGCCACCTCTTGGGCGACCTCCATCGCGACCTGAGTCGCGATCGGACCCATTGGCGATATGGTCCCGGTTTCCTCGACCGGAACAGCCGCACGCTGGGTCATGCGGAAGGCGGCATAAAGCGCCAGCGCAATCAGCAGCACAGCGATCAACAGGAAAAAGCCCGGCGGGCCGAACACCTTCTCGCTCATCAGCCAACCGGTGATCAGCGGACCTGCGATTGCGCCCAGGCCATTGATGAAGACCAGCCCGCCCGAAGCCGCCGCCATGTCGTCATGATCAAGGTGGTCGTTGGTATGGGCCAGCAGCAGCGAATAGAGCGGGTTCGACGTGCCGCCGATCACAAAGGCCGCGATCAGCAGGATGGCAAAGACGTTGCCCATCAACATCGCCAAAAGCGCGCCGCCCGCACCAGCACCAGCAACAAGAAAGATCAACCGCCGCCGGTCCATCCGGTCCGACAGCCAGCCCAGCGGGTATTGCACCAACAAGGCTGCAATATAGAAGGTCGCGACAAAGATCGAAATCTGCGTCAGGGACAGCCCGGCAACAGACCCATAGACGGCGGCCATGCCGAACTGTGCCGAAAACACGCCCCCCAGCAGGAACATACCCACGCAGCCCAGGGGCGATATCTGGCGGATCCGGCGCAGGCTCATCGGTTTGGCGGTATCGAAGGCCGGTGTGGGCGAGATCGACAGCAGGATCGGCGCAAAAGAGATCGAGACCAGGATCGAGGCGATCACGAAGGATTGGTACCCCTCCGGCCCGCCCACCAACATCAGCGCCTGCGCCGTGACCACACCGGTCATCTGCACGATCATATAAAGCGACAGCGCCTTGCCGCGGTTTTGGTTGTCGGCGGCGTTGTTCAGCCAGCTTTCGGCCGTCACATACACGCCCGAGAAACAAAACCCGATCACCACGCGGCCCAGAACCCAGGCCACCGGGTTGGTCAGCAGCGGATACATGATCATCACCGCCGAGATGAACGAGGCCAGCGCCGCAAAGACCCGCACATGCCCGACCCGGCGGATCATCTCGGGGGCCAGACGTGACCCCCCAAGAAAGCCAAGGAAATAGGCAGACATCACAAAGGACATCTCGAGCGTCGAGAACCCTTCGATCTCGCCGCGCACGCCCAGCAATGTGCCCTGAAGCCCGTTGCCCACCATCAGCAGGCCCATGCCCAGCAAAAGCGCCCAAGCGCTGGAAAGAACCTGTAGCATCTGCGCCTCCCTGTGCCTGGCCGATCTTGCGACCACGGTGCCATCTCTGCGCGGGGCCGACGCGTTTGTCTACGACAATTTCACTGTCGGTTCCGGCCCATGATCAGGGGATCAGCAGCGACGAATCCCCGTAGGAGAAGAACCGGTATTTGCCCGCAATCGCATGATCATAGATCGCGCGGGCACGGTCCTGCCCGACCAGGGCCGAGACCAGCATCAGCAGGGTCGATTTGGGTAGGTGGAAATTGGTCATCAGCGCATCGGTCACCCGGAACTCAAAGCCGGGATAGATGAAGATGTCGGTCTCGCCTTCCCAGGGCGCGATCGCGCCACCGCGTGCGGCGCTTTCGATCAGGCGCAGCGCGGTGGTGCCGACCGGGATGATTCGCCCTCCCGCGCGCTGTGTTTGCACGATCTCTTCGGCCGCTTGCGCGCTGACCCGGCCCCATTCCGCATGCATCTTGTGGGTGGTCACATCCTCGACCTTGACCGGCAGGAAGGTGCCCGCGCCCACATGCAGCGTCACATGCGTGAAATCGACACTGCGCGCGGCAAGGGCTGCGAGCAAGGCTTCGTCGAAATGCAGCGAGGCGGTGGGGGCGGCAACCGCGCCGGAATGGCGCGCCCAGACGGTCTGGTAATCGGTCTTGTCGCGCGCATCCGCTGGGCGTTTGCTGGCGATGTAGGGCGGTAAAGGCATCGCGCCCGCCTCGGCCAGTGCTGCGTCGAAATCCTCGCCGCTCAGGTTGAAGCGCAACACCGCCTGCCCCTCCTCAACGCCGACCAGCGTGGCGCTGAGCGCGTCCGAAAAGCGGATCTCCTCGCCCGGTTTCACCTTCTTCAGCGGCTTCACCAGCGCCGACCAGCCGCCATCGGCGCGCGGCTCCAGCAAGGTCGCCTCGATCCGGGCCGAGACCGGCCCTTGCGCGCTGTCGCGGTGACGCTGCCCGCTCAGCCGCGCCGGGATCACCCGTGTGTCATTCAGCACCAGCCGGTCACCGGGCCGCAGCCAGTCGGGCAAATCATAGACATGGGCGTCGCTGATCCGGGCCCCCTCGGCCACCAGCAGCCGCGCCGAGGAGCGCGGGTTGGCGGGCCGCGTGGCGATCAACTCTTCAGGCAGGTGGAAATCGAAATCGCTGAGTTTCATGCGCCGCCCTATACGGCGATGCGGCGGGATTGGAAACTAGCGATCTTCGCCATGGCGTTTGGTGAGCGATTCCCGCGTCGACTCCCTCGGCCGGGCACGCTCTTGCCCCGGAACGGTCGGGCGCGGTTCGCCCCGGAAGATATCGCGCAGGATACCGGGCGTCAGCGCCGAAAGCGGGTTCACCCCGACGCGCGGGTCGGTCATCGGCCCGGTGAGCGTGTAGTTGAACCCGAACAAGCCCTCACCGCTGCGGCTGATCACCCGGCCAACGGCATTAAGCAGATAGACCGGGGAAATCACCCCGCGCAGGTTCAACACGCGCCGTTCGGTATCGACCCGGCCATCAACCGAAATCCCCATCGAGGGACCGACGGCACTGCCTTCCAGCACGATCACCTCGGTTGGGGTCAGGCGGAACCGGCCATCCATAGACGAGAACTGGATACCCTGCCCCGACATTTCATCGATCAGACCCACGATACTGATCGCGTTCAGGAGCGCAGCCATGGCGGGCGCGTCCTTGATCCGCGTGTTGCGCACCCTGAGCCGACCGTCGTAATGCCCATCGCTCTCGACCGGTTCGAGCGTCAGTTGGAACGAGCCGCCGCGCGCCTGATTGAGCAGTTCTGCCGAGCGGAACACGCCGCCCGCATCATCGGATTGCAGGACAAACCCGCTCCGCCCGCCACGGCGCTGCATCTGGCCGGTGATCTGCGTACCACCATTGATGGCGCCGGTGAAATTCCCGCTTGGGCCGCCGCCGGTGACAAACTCGCCCCGAAACCCGGTCAGCGCGATGCTGTCGGTGATCTGCAACCGGTCCAGATTGGCGGTAATGTTTGGTCCGCTGCCGCTGCTACCGCCTCCGTCCGAACCGCCGCTTCCGAATGTGGCATTGCGCATGTCGACCCGCCCGCCCAGCAGGCGGATATCCGGGGCACCCCGGCCGCGCCCGATCAACTCAACCGGGGCCGCGATCCAGTTGCGCAACTCAAAACTGCTGAAACTGGCGCGCTCGAACTGGTCATCTTCGCCAAAGCTGATCCGGCCTTGCGCGCGCAGGCCCGCCGCCTGCAATGCGATCCGGTCGATATCCGCGCCGGGCTTGGGCACGGTGGTGATCTCAAGACTCCCCGAAGATGAAGCGGTTTTGCGCCAGCCCAGTTCCGGGATCGTCAGCACCACGCCCACCAGATCGGAAGAGACCGCCAGTTCCGGCGGCGTGCCGCCTCCGACCTCGAAGACAATATCCGCCCGGCCCAGGCCGCTGACCATGCTCTCGGGCAGGCCCGCGTTCAACTCGTCCAGCAAAGCGCGCGACAGCTCAATCGAGCCGGTCAGACGGCTGCGCGTCTCGGGACCCTTGCCAATGGGCTGGCGCCAGTCGATCTGCATCGGAACCGCGCCGAACAAGGCCGAACCGGACAGGCGGACGCCGGTCTGATCGCCGCTCAGTTCCAAAGATGTGGCGCTCACCTCTTGCCCGGGCACCAGAATATCGCTTTCGGCATCACTGACCGTACCGGCAAAATGGAACTCCATATCCGGCAGTTTCACCTTGTCCTTGATCGGCAGGGCCAGCGTGCCCGTCATCTCAACATTGCCCTGCACCGCATCCACCGGCAGCTTGGCCTTGTCCATCAGGTTCAGTGGTGGTCGGTTCAGCAGCGACAGCATGCCCGTCACAGGCCCGCGCGCGGCCAATCGCGCGATGCCCGGCGCGGCCTTCTTGATGCCGATATCGGGGATGATGAAAGACGAGCCCGCCGCATCGATCACCGCACCTGCATCGCTGACCACCTGCCCGGCGCTGGCGGTGACCGTAAAGCGGCGCCCGAACAGGTCGGCCCGCCCCTGCGCCTTGGTCAGCGGCGGCAGGGTGCGCGAGAATTTCACCTCTGCCTCCTCGAAATCAAAGCCCGCATAAATGTCCGGGGACTGGTCGGGGCGCAGCCGCAGCGCAAGCTCGGCATCGCTGACCTGCCCCGCGCGCAGATTCTCGCGGACCCATTTGCGCGGCTTCACGGCAAGCCCGTCGGGCCAGTAATGCAGCAATTGCTGCGGCGTGATCCGGTCCAGCTTGCCATCCACCGACAGGTCCCACCCCTCGGGCGCGGCGGCCAGATCGCCGGTCAGATGCAGGTTGCGATCACCGTGGCGAATGTTCATCTGCCCCAGACGCAGCCGGAACGGGCGCAAGTCGAGCCGAAAGTCCAGATCCGCCGCATCCAGTTGCAGCGGCTCGGGGTAGACATTTCTGGGATTGACCTCCAGCCCGCTGAGCCGGAACTGCGCCTCGATACTGTCAAGCTGCCCTTGGTCGGCGCCGTTCAGATAGGCCGTGCCCAGGCCCGAGGCCCTCCCCCAGGCGCTGTCCACCGCCAACTCGTCAAAGCGCAGCACCTGTGCGCCCGGATCATAGCTGAAATAGGTGCGCGCACTGCGGAACGGGATCGGGCGGGTCTCGTTGGTGGGTTGCAGTACGCCCTGACCGATCTGCAACGTGGCCGAGACCGGCTGCAACACGCCCTGTGCATCAATGCCACCGCGCAAGGAGCCGGAAATGGGCGCGCGCAGCACCTCAAGCCAAGCCAGCGCCACGCTCTGGACTGCGATATCCTCGGAAGCGAGATCGCTGATCGAAACGCCGAAAGACGCCTCGCGCGATCCGATGCTGCTGGTGTAATTGGCCTCGATACTGCTGGCATAATCGCGCCCGCCCAGCAGCGAAAAGCTGGTGGCCATACGCAGCGTGTCATCGCTGCGATAAAGCTGGATGCGCCCACCATCCAGCGTCCAGGCGCGGCCATGGCGAGCGTCCTCATAGCTCAGCGTCAGCCCGTTCATGTCAACGGCAACCAGCGCAGACAATTGCGGCAGTTCGAACACCTCGTCAAATTCTTCAATCAGCCCGGACAGGTTCGGAGCGCTTTCCACAGGCGTCGCCCCATCCCCGAAGGTCAGCGCGAAATTGCCGTCGATATCGCGTCGCAACAGGACAAACAGCCCGTCCAGCGCGATCCGTTTGGCGCGTATCTGGCCCCGCAACAGCGGCCGCATGGCCAGGCTGGCCTGAGTATCGGCCAGACGCGCGATCGGCGTGCCGTTGGCGGCGGTCAGCGTGACGTCGCGCAGGCTCAGGCGCGGACGCCAGCCCTGATCCATGATGAACCTGACCGTCCCGAATTCGACCTGCGCGCCATCAAGCACCCGTTCCAGCCGCGCCTCGATCCGCTCTCGCAGCCATTCGGGCGCATCCAGGTTCCGGCCCAGAGAGACAAACGCGGTGACCCCGGCCAGCAGGACCAGCACCAAAAACCCCCGCATCGACCAGATCGAGACATGCGCCACCCGCGAGCGGCGGCGTGGCACGCGAGGAGAGGATTTCTTTTTGTCTGTCACGCCTTTCCGCTTCACTCTGGCGGCCTATTATGCCGATTGTCTGTCACCAATTTCCTGCCGGAGTACATTTATGCCCGATCTTTCCGATACCGCCCCGGACTTTACCCTGCCCCGCGATGGGGGCGGCGAGGTCACGCTGTCCGACCTGCGCGGCTCCAAGGTTGTCCTGTTCTTCTATCCCCGTGATGATACGCCGGGCTGCACCAAGGAATCCATCGGCTTTTCCGAGCAGTTGCAGGCTTTTTCCGATGCGGGCGCTCACGTTTTGGGGATTTCCAAGGATACCGTCACCAAGCATGACAAATTCGTCGCCAAGCACGGGCTGACCACCACGATGCTGTCGGACGCCGAGTCTGACGTCTGCGAGCAATATGGCGTCTGGGTGGAAAAGAACATGTATGGCCGCAAATCGATGGGGATCGAACGCGCCACCTATCTGATCGACGCCGACGGCAAGATCGCGCGCATCTGGCGCAAAGTGAAGGTGCCCGGCCATGTGGAAGAGGTTCTGGAGGCGGTCGAAACGCTCTGAGATCTCTTGGCCCCGAAAAAGCCGGGACGGCCCTGCCCCGAAGTGCCAGTTTCGACCTCCAGATAAAGTGCGGCTACGTCAGGAGCCCCTTAAGGAAGCTCTCTGTTTTCCGCTTATAGGGGTGAGGTGAGACGGGACGGCTCGGAGCAGCCGATTTCATGAAATGGAATCGGTCCAGAAGCTTTGAAAGTTTCCGGCCACCGGGCGCGGCACCGGCTCCGCAACGCCGCAGCAGCCCCCTGTTGCAAGTGGCGTCCCGAGAGGCCGGGTTTTCAAACACCCCGGGCGCTTGCAGGAGCGCCCGGGGTGACCTTTTCAGAGGAATGCGAAATCGTCGCTGTCCAGCTCTGCCACCCAGACGTTGCGCAGCAGCAGGCTGTCATCCTCGCTGAATTCCAGCACGGTGTTGCGCCCGACCTGCGAGGCCGACGACAGCACGTCGTCGAAGTCTTCAACACCCTCGGTATCAAGAACGACGGTGTCGCCCGGGCGACTCCACCATAGGAATTCGAAACCGGGGTCGAAATCACGGATCACGTCATGCCCGCCGTCAAAGACAAAGCTGTCGCGACCCCAGCCGCCCGTCAGCACATCGTTACCTTCGCCGCCATCCAGCGTATCCCGACCGAAGCCCCCTTTCAGCCAGTCATTACCCGTACCGCCATTCAGCAGATCATTGCCAAAGCCGCCCTTCAACCGGTCCTCCCCGGCCCCGCCCGAGACGATATCATCCCCCCAGCGCCCGTTGATCCGGTCATCGCCTGCGCCCGCGCGCAGCAGGTCAGCCCCGAAACTGCCTTTGCCAGCGGTTGCCAGCGACAGGGTTTCGCCGGTGGAGAAATTGAAGCTGGAGGTGTCGCCCTCGGCGATGCCCTCGTAGGGATTGCCGTTGAGGTCGATAAAGGCACCGTCGGTGATCTCCACCGCGTAACGCGCATCCGCCTCCAGATGTTCGGGCGGCGTGACGGTCACCTCTGTCCCATCGATCTGAACCAGTCGCGCATCGCTCACGTCGATCTCGGTCCGAGTCCCGTCGGCGCGGTTGACCAGCGTGAGGGTGCCCTCGCCAACCGCAACCTCTTCTGTGAAACTCAAGGTCAGCGCGCTGTCATTCTCCACCTCGCGGGCGTTGTCGCCCGGCGTCGCAGAGACGAGGAAGGGATCAGCCTCGCCGCCCAGCTCGATCTGGGTCGGGACGTAAACCGAACCATCGGAAGAAAACCCAAGGCGCCCATCCGAGTTGGACCCCCAGGTGAAGATCTCGCCCGTATCCGTCACCGCGATGATCGAGTTCGGACCGGTATGCAGTTCCACCACGGTCACGTCGTCAAGCTCGGTGATCAGGGTCGGGTAGAAGCTGGCATCGCTTTCCTGCGGATCACCATCCAGCCCGCCGGTCGGGCCTTCGTCATTGGGACCCCAGGCATAGACATCGCCATCATCGGTCAGCGCCATCGCCCAGCGTGCGCCGCCCTTGACCTCGACCACGTTGTTCGGCAGCCCGGTCAGCTCGACCGGGACCAGCACATCTGAGGTATCGGGCGTGAAGGTGCCGTCACCATTGTCATCGCCCTGCAGCAACTGGCCATTGCGGCTTTCGCCCCAGCCAAAGACCCTACCATCACTGGTCACCGCGTATGAAGTCTTGGTATCTGCTGTCACCGAGGTGATGTTTTCGGGCAGACCTTCGACCAGAACTGGCTCTGCCGAGCGTCGCGCGGGCGCGCCATCCTCGTCTAGCGCGTCGGGTGAACCCAATTGGCCGTCCGTGTTGCTGCCAAAGGCCCAGACCTGACCATCGGCTGTCAGCGCCAGCGTGTGGGCAGTACCCGATGACACGGTGACCACGGTTTCATTACCCAACGCCTCGACCATTTGCGGTGTCAGCCGTTCCTCCAGATCGCCCAGCCCCAACTGCCCGTTGCTGTTATTACCCCAGGCGTAGAGCTGCCCCGTCTCGGAGATTGCATAAGAGGCGCCATTGCCGTTTTCGATGCTGGCAATATCCGCATCATCCAGCGCGTCAATCTTGACGGCACTGGTGCGGGTCTCTTCATCCCCGGTCCCTAGCGGCCCGCGATTGTTGAAGCCAAACGCATAGACATCGCCATCCTCGGTCAGAAAGGTGGTATGCAGCAGACCGGCGGAGACGGAGACGATCTTGGCGTCAAACCCTTCCGGCATCTCGACCGCCAAGGGCGTCTTGATATCGAACCCCGTCGCGCCATTGCCCAACTGGCCCACCACATTCTCGCCGCTCGCATAAAGCGTGTTGCTCTCGGTATCGAGGAAGACCGAGAAATGGTTGCCCGCGCCAGCGGTCCCGGCGGTTACCTGCGCCTTGCCCTCATAAGTTTCCAAAGCGCGAGGGCGGGTCAGTTGGTCGTCATAGGTGCTGGAGCCAAACAATGCGGTTTCGGCCCCGTCAAAATAATCGCCATCATCATTGGCATCGCTCAGGCGGATCACATTGCCCGCACCGGCAAAGCTGTTGCCGACCAGCGCCAGGGTGCCATCCTCATCCGCAGTGATGGAAAAGCCGATCTCAGCATCGACCCCGTCAGGCATCTGGTTGGCGTTCCAGACTTCGGTGGCTTCGCCCAAATCGTCGATCTGCCCCGATCCGTCCAGATCCTCCAGGCGATAAACCTTCAGCACCTCGGCCGCATCCGGGAACCAGGTCAGCGTATAGAGCGTGCCATCCACCGCCACCGCGCTGGCAATATCCACCGGCGCGCCGAAACTCATGTCGTCGGAGATGAAATCGACGACCTCATCACTCTGAATGGCGCCATCGCCATTCCTGTCCTCGATCCGGTAGATCACATCCGCCGCAGCCCCGGTCAGGTCGTTCAGATAAGCCACATCGCCGTCAAAACTCAGATCGAAAGGCACGGCGGTATCGATGACGCTTTGCAGGTCCAGCCACAGCGTCGCCTCGCCCGCGTCATTGGCATCACCGTCGCCATTCAGATCAAGCGTGCGATAGATCGCGTCCTGCGGTGCCGAGGACACCCCGGCATTGGCGATATAGATCGCGCCGTCAACGCCCTCATGCACGCCATTCGGTGTTACGGTCGAGAACCCTGCCGCATTGTCAGCCGAGAACCAGACCCGCGCCTCGCCCGAATCCTGCGCATCGCCGTCGCCATTGGTATCGCTCAGGCGATAGACCGTGTCGGCATTGCCATCGCCGAAATAGACCGATTTGTCGCTGGCCTGATGGATGGTGAACACATTGCCGGTGGGCGCGGTGAGGCCGGAGGCGTTATCGGCATCGAAGAAGACGCGCGCCTCATCGACGCCCGAGGCGGTGCCGTCGCCATCCATGTCCTGAAGAAGAAGGATCTGATCCTTCCGTTGATCGCCCACCAAAATGCCATTGGGGGTGCGGGAAACAAGCCGTGCCATGTGCAGGCCTCCATTCTGAGTTGAAAGGGGTCGCCTGGCTGGAATGCTGAGTTTCGAGGGCGTGCTAGGACGGAACGGCGCGCTTGTCCAGTGCCCTGTTGCACCCGCCGGCGACATCAATCAGCTGATCTGCTGGCATCGCCCGCGCGCATTTGATAGCCGGGCACAGACCCGTTTCAAAACGCCCCCGGAGCCCTCGAGCCGTGACCGATGCCCCCGATACCTCTGCCCTGGACACATTGAGCGCGATGGCGGTCGATGTGCTGAGCACCGCTGATGGCCGCGCCAAGGCGGCCAAATCACGCGCCCATGCCGCGACCTGGAAGGCGGCGCGCGATGCGGGCGAGATCATTCCGCTTGGCAACGCGGTCCCGCCGGACCACCCAGCGCGCCCGGAACGTCCCGAACTGCTTAGCCCGCGCGACGTGCCGAAACGCAAACCGGGGTCTCCTGCCGGTCGAATCGCGCTGCTGCATGCCGTTGCCCATATCGAACTAAATGCCGTTGACCTGCATTGGGACATCATCGCGCGCTTTGCCGACACTCCGATGCCTGCGGGGTTTTATGACGACTGGGTCAAGGCCGCAGATGATGAGGCGAAGCACTTTAATCTTATGTGCGACTGCCTTGAAAATATGGGAAGTTTCTATGGCGCCCTACCCGCCCATCACGGCATGTGGCGGGCCGCGACGGATACCGCTGACGACCTGCACGGACGGCTGGCCATCGTGCCCATGGTGCTGGAGGCGCGCGGTCTGGACGTCACGCCCGGCATGATCGCCATCTTCGAGAAAGCCGGAGAAACCGCAGCGGTGGAAAGCCTGAACACAATTTACGCCGAAGAGGTCAGCCATGTGGCCTATGGGGCGAAATGGTTCAATTTCTGCTGCGGACGGGAAAACAGCGACCCCAAAGAGGTCTTTCACGCGCTTGTCAGGCACTATTTCAAAGGCGGCCTTAAGCCCCCGTTCAACGAGGAAAAACGCGCCGAAGCCGGATTGCCGCCCGACTTTTACTGGCCACTTGCCGAGGAGTTTCCGGCCTATCTACGCTGAGATCAGCCAATCTGCCTCAATTTTCGGCAACTTTCCGCGCAATTGCGGCGAAATCTCCCATCTTGAGACCAACCGCAAGGCGTCGCGCTTGCCCAATTCTTAACATGTGGCTATTCAGTCGCACCAAGGCCCGCAGGACCAAACCGATGGGCCGCCTATTGGGGGCAGACAGGGACTTACGCGTGCGTACAAGGCTGGCGATCAAAATTCATGCGTTTCTGGAACGACGCTTCCCGGAACGCCGAGTGTTCCTCAAATCCGACAGCGACACCCGCTTCATCCGCCTCCGACCCGAAACCCAGCTTATGGCATTTGCCGGTGCCTCGGCGCTCGTGGCCTGGACCATTGTGGCCACCGCGATCCTGTTGATGGACAGCATCGGCTCGGGCAACTTCCGCGAGCAGGCGCGCCGGGATCAGGCCACCTATCAGGACCGGCTCAACGCCTTGTCGCAGGAACGCGACGCCCGCGCCGAAGAGGCGCTGGCCGCGCAGGAACGGTTCAACGCCGCGCTGGCGCAGGTTTCAGCGATGCAGTCCGAGTTGCTGAACTCGGAAATCCGCCGCAGCGAGCTGGAGACAGGGATCGAAGTCGTCCAGACAACGCTGCGCACCGCGATGAAGGAACGCGAGACGGCACGCGCCACGCTGGCACAGATGCAGCTTGAGGCCGAGAGCGACGATGCGCAGAAACTTGCCTCTGCCGCCCCGGCGCAGATGGACCTGATCGCCGACGCGCTTAGCCGGACCGCAGCCGAGCGCGACCAGATCATCGCCGATGCGCAATCGGCCCTTGAGGCCCGTGACGAGCTGGAGCTGGAAATCGCGCTGATGCGCGAGCAGAACGAACAGATTTTCCGTCAGCTCGAAGAGGCGATGGCCATCTCGGTCGAACCGCTGGACAAGATGTTCCGCAGTGCGGGCATGCCCACCGACCGGATCATCGAACAGGTGCGGCGCGGCTATAGCGGTGTGGGCGGTCCGCTGACCCCTTTATCCTTCAGCACACGCGGTGAGGAAGCCTCGCCCGACGAGATTCGCGCCAACCGCCTGCTGCAGCAGATGGATCAGCTGAACCTTTATCGTATGGCCGCCCAGAAGGCGCCCTTTGCCAGCCCGGTTCGCGCCGCCGTGCGTTACACCAGCGGTTTCGGCACGCGCCGCGACCCCAAAACCGGCGGTCGCCGGATGCATAACGGGTCCGATTTCGCGGGCGCACATGGCACTGATATCTTTGCAACAGCGGACGGAGTCGTCACCCATGCGGGCTGGCAATCGGGCTTTGGACGGCTGGTCAAAATCAAGCACGAATTCGGCATTGAGACACTTTACGCTCATAACACCTCGATCCGCGTAAAGGTCGGCCAAAGGGTCTCGCGCGGCGATCACATAGCTGATATGGGTAGCACCGGACGGTCCACAGGCACGCATCTGCACTATGAGGTGCGCGTCAATGGTAAACCCGTGAACCCTATGACCTACATCAAGGCTGCAAGAGATGTTTTCTAAGAGCAAAATCAACGAGCCCGGAACCAAGGCGCCCGAAGCGGACAAACCCGCATCCGCTGCCCCCACGGCGGCCCCCGCAGCGCCTGCCCAGAGCGACTACAAACCCACCGCCCCCAAGCCGAAAGCGCCCGCATCGGTGCTGTCCTCGGACCTGCATGTGACCGGCAACCTCAAGACGACCGGCGACATTCAGGTCGAAGGCACGGTCGAGGGCGATATCCGCGCGCATCTGCTGACGATCGGAGAATCGGCCACCATCAAGGGCGAAGTGACCGCCGATGACGTGGTGATCAATGGCCGTATCGTGGGCCGTGTGCGGGGCCTCAAGGTGCGCCTGACCTCGACCGCACGTGTCGAAGGCGACATCATCCACAAGACCATCGCAATCGAAAGCGGCGCGCATTTCGAAGGTTCGGTGCAGCGTCAGGACGACCCGTTGAACCCCGGTCGCGCAACCAAGCCCGGCGCCAATCCAGCTGCCGCCAAGGCCGAAGCCTGAAAGCCTCAGGACGGTTCAGAATTCAGGACGCGCCGCAGATAATTTCTGCGGCGTTTTCTTTTCTCTGGCCTTTGCGCTTTGCGGCGCGCGCGCCAGATCGGTCTGGCTGTACTGCGCACCGTTCAATGCCATACTCAGGGCATCTTGCACGGGCGTTGCCTCAAACTCCGGCAGAAGTTCGCCCAGGCGCGTGCCGTCCAACGCATGCGGCTTTGACCACAGATGCCGCATCTCGATCAGGTGGCGGCCCATTCTCCAGAATGGCGACAGCATCAGGATGGGTAGCCAGTTGAACCGACGCAGCGCCAGCCGGTGTTCATATGCCGATGCCACGCCCTCTGCCAGTTCCCGCCCCGTCAGCGTGTAACCGGGAAAGGGCACATCCTCGAACCGGGAAAGTTGGTGCCGCATTTCGGCCAGCGCTACCGCCGCGCGCGCCATATCCGGCAGGAACGCCCAGGCATGGGGCTGGTCCGGGTCGCCGGGATAGGTGAACCTGCCCCGCTCCAGCCCGGCCAGCATGATTTTGTCGAGCCAGCCATCCGAGCGCGCGGTATCAATGAAATCACCTGCCCGCAGGATCACGGTTTTGACCCCCGATTTGCGATAGGCCTCCTCCATCTCGATCCGGATGCGACCCAGCGGGTTTGTGGCGCGGTGCGGCGTGTCAGCATCAAAGCACGCCGGGGCGTCCACACCGAACACATAGACATTGCCCGGTACGATCACCATCGCGCCACTGGCCCGAGCGGCAGCGATCACCTGCCGCGTCAGGTCGGGCACGGTTGCGGCCCATTGGTCATAGGGCGGGTTCCAGCCATTGACGATCACATCCGCCCCCATGGCTGCGCTGTCCAGATCATCTGCCTTTCGATCAAAGAACCGCACCTGCCATCCCGCTTTCCAGAATGCATCCGCAGCGGCGCTGCCAAAGCGCCCGCTTGCGCCAAGTATCAGAACCGTTCCACCCATATCTGCTCTCCTTTAGCGACGATGGCGACAAACTGAGATATTCTTTTGTGTATGAAAATTGCCAAAATTTGTTGATTGGATATACATATACGCATGACATCTCCCCTCTCCCGGCTCGACTGGGCGCATATTCAAACGCTGCTTGCTGTGGCTGACACCGGATCGCTCTCGGCGGCGGCACGTCGTCTGGGGCTGACCCAGCCAACAATCGGGCGGCATATCTCAACGCTGGAAGACAGGCTTGGCCTTGACCTGTTCACGCGCACCGCCAGTGGCATGCAACCCACCGAGGCCGCGCTCGACCTGCTGAGCCCGGCGCGCCGGATGCAGGAGGCCGCGCATCTGCTGGAACTGCACGCGGCGGGCGCGGCGCAGGCGGAAAGCGGAACCGTGCGCATCACCGCGTCGATCTTCATGGCCCATCACGTGTTGCCGCCGGTCTTTGCCCGCCTCCGGCGCGCGGCGCCCGAGATATCGCTGGAACTGGTGGCCTCGGACACGACCGAAAACCTGCTGTTCCGCGAGGCCGATATCGCGATACGCATGGTCCGCCCCGAGCAGTTGGACGTGGTAAGCCGCTATGTGGGCGAGGTGGACATGGGCCTGTTCGCGCACAAGGACTACCTTGACCGGGCGGGGCGTCCGACCAAAGATGCCGACATACTGAGCCATGACTTCGTCGGCTATGACCGCAACGATCAGATCATTCAGGGCTTTCGCGACGTGGGGTTCGCCGTCGATCGGGAGTTTTTTACGACAAGATGCGACCTCCAGACGGCCTATTGGGAACTCATCCGCGCGGGCTGCGGTCTGGGCTTTGGGCAGGCGGCGGTCGGACGCGCCGACCCGGATCTGGAAGAGATCGACCTCACTTTCCCTCTGCCGACACTCCCGATCTGGCTGACCAAACCGGCGGCGCTGCGCAACAGCCCGCTGATCCGGCGCGTCTGGAGCGCACTTGATCGCGAACTGAGCGAATTTGTCGACAAGCGCCCGAGCTGAGCGCAGATCCCCAAACAGGACATGGCGCAAAAACGCCCGGTTGGTATAGGCTTTGTGAGTAAGGCGGGAAAGCCGCCCATGGCATCAGACGGAACCGGGACAGATCATTTGCAGCAGGACAGTGGCATTCAGCGCAAACTCGCCGCGCTCTTTGCGGCCGATGTGGCGGGCTATAGCCGGCTCATGGCGGCGGATGAGGAGCTCACCACCACCACGCTGGCGCAGTATCGCGAGATCATGGACGGGCTGATCGCCCATCACGGCGGGCGCATCGCCAATACCGCGGGCGACAGCGTGCTGGCCGAGTTCACCAGCTCGGTCGAGGCGGTGCGCTGCGCGGTCGAGATTCAGGAGGCACTGCGCCATCGCAACGATCCCTTGCCCAGCGACAAACGCATCCGGTTCCGGATCGGCATCGGCGTCGGTGATGTGATCGAGCGCGAGGGCGACCTGCTGGGGGATGGCGTCAATATCGCCGCCCGTCTGGAATCGCTGGCCGCACCGGGCGGCATCTGCGTGTCCAGCGATGTGCGTGACCAAATCGAAGGCAAACTAACCTTGCAGGTCCAGTCGCTGGGCAATCAACGGCTCAAGAACATCCCTCGCCCGGTTCGCGCCTATCAGATCGGGCTGGAGGATGGCGCGCGACTGTCCGTGATCGCAATTCTGAAACGCCAGTTGCGCGGGCGCGGAACAGGCATGGCGCTTGCCACATTGCTCTGCGTTGGTGCGGCGGCTGGTGTCGTTGTGTATCACCATCTCTGGGAGGGCGGTGCAACGAACGGGCTGAGTGCCGCGCGCGACGCACTGGACCGGCAGGCGCTGGAAGCCGCCGCGCGCGAGGCCATCGCCGGGCGCGATATCCTCAGAACCGAAGCCTTTGGCGGGCATGATTATTCGATCGTGAGGGCCGAGGGCATCAACTGGGCCGAGGCAGACGCCGAAGCGCGCGCCATGGGGGGCAGCCTCGTCTCGATCACCTCGCAGGCGCAAAACGATTTCATCGCGGAGTTGATCCAGCAGGAGGAGTCGCTCTGGCAGGAATGGAAACCCGGCCACTACACCGGCCCCTGGATTGGTCTGCTGCATCAGCCAGACACAGATAGCCCTGAGAAAGGATGGATCTGGGTCAATGGCGCGCACCTGGGCTATAGCAACTGGTACGAGCACCAGCCCGACAATCGGGACGGGAACGAAAGCGTCGCGCGGTTCCATCACTGGGGCGGCGACAGCAAGCCGCAATGGGGCGACGCCTCGGGTCTGGAACAGGCCAACGGGTATATCGTCGAGTTCGAGTGATCCTGGCCGCAACGCGGTGACGGTCATATGCGCCGGTTTCGCGGAAACAAACCGGCCGTGGAACTTCGGGTATGTTTGACACAATCGGTGAGACTTTCCGGGACTTTAAGACGCAGCTATTCGGGCAACGCTGCCCCAAACGTCAGGCGGTTCTGGCCCAATGAGTGCAACCCGGACGAGGGCGAAGCCGCTTTCGCGGTATTGGCGCTTGTGGCGGGTTGGGTGCGCTGAACGAGGCGCTTCGATTTTGTTGATGAGCGCGCCTGTCTGACGATTGGGATCTTCTTCATCTGATGACAGGAGGTTCCGATGACGGACCAATATATACCGAAGCTGCGCCAGCGTTTTCTCGAAGATATGCGGATCAAGGGTCTGCAGCCCAAGACGCAGACGATGTATCTGCGGGCAATGCGCGAGTTCACGAGGTATCTTGGCCATTCGCCTGATACCGCGACCTCGGAGGAATTGTGCGCATTCCAGCTTGATATGAAGGAGAAAGGGGTTGGCGCTCCGATCTTCAACAACTGACTGACGGTGCCCATTTCTTCTGCACAACCACATGTCTGAGGCCGGAGATGAAGCGGCACATGCGCTACCAGCGGGCGGCCAAGAAGATCCCGGTGGTGCTGAGCGCCGAGGAGGTCGCGCGCCTTCTCGAAGCTGCGCCAGAACCTGGGCTGCGATACCGGGCGGCCTTCAGCGTAGCCTATGGCGGTGGGCTCAGGGCCAGCGAGGTCACGCATCTCAAGGTCGGCGCCATTGACAGCGACCGGATGTTGATCCGGGTCGATCAGGGCAAGGGGTGCAAGGACCGTCATGTGATGCTGTCGCCGAGCTCAAGAAGAAGGTCTCACGCCATACGCTGCAACACAGCTTTGCCACCCATCTTCTGGGGCGCGGGACTGACATCCGCGTCATCCAGGTGCTGCTTGGCCATGCCAAGCTAGAAACGACGACGATCTACACGAAGGTGGCGACCAAGACGATCCGGGATGTGACCAGCCCGCTCGATCTGCTGGTACGGCGGGAGGCTGGTTCCGACTGACCACGGTCGCATGTCTCGTCCCAGACCGGAGGTTGCGGATCTCTTCCGCGCCCATGGTGCTGCCTATCGCAGCGACCATGCAGGCCACCTGAACCGGCCGCAGTTGAAGGTGATGTCCGCGATCGAGACCTGCCGGACCGCCGCGCTCGGCGGGCAGGTGGCGGCCTGCACCAAGTGCGGCCACGAGCACATCGCTTACAACTCATGCCGCAACCGACATTGCCCGAAGTGCCAAGGGGCCGCGTCGCGGGAATGGATGCAGGCGCGCATCTCGGATCTGTTGCCGGTGGAGTACTTCCACGTGGTCTTCACCCTGCCGGCCCAGCTTGCTGACAATGCCTTCCAGAACAAGGCGGTGGTCTATGGCCTGCTGCTCAAAGCATCCGCCCAGACGCTCCTCACCATTGCGGCCGAGCCGAAGCATCTTGGTGCCCGGATCGGCATGACCAGCGTGCTGCACACCTGAGGATCGGCGATGACGCACCACCCGCATGTGCATATCATTGTGCCGGGCGCAGGAATGTCACCGGATGCAACCCGATGGATCGGCTGCCGCCCGGAGTTCTGCTGCCGGTCAAGGTCCTGTCGCGGCTATTCCGGCGCTTGTTCCTCGAAGGCCTGGCCAGATTACACCATGCGGGGAAGCTGGCGTTCTTCTGCGATCTGTCGGGGTTGGCCGATCCCGACGCCTTTACAGCCCATCTGGCGTCGCTGCGCAAGGCCGAATGGGGTGTCTTCGCCAACCACCCTTCGGTGGGCCGCAAGCCCGTGCTCGCTTATCTGAGTCGCAACACCCACCGCGTCGCAATCTCCAACCATCGCCTTGTCAGCGCCGACGCCGAAATGGTGACCTTCCGCTGGAAAGACTATCGCATCACGCGCGGTGATCGCATGAAGGTCATGCGCTTGCCCACGGACGAGTTTATCTGCCGGTTCCTGATCCACGTTCTGCCGACGGGCTTCCACCGCATCCGCCACACCGGATTCTTGGCAAATGGCATTCGCCGTGACAGGATCAAGCGGATCAGGCGCTTGCTCGATGTGGAACCAGAACCTGCCCAGGCGCCGGATGAGGGGACGCGCGACGATCCCCGCGACGAGATCTGTCTTCAGCCTTGCCCCAAATGCGGGGGGCGATACCTGTCATCGAAACCTTCACCTTCGGACAGCCTCAAAAATCCCGCGCACCGCCAGGGGGGATGCCGAATGATGCAACACCTTCACACCTGGCACCAAAACCCGGTGGTGCCGGACCAGTCCACGCGGCCGCTCCAACGAAACCTGCGCAGCGAAAGGCCCATGACTACAAAGGGAGAGGTCGATTGACGACGTCGGACCGGAAAATTCGAAGAGCCGCCACCCATCGGCGTCGCACACTCCGAAACTCAGTGCATCGATTGTATAAGCCCTGAGCCACTATTCAGCACCTTTGCCGGATGCGCTTCGGGCGCGGTTTCAAAAGTTGACTGAGGAAGGGTTAAGTGGTCGCGCTGCGGCGCTGCGGCTTAGGCTTTCGCCTGCCACCGGGGCGCGCTGGGGACTTGCAATCCGGCGAACCGGACAGGCCAGAGCTGCGCCGCAAGGTCGGCCTCAAGGCAAGGGCAAGCTTGATCCCCACCGGTCTTTTCTCGTCGAACTCAAAAGCAGGACGGCGACATGACCATGCCCGAACTGGCCGGTGCGCTGGCGGAAGCGACCGGCGTTCAGACGCACCCTGATGCAATTGGCCGGTTCCTACGCAAGCTCGGCTTCACGTACATAATTGAGGAGGATCAGAAAGCGATCCAGTGAAT
>NZ_JBGRUO010000011.1:0-147433 GCF_041537905.1 Ruegeria jejuensis | reverse complement strand
CATGGGAAAACCCTCTGTCAATCGAGGCAAAATCACCTCGATCAACAGGAAACTCCCAACTCAACAAACCGCGAAACATATCCCGCGTAAGCACAACTCACGCCAAACAGAGCCCATATCGCGGAGCGATTTAGTGCCTGAGCCCAGATTGCCAATTGCTGCGACATGGACCAATGTCGGCTTCACCGACACCAGGTGTGTCAATTTGAGTGGGCGAAAGCGTAGTGTACTCTTTCATATTTCTGGCCAGTTTAATTCTGGTTCCATTGTTGGTTCACATTCGTGGTTGGATGCCTGCTGCATTGTTTTTCACAGCAGCTATTGTCTATGCGATTTTCGGCGTCGTGGGCTTCGCAACCGTGCAGGTTGTTCTAAGCCAAATTCAAGAATCAGAGCCTGCTCATTACGGCACGTACTACGTCGTGAGCCACAGCCATTTTGCGATGAGCCTCGGCATCGCAATGGCATTGTTAGGAGCGATTACTTGGGTACAAACGCGCTTTGGCGCTATGAGACACCCAAAATTGACCAAGGTCTTTTTTTGGTTCCTTCACATCGCGCTCATTGTCGGAAACTCATTCCAAAGCGTGCTCGCTTTCATATTGCCAGCGCCACGCAGATATATTGACTATCCAGAATTCTTTGAGACCTACGTTCTTGTTTCCTCTTGGTCAGGCATTATTGCGTCAGCGTCGGTGCTTGGCCTCGTAGGCCTGCTCATATGGTCGGCCATCGCAACGTGGCGTTTCTGATTCCGCCAGGTTGTCCAAAGCAGTCATTGAAACTTTTGCGACGAGCGACGACAAAGTCCGCATACCCACGCTCGCTTTTTGTCGCATGCTCATCAAAGGGGTGCTGAAGTCGTTTCTTCAAAACCTGCCGCGGTGCCTTTCGGGATGCTCTCGATAGCTATTGTGAAATTTGCCAAACGACGCATATCCCAGGCGCGAATGAGACGCTTGTGCCTCCGGGTTCGAGGTATAGCGTCAGACGCCACGGATGGGATCATCCCTTGGGCATCGTCAATGTCCGATTGCGCCCGCTTTTCTGATAGCGCAGCTCGTTGTCGCTGATGGCCACGACGCGGCCACCATCTATGCGGTCGCCCACTTTGACCTTCTTGTAGCGCCCGTTCGGCATCCGAACCAGAGCGCGGCGGTTCGAGGGGGTGCCAAAAACTCCGATCAGGCTGACCTTGCGCAGGCTGATGGCGTTCTTGACCGTGGCCTGACGCGCCACCGAGGTGGGCGAGGGGCGGCTCGGTGTCACCACGCGGGGCGCGACCGTCCTGATCTGGGTTTGCTGGTCGAGATTGGCCAGCGAGCCGAGATTGCCGCTTTGCTGCGCGCGCGCTGCAAGGGCCTGCGGGCGCACGCGGGGGCGCGGGATCGGATCGACCAGTGCGACCGTCGCGACGATCTCCTCGACCTGTTCCTGAATCTGTGGCACGGCCGGGCGTTCTTTGGGGCGGATGCCGGACAATTCCGCCAGCGACCGGCCGCCCAGCCGGGCGCGCTCGTTCAATTCCTGCAGGTTTTCCGGACGCGGGCGCGGACGTTTCTGGGCCAGAACCTCGCGCGTTTCATCAACCTCGGGCTCGTTTTCGAAGCGCAGCGGGGTTTCCGGCGGCAGCGTTGGGGGCTTGCCCAGATAGACCATGATGCCATCGGGGCTGCGGGCACCCTCGGGCGTTGGTTCGACCAGACCACGATCGTCCAGATCAAACCCGGCCTCTGCGATCGCGGGGGCGGTTTGCACGACAACCCTCAGATCGGTGTCGATTTGCGCGGCTGGTGGCAGTGCCACGGGGTCCTGTGACAGATCGGTCCGGTCGATGGAGGCGACATAGAGATCGTCGAGCGTCACCGGTGCGGGTATTTCCAACGCGCCAGGTGACACGGACCAGAGACCGGTTTCGGCATAAAGCGTTTCGGGGTCCAGCAATTCCGGCTCGGGCAGGGGTTCGCTGTCCAGAGTTGGATCATCGGCCAGCACATCCTGCGCGTTCTCTGTATCCGCCTGGTCCGGGATTTCGACGGGCGCGGGCAGGGTATCGACCAGATCGGCGATGGCCTCTTCGGTCTCGCTGGGGGTCTCGGTGGCGCTGGGGGCTTCGGGATCGCTGGCAGGCGGCTGGTCTTCGTCGGCCAGCGCATCTAGAACGGCGGCGTCGGTGTCGCTCAGGACGGGGGCGTCATCCGGCGCGGGCAGGGTGTCGATCAGATCGGCGATCGCCTCTTCGGTTTCGCTTGGGCTGTCGGGATCGACCGGGTTTACATCGGTCACCACAACGGGGTCCGGCGCAGCGCGGAACAACCTGCTGACCGGCGTGTCCAGAAACACAGACGCCCAGATGCCGACCAGAAGAAGAGCCGCAAGCAGGATCAGCGTCAGGACCAGCCCCGTGCGCCGTCGCTTTTGCGGAACGCTATCGGGTTCGGCCTTGGGCTCTGGCATCTCGGTTGGGGCGGGGTCGGCCTCCTTTGTTGCAGGAGGCTCCGCCGGTTCGGGCGAGACTGGCACCACTTCCACCTCCACCTCCCCCTGCGGAGGCGGGGGGCTATCCGGGGCGGGTGTCTCGGGCAGGGGGTCCGCGTCTGCCTCGTCGGGGACGGGTTGCAGCTCGGGCAGTGTCTCGGGGCCGATATCGACCACCACGCTTGCATCGGGTTCGACGGCCTCGCTGCCGGTCCAGTGCTGGGCGGTTTGCGAGAGGCCGAAAAAGGGCTCTCCGGGGAAATCGTCACTACTGGGGCTGGCCACGAAGCTGACCGGCACGAATCCGTGTTCGGCGGCAAAGCTCTCGGCCTCGCCAAGCGTCTCCTGAGCGACGGCGGCGACATGGGTGATCTCGCCCTCGGGCGCGATGTCATAGACCAGATCGTCAATGTCATAAGGGGTCGCGCTGTCCACCGCGCCCTCGATGATATGAAGCAGCGCTTCGCCCTCGAACCCGTGGGTCTCGACGCTGAGATACTTGATCTGATCGTCCGGCAGAATAAGCTTGCACTTGACGTCAGGCTCAAGCCGCAGCGCCTTTTCGCGCAGGTCGGCAAGCTGCGCCCCCAGATCGGGGACGTCCAGCGCAACCTCGCCGACCACGCGCCAGCCACCGGTGGCCCGGTGCAGAAGAGAGATGCCCTCGAAGGACAAAGACAGCGCAAAGGCGGGTTTCATGTTTCGGCGATACCGTCCAGCTCGATTCTGCCGCCGAAGAGGTGGCCTGCGGAACAAGTTTAAAGCAGGTTCGTGCGGAGGGAAAGAAAAAGCCCCTTGCAACCTCTTGCCAAGCGGGGGCTCGCGTACCCATCTAAGGTGCCGCATCAAGAGGAGGAAGAGCCTTGAGAATACTGGTTTTTTTGATCGCAGCGATGATGGCTGTGACCGCTGGAATGGCGCAGGCGGAGGAACGTCGCATTTCCGTGACCGGCACCGGAACAATTGCCGCAGCGCCCGATATGGCCACTGTGACGCTTGGCGTCAGCCATCAAGCCGACACCGCGCAGGAGGCGATGGACCAGACCTCGCAGGCGATGGCGGCGGTGCTGGAGCGGTTATCTGGGCTGGGTATCGACAAGAGTGACATCCAGACCCAGAACCTGTCGCTGCACCCGATCTGGAACACGATCATCAATCGCGAGACCCAGCAACAGGAACGCGAGTTGACCGGTTTTGCGGCCTCCAATCTCGTTCTGGTCCGGGTGCGCGACCTGGACAGCCTGGGTCAGACGCTCAGTGCCGTGGTGGCCGATGGCAGCAATGAGATGCGCGGGTTGAGTTTCTCGGTCAGCGATCCCAAACCGCTGCTGGAACGCGCCCGCACCGCCGCCGTGGCAGACGCGATGGACAAGGCCGGGCAGCTTGCCGAGGCAGCGGGTGTCACGCTGGGCGAGGTGGTTTCGATCAACGAACATGGGGGCAATGGCCGCCCGATGATGGCGCGTGCCGAATTTGCTGCCGATGCAGGCAGCGTTCCGATCGAGGCGGGCGAGGTCAGCTTCAACAACTCGGTCTCGATGGTGTTTGCCATCGGAGAGTGAGTCACGGGCCGGAGTTCTGTGGGCTTTATCAAGAAAGCCCGCAGATGGTTTTTGAGTTCAGGTCAGGCCGTGGCCTTTGCCAGCGCCTGATCAAGGTCGGCGATCAGATCATCCGCATCCTCGATCCCGATTGAGATACGCACCACATTGGCACCGGCCCCGGCAGCCTCCTGCTGTTCGGGCGTAAGCTGCCGGTGTGTGGTCGAGGCGGAATGGATGATCAGCGAGCGTGCGTCGCCCAGATTGGCCACATGGCTGAAAATCTCCAGCGCGTTGACCAGCTTGACGCAGGAATCATAGCCTCCCTTCACAGCAAAGGTGAAGAGCGCGCCTGCACCCTTGGGATATTGCGCCTTGACCCGGTCGGCATAAGGCGACGAGGGCAGCCCGGCGTAAGTGACGTAATCCACCCGATCATCCGCTTCGAGCCAGGCTGCGACCTTTTCGGCGTTTTCCACGTGGCGCTGCATCCGCAGGCTCAGCGTCTCGATCCCCATCAGCGTGTAATGCGCGCCTTGCGGGTTCATCGTCATGCCCAGATCGCGCAGACCGATGGCAATGCCGTGGAAGGTGAAGGCGAGCGGCCCGAAGGTCTCATGGAACTTCAGCCCGTGATAGGCCGGTTCCGGCTGGCTGAGCGAGGGGAACTTGTCGCTGGCCGACCAGTCGAAAGTGCCGGAATCCACGACGCAGCCGCCGGTCACGGTGCCGTTGCCGGTCAGGTATTTGGTGGTCGAATGCACCACCAGCGTCGCGCCATGTTCAATCGGGCGGCACAGATATGGCGTGGCTGAAGTGTTGTCGACGATCAGCGGCAGGCCCGCCGCATCCGCGATATCGGCCAGCGCTCGGATATCGGTGACATAGCCGCCGGGGTTGGCAATCGACTCGCAGAACACCGCGCGGGTGTTCTCGTCAATGGCGGCCTTTACCGCGTCCAGATCGTCGGTATCGACAAATGTCGCCGACCAGCCGAAGCGTTTGATGGTCTGGCTGAGCTGGGTGACCGAACCCCCATAAAGCCGGGTCGAGGCCACCACATTGCAGCCCGGACCCATCAGCGGGAACAGCGCCATGATCTGCGCCGCGTGGCCCGAAGAACAGCAGACCGCACCGGCACCGCCCTCAAGCGTGGCGATGCGTTCCTGCAGCACCGCAACGGTCGGGTTGGTCAGGCGGGAATAGATATAGCCCACTTCCTGCAGGTTGAAGAGCGCGGCGGCGTGATCGGCATCACGAAACACGTAAGCCGTGGTCTGATAGATCGGCGTCTGCCGCGCACCGGTTGCCGGATCAGGGCGCGCGCCCGCATGAATCTGCAACGTGTCAAAGCCGTAAGTAGGGCCATCGGACATGGAATGAACTCCCTTTTGGTAATTGTTTTATGCAATCTGTAGGCCATCACGTCATTTCACACAACGCAGGCCTTTATCCAGAGTCAGAGGCATGGATTAACGCAGCCACAACCCGGCTTCCCTGATCTGCTTGCGCATCGCCTGTTCGCGGCGCGGCAGGTTCTGCTGATCAAACAGCGCCCGGACCTTCGCACCTTTGCGCTGAAACACCAGCTTGCGGATCGGCTCGTATTGCTTGAGCACTTTCTTGATCTTGTTGGGGGCGGCCACCTCTTCCAATACCTCGATCACGCGATCGGCTTCGCGGGCATAGAGCAGCGGGAAGAGGCGGTAGTGGCAACTGACGCCGCCGTCCAGATACCCTGCGGGCAAAGCGTCGCGCCCGCCGCCGAAAGAATGAATGACCAAGGGCAAGGCCACCTGATCCAGCCAGGGATCGAGGCTCTGGCAGATCAATTCGTCCGGCGGGTCGTCGCGGATCGATTTGGCGTAGTCCAGAAACCGCTCTCCGAAGGCACGGGGGCATTTGTAGTAGAAATAGCCCGCGTTGAAATAGAGGTAACGCCGCCAGTATTCATCAGGCTGGCTGAGGTCCAGCGAACTGTCGAAATCCAGCCCGAACCGGTCGTAAAGCGATTTCCATATGCCGGCATATCCCGGCCCATAAAGCGTCGGTTCGGGCCAGCTGCCCTCGCATCTGAGCGAGGCAGAGGGGCGGTCGAAATCGAAGGGCACCGAGGCAAGCTCGCCGGTGATCAGCGTGTCGCTGTCGAAGAAAACGAAGGGCTCTCCCTCAGGCAGGGCCATCAGCGCCTCGATCTTGTTGCCATGGGGATAAGACTGCCCAAAGACCCTGTTCTCGAAGGGCAGAATTTCGGCGCCAAGCCGCTCCAGGGCCTCTCGCGTGGCCTGATTGCGCAGGCTTGGATCGCCGGACCAGCGCGGTCCGGGCTGTGGGGTTGCCACAAACAGCCGTCCCCGGAAGTCCGGCGAACTGTGGCGCAGGGAGGCGGCAAAAAGCAGCGCTTCATATTGCAGGCGGTTGTTCTGGCCGATGATCACAACGTTGAATGTCTGGGATGTTGTCAACGGAGTGCCTGCCATTCCTGTTCATTGCCGCGCGTGTTTTCCTGCCGTCGCGGGTGCTGCTGTCTGAGCGCACTATAGGCAAGCAATCTGGCGCTCAAAAGTCCCGATTTGCGCCCCGCATCCCGGAAACGCGCAGTGCCGGTTCCCCAGTCCACGCATCAGCACCGCCGCATTTTCGGGCAGACCCCGCCGCATGCTGAGCTGTTTTGCGCAAAATTTGCAATTTTTCCCGCTTTCAAAATTTTACCAATTGATAAAATTTTCAGATGTGGCAGTCTGATCTCAAGAACCACAATCAGGGAGAGCGTCATGGCGCATGGCCAGACAGCACCCGGCATCCTCGCCGGGCGGCTATCCAGCGAAGAGATCGAGACGAATTTCAGCGACCTACACCCGCCTTATGCGCCGCATGAGGCCGCCGTGGCGGCGGATCGCTGTTATTTCTGCCATGATGCGCCCTGCGTGACCGCCTGTCCGACCGATATCGATATCCCGCTCTTCATTCGACAGATTCAGGCGGGCAACCCGGAAGGGGCGGCGGAAACGATCCTCAGCCAGAACATTCTGGGCGGTATGTGCGCGCGGGTCTGCCCGACAGAAACGCTCTGCGAAGAGGTTTGCGTGCGCGAGGTGGCCGAGGGCAAACCGGTCGAGATCGGGCGGCTGCAGCGCTTTGCCACAGATGTGCTGATGGAGGTCGGCACGCACCCGTTCGCGCGCGCGGCGGAAACCGGCAAGCGCATCGCCGTGGTGGGGGCGGGGCCTGCGGGTCTGGCCTGTGCCCACCGGCTGGCGATGCTGGGCCACCAGGTTACGATCTATGACGCCAATGCCAAGCCCGGCGGGCTGAACGAATATGGCATCGCGGCCTATAAGGCGACAAATGATTTCGCGCAGGCCGAGGTGGACTGGCTGCTCAAGATCGGCGGCATCTCGGTTGAATGTAATGCTGCTCTGGGTGACGGCGGTCTGACATTGGACGGGCTGCGTGATGAATTCGACGCGGTGTTTCTCGCCGTTGGCCTTGCGGGCGTGAATGCCCTGCGCGCACAGGGAGAGGATAAGCCTGGCGTGCACCATGCGGTCGATTTCATCGCGGAGGTGCGCCAGGCCGATGATCTGCTCAAACACCCGGTCGGGCGTCATGTAGTGGTGATCGGCGGCGGCATGACCGCGATTGACGCAGCGGTGAAATCCAAGCTGCTGGGCGCTGAACATGTCACGGTCGCCTATCGCCGGGGGGCGAGCGCCATGGGCGCCAGCAAGTTCGAACAGGACCTTGCCACCTCCAAGGGGGTCAAGCTGATGTTCAATGTGCAGCCCAAGCAGGTGCATGGCGAGGATGCCGCCACCGAGATCGAACTGGAATATACCGCCACTGTCGATGGCGCGCTAGAAGGCACGGGCGAGACCGTGCGGCTGCCCGCCGATCAAGTGCTCAAGGCCATCGGCCAGAGGCTGGAAGGCGTGCCCGATGCGCTGCATCTGAATGGCAACAAGATCGCCGTGATCGGCGCGGGCCGCACCTCGGTTGAAGGCGTCTGGGCCGGGGGCGACTGTGCTGCGGGCGGCGAGGACCTGACCGTGACCGCCGTGGCCGAAGGGCGCGATGCGGCGATGGATATCGACGCCGCGCTTCGCACCTGATCGCACGCCCGCATGTTATAAAACCTGCTACAATGATCCCGTTGCAGCAGCAGGAGGCCAAGATGACGATCGAAAAAGACGTCGCCGCGCATTACACAACCGAGGATCTGCTGGGGCGGATTCGCGAGGGGTTGCGCGCCGCCGGGGCTGACCCGGACGCCCCCGCGCCCGAGGACCTCAAGGGCATCGACGAGTTTCACACCGGTGGGGTGCAGGCAACCGATGACCTGCTGGATCAACTGACCATCACACCGAACACACGCGTGCTTGATATCGGCTGCGGGATTGGTGGAGCGTCGCGCCACATCGCCTTGAAATCAGGTGCTTTTGTGACAGGTGTCGACCTGACGCCCGACTTTGTCGAGACCGGTGAGGCTCTCAACCGCTTGGTCGGCATGCAGGACCGCGTCAAGCTGCTGCGCGGCAGCGTGCTGGACCTGCCTCTGGTCGAGGACACGATTGATCTGGTGACCATGTTCCATGTGGGCATGAACGTTGCCGACAAGGCCAAGCTGTTTTCCGAAGTAAACCGCGTGCTTGCCCCCGGCGGTACTTTCGCGCTGTTTGACGTGATGCGGATGGACGCAGATGGCGGCCTGACCTTCCCCTTCCCCTGGGCCGAGGAACCTGCCTTTTCCTTCGTCGAACCCGCCGCCGCTTATATGGAGGCGGCCGAGGCGGCAGGGCTGGCCTTCAAGTCGATCCGCAACCGCAAGGACTTTGCGCTCGATTTCTTCAAGACGGTCTTTGCCCGCATTGAAGAGGCAGGCGGCCCGCCCCCCGTGGGTATTCACCTGCTGATGCGCGACACCGCCGCCGAGAAAATTCAGAATTACGTCACTTGTGTTCAGGCGGGGCTGATCGCGCCGTTCGAACTGATCTTCCGCAAGCCAGTCTGAAAAGGAGCCCGCTAAATGGCCGATCTGACGACAGATTTCCTAGGAATAACATCTCCGAACCCGTTCTGGCTGGCCTCGGCCCCGCCGACCGACAAGGAATACAATGTCCGCCGTGCCTTCGAGGCCGGGTGGGGCGGCGTGGTCTGGAAAACGCTGGGGGCCGAGGGGCCGCCGGTGGTGAACGTGAACGGGCCACGCTATGGCGCGATCTATGGCGCGGACCGGCGACTGCTGGGGCTGAACAACATCGAACTGATCACCGACCGCCCTCTGGAGGTCAATCTGGAGGAGATGGCGCGGGTCAAGGCGGATTACCCCGACCGCGCCCTGATCGCCTCAATCATGGTGCCTTGCGAGGAGGGCGCCTGGAAGGCGATCCTGCCACGCGTGGCGGAAACTGGCGCGGATGGGATCGAGCTTAATTTCGGCTGCCCCCACGGGATGAGCGAGCGTGGCATGGGCAGCGCGGTGGGGCAGGTGCCGGAATATATCGAAATGGTCACCCGCTGGTGCAAGACCTATTATGACAAGCCGGTGATCGTGAAGCTGACGCCGAATATCACCGATATCCGCAAACCTGCCGCTGCCGCGAAGAATGGCGGCGCGGATGCGGTGTCGCTGATCAACACGATCAACTCGATCACCAGCGTCAATCTCGACACGATGAGCCCTGAACCTTCGATCGACGGCAAGGGCAGCCATGGCGGCTATTGCGGCCCGGCGGTCAAACCCATCGCCATGTCGATGGTGTCCGAGATCGCGCGCAATCCCGACACCCATGGCCTGCCGATCTCTGGCATTGGCGGGATCACCACATGGCGCGACGCGGCAGAGTTCATCTCGCTGGGCTGCGGCAATGTGCAGGTCTGCACGGCGGCGATGACCTACGGGTTCAAGATCGTCGAAGAGATGGCGACCGGCCTCAGCAAGTGGATGGACGAAAAAGGCTATCCCAATGTGCGCGATTTCGTCGGGCAGGCGGTGCCGAATGTAACCGACTGGCAGTATCTGAACCTTAACTACATCGCCAAGGCCAAGATCGATCAGGATCAGTGCATCAAATGCGGGCGCTGTTATGCGGCCTGCGAGGATACCTCGCATCAGGCGATCTCGATGAGCGCGGACCGGGTGTTCGAGGTGATCGACGAGGAATGTGTGGCCTGCAACCTCTGTGTTGATGTCTGCCCGGTCGACGGATGCATCACCATGGAGCAGATGCAGCCGGGCACAGTCGATCCGCGCACCGGCAAACGGGTCGAAGAGGAATATGCCAACTGGACCATGCATCCCAACAACCCAATGGCGAAAGCTGCGGAATAAGACCATAGCTGATCTGAACCAATAAAAACGGCGCCGAATTTCGGGGCCGTTTCTTTTGTGTCTTATTGTGGCTTTAAAATATCCATGATAAAAAATATCTACGAATCGGGAGGCACAAATGAAACTGGGTGACGGCGTCGAGGCGGCCATACATTGCACGACAATGCTGGCCGGGTTGAAGGGCGATGCGGTCATGCCCGCAAGCGCCCTGGCCGCGTATCATGGCGTTTCGGCGAGCTATCTGGTCAAGCACCTCAAACAGCTTGTAGCGGCTGGCATCTTCGTCTCGATTCCCGGCCCGACGGGGGGCTATCGGCTAGGCCGTGCCCCTGAAGACATAACCCTGCTCGACATCGTTCTGGCGGTCGAAGGCGATGCACCCGCCTTTCGCTGCCGCGAGATCCGGCAGCGGGGACCCGATGCGCCCGATGCCACCGCCTTTCCCAATCCCTGCGGGATCAAGCTGGCCATGCTGCGCGCCGAGGAGGCCTACCGCGCGGCGCTGGCTGAAACCCGCATCAGCAGCTTGATCCGCGACTATGCCGAAACCGGCGACCCGCGCGACATCGCCCGCGGTTGCCGCTTTGTCGAGGCAAACCGGCGACCCTGATCTTGAACCAATTTGCAACAGGAGACCATAGATGGAACCGCGTCTGAAATACTGGGCCGAAGCGCCCGAACTGATGAAAGCCTTTGTGGCGCTCAACGACACGATCGAGGGCAGCGGGCTGGACAAAACCCTGATGCACTTGGTCAAACTGCGCGCCTCGCAGATCAATGGCTGCGCCTTCTGCATCGACATGCATACGCGCGAGGCGCGGGCAGATGGCGAGACCGAGCAGCGGCTCTATCTGGTCTCGGCCTGGCATGACAGCTTTCTCTATTCCGATCGTGAGCGCGCCGCATTGGCATGGACTGAAGCACTGACCAGGCTGGGGGATCACGGCCCGGATGACGCGCTTTTTGCCGCCACGCAAGCGCAGTTTCCCGGCGATGAGATCGTCAAACTGACCGCCATCATCACCATGATCAACACCTGGAACCGGCTATCCGTTGCCTTCCGCGCGGTCCACGCCGCGCCGCGGCCAGAGGCGGCCTGACCCTGTTTCAAAGCCAAACAGCAACACCGCTTCGTAACAGGAGTTGTCCGTTGTCAGGAGCGGTGCCGCGTTTCAAATGTTCGAATGTCGGCAAGTGGCTTCATGCCGCGCTTACCGCCGACGACTGTGCGCGGCTTCGCTGCTTGCGGCTAATGCGAACAAAGCTATGCTCGATACATGAACATTTATGGTTTCGACCACATCGTCCTGTGCGTCCGCGACGTCAACGCAACTCTTGAGTTCTATCAACACGTACTCGGCATGACTGCGCGCGAGGAACGCCCCGGCAAGTGGTCTCTTCACTTTGGATCAAGCAAAATCAGTCTTCAGGATGCGCTCACCGCACCGAGACTGGCGGAAAAGACCGTGCCCGGAAGCGGCAACTTTTGTCTCGTCACCGATACGCCTGTTGAAGATGTCGCCGAGAGGCTCCGCGCACATGACGTTACCATCGTCGAAGGACCTGCTGAAAAACTGGGCGCTGTCGGCAAGCTGATGTCAGTATATTTTCGCGATCCGGACGAGAATCTTGTCGAGGTCAGCAACAGGCTGATCTGACAACAAGGCATCATGGCCGTTTGGGTATCTGCCTTGGCGCAAGATGCAGGGCTCCGAGGGCGGGCATGTCAGGGCGTTAGCAACCGCCGGTACAGTGTTTCCATGAAATCCGGCGCGGTGGCGAAAGGGTCTTTTTCGCCCAGCACCGCCCGAACCTGCACGTCGAAATCGGCGTAATGCTGGGTCAGCGACCAGATGGAGAAGATCAGGTGGTAAGGATGCACCGGGGCGATACGGCCCTGATCCATCCAGCCTTGCAGAACCGCCACTTTTTCATCAACCAGTGCTTTCAGTTCCTGCGTCAGAGCCGCATGGATGCGCGGCGCGCCCTGCAGGATCTCGTTGGCGAAAAGCCGGCTTTCGCGGGGATAGTCGCGACTCATCTGCAGTTTTCGCTGCACGTAGCCCAACAGTTCTTCCAGCGGCTCGCCCTGGGCGTCCAATTCCCGCAGTGGGTCGAGCCAAGTGTCCAGCAGCCGCTCAAGCAAAGCGTTGTGCATCGCCTCTTTGGAGGGGAAGTAATAAAGCAGGTTGGGTTTGCTCAGGCCCGCCTCGCTTGCGATCTGGTCGACGGTTGCGCCGCGAAAGCCCTGCGCGGAAAACACATTCAGCGCCGCTTCGAGGATCGCGGCGCGGTTCTTTTTCTGGATGCGCGTGGGGGGACGGTCCGCAGGCATGGTGTGTCTGTTTTTTCCTCAAAACTGCCGGATTTTCATCTGGACCGGGGTGAAGGTGATGCAATTTCTTGACTGGTGCGGCCCCCGTGATAGCGTGACTTTGACCAGTTGGTCAAATCAGGAACCGACAAGCGAGCCAAATCGCGAGCAACAGGGGAAAGACATGGCAGCTCCGGCGCAGAATCTCAGGATCAATGGGGACCGGCTGTGGGACAGTCTGATGGAGATGGCCAAGATCGGCCCCGGTGTTGCCGGGGGCAATAACCGCCAGACCGTGACCGATGAAGATGCGGAGGGGCGCGCTCTGTTTCAGGACTGGTGCGTGGCCGCCGGATGCTCGATGGGGCTGGACCAGATGGGCAACATGTTCGCCCGGCGCGAGGGCACAGACCCCGACGCCTTGCCGGTCTATGTGGGTTCGCATCTGGATACACAGCCCACCGGCGGCAAGTATGACGGGGTGCTGGGTGTTCTGGGCGGGCTGGAGATCATCCGCACGCTCAACGATCTCGGCATCAAGACCAGACATCCCATTGTGGCGACCAACTGGACCAATGAAGAAGGCACGCGGTTTGCGCCTGCCATGCTGTCATCGGGCGTCTTTGCCGGCATGCACACGCAGGACTGGGCATACGCGCGCGAGGATGCCGAGGGGCTGAAATTCGGCGATGAGTTGCAGCGCATTGGCTGGCGCGGCGAGGAAGAGGTCGGCGCCCGCAAGATGCACGCATTTTTCGAACTGCATATCGAACAGGGACCCATTCTGGAGGCCGAGGGCAAGGATATCGGCGTGGTCACCCATGGCCAGGGGCTGAGCTGGACGCAGGTCACGGTCACCGGCAAGGATGCCCATACCGGGTCGACACCGATGCCGATGCGCAAGAATGCGGGCCTCGCCATGGCGCGGATTCTGGAGAAGGTGGATGAGATCGCCCTGTCTCACGCGCCCCATGCGGTGGGCGCGGCGGGTCATATCGATGTCTATCCCAATTCGCGCAACGTGATCCCCGGCAAGGCGGTCTTTACAGTGGACTTCCGCTCGCCCGATCTGTCGGTGATCACCGATATGGAGAACCGCCTGCTCGTCGCCGCCGAGGATATCGTGAACGAGATGGGGCTGAGTGTGGAATTCGACAAGGTCGGCGGGTTCGACCCGGTCGCGTTCGACGCGGGCTGCGTTGCGGCTGTTCGCGATGCGGCCGAACGGTTGGGTTATTCCCATACCGACATCATCTCGGGCGCGGGGCATGATGCGTGCTGGATCAACCGGGTGGCTCCTACGGCCATGGTGATGTGCCCTTGCGTCGAAGGGCTGAGCCATAACGAGGCCGAGGAGATTTCCAAAGACTGGGCGGCAGCGGGAGCGGATGTTCTGTTCCACGCGGTCGTGGAGACGGCGGAGATTGTCGAATAGGGGTATCAGTCCCCGTCGCCTTGAGGCGACTCGTCGGGATATTTTTAGCCAGATGAAGTATGCGGTACCTACCGCAGAGGGAGATGAAAATGAGCACGGTCATCAAGAACGGAACCATTGTTACCGCTGATCTGACCTACAAGGCGGACGTGAAGGTCGAAGGCGGGGTCATCACCGAGATCGGGCCAGACCTGCGTGGCGACAAGGAATTGGATGCGACGGGCTGTTATGTGATGCCCGGCGGTATCGATCCGCATACGCATCTTGAGATGCCCTTCATGGGCACCTATTCCAGCGATGATTTCGAGAGCGGCACACGGGCGGCGCTGGCGGGGGGCACCACGATGGTGGTGGATTTCGCTCTGCCCAATCCCGGCGAGAGCCTGCTGGATGCGCTCAAGCGCTGGGACAACAAATCGACCCGGGCGAATTGCGACTATTCTTTCCATATGGCGGTGACCTGGTGGGGCGAGCAGGTGTTTGACGACATCAAGACGGTGATCGAGACCCGCGGCATCAACACCTTCAAGCATTTCATGGCCTATAAGGGCGCGCTGATGGTCAATGATGACGAGCTTTATGCCAGCTTCCAGCGGTTGGCCGAACTGGGCGGCATCGCCATGGTGCATGCCGAGAATGGCGATGTGGTGGCGGAGCTTTCCGCCAAGCTGCTGGCCGAGGGCAATACCGGCCCCGAGGCGCATGCCTATTCCCGCCCGCCGCAGGTGGAGGGCGAGGCGACCAACCGCGCCATCATGATCGCCGATATGGCAGGCGTGCCGCTTTATGTGGTGCATACCTCCTGCGAGGATAGCCATGAGGCGATCCGACGGGCGCGGATGCAGGGCAAGCGGGTCTGGGGCGAGCCGCTGATCCAGCATCTGACGCTGGATGAGAGCGAGTATTTCCACCATGACTGGGACCATGCCGCGCGCCGGGTGATGAGCCCGCCCTTCCGCAACAAGCAGCATCAGGACAGCCTGTGGAACGGTCTGCATTCCGGCTCGCTGAGCGTGGTGGCGACCGACCATTGCGCCTTTACCACCGATCAGAAACGGTTTGGTGTGGGCGATTTCACCAAGATCCCCAACGGCACCGGCGGGCTTGAGGACCGGATGCCGATGCTTTGGACCCATGGGGTCAATACCGGGCGGCTGACGATGAATGAATTTGTGGCGGTTACCTCAACAAACATCGCCAAGATATTGAATTGTTATCCGAAAAAGGGATCAGTTCTGGTGGGTGGTGACGCTGATCTGGTGGTCTGGGACCCCGACAAGGCCAAGGTCATCACCGCCGATACGCAGCAATCCTCGATCGATTACAACGTGTTCGAAGGCAAAGAGGTCCGTGGCCTGCCGCGCTTTACGCTGACACGCGGTCAAGTGGCGGTGCATGACGGTGAGATCCGGACGCAGGAAGGGCATGGCAAGTTCGTGGCGCGTGAGGCAAATACCCATGTGAACAGGGCGCTCTCCACATGGAAAGAACTGACCGCCCCGCGCCCGGTGGAGCGGACAGGGATTCCGGCGACGGGCGTATGAGCAAGGCAAAGTGAATGACTGAATACCCCGGCACCGACGCCGTCATCGAAGCAAAAAATCTCGACCTGACATTCGAAACCAATGATGGCCCGGTGCATGCGCTGAAAGACGTGAGCCTGACCATCAACAAGGGCGATTTCGTCAGTTTCATCGGGCCTTCGGGCTGCGGCAAGACGACGTTTCTGCGCTGCATTGCTGCGCTGGAGACGCCCACGGGCGGTGCTCTGAGCGTCAATGGCATGACCCCGGATGAGGCGCGGCGGAACCGGGCCTATGGCTATGTGTTTCAGGCGGCGGGGCTTTATCCGTGGCGGACAATTGCGAAGAACATCAAACTGCCGCTGGAGATCATGGGATACTCGAAATCCGAGCAAGAAGATAGGGTCAAGAATGTTCTGCAACTTGTTGATCTGGAAGGGTTTGGTGGCAAATACCCCTGGCAGCTTTCGGGTGGTATGCAGCAGCGGGCCAGCATCGCGCGGGCGCTGGCCTTTGATGCCGATATCCTGCTGATGGATGAACCCTTCGGGGCGCTCGATGAGATCGTGCGCGATCACCTGAACGAGCAGCTTCTGGCGCTTTGGGCGCGGACCGAGAAGACCATCGGGTTCGTGACGCACTCGATCCCCGAGGCGGTCTATCTGTCTACCAAGATCGTGGTGATGAGCCCGCGTCCGGGGCGGATCACGGACGTGATCGACAGCCCGCTGCCCAAGGAGCGCCCGCTGGATATCCGAGATACGCCGGAGTTCATCGAAGTGGCGCATCGGGTGCGCGAAGGGCTGCGGGCAGGGCATGGGGACACGGTATGACAATGGCCAGCGATATCCGCCGGGCGCGTATTGAGGATGCGGCCGACTGCGCGCGCGTTGTGGATACATGGATCACGCGGACGGCATGGATGCCGCGCGCGCTGTCGCTGGCACAACTGACGACCCTGATCTCGGACGCGTATCCGAAGCGCGAGATCTGGGTCGCGGGTGATCCGATCGATTGTTTTATGTCGGTGGACCCTGCGGAGGCCAAAGTGGGCGCGCTCTATTGTTTGCGGACCGGGCAGGGGATCGGCAAGGCGCTGCTCGACATTGCCAAAGCGGGTCGCGACTGGCTGTGGCTGACGGTCTATGTCCCCAACCGTCATGCGGAGCGGTTCTATCGCCGCGAGGGCTTTGTTGAGGTGGCGCGGCTGGCACCTGAGCCGCCCGATATGCTGACGATGATCAAGATGGAGTGGTGCCGATGAAGCAGCTATTGGCCGTCCTCACCGTCGTCGCTGTCATCATCGCCTTCTGGTATGCCGCCAGCGTCCCGATGAATATCCGGGGCGTGCTGGTCGAGGCGGAGCGGGCGGGTGAGGTTGTTGATCCTCCGAAAGCAGCGGATCGGCGTCAGATTGATGAGTTTGAGCTGATCCTCGACAACCCCTTTGCGATTGACGACACGTGGGAGCAGGAGCGGCCGCGTCTGCCCGCCCCGCATCAGGTGGCTGAAGAGCTGTGGGACACCACGATTGAAAAAAAGATCACCTCGAAACGCTCTCTGGTCTATCACGCCTGGGTGACGCTCAGCGCGACTTTGCTGGGCTTTGCCATTGGCACCGGGCTGGGCATCCTGCTGGCGGTGGGTATCGTGCATTCCCGCGTGATGGACATGTCGGTGATGCCCTGGGCGATTGTCAGCCAAACCATTCCGATCATTGCGCTGGCGCCGATGATCATCGTGGTGCTCTATTCGGTCGGCGTGCAGGGGATCATCCCCAAGGCGGTGATCTCGGCTTACTTAAGCTTCTTTCCGGTGGTTGTTGGTATGGTCAAAGGCTTGCGCAGCCCCGATGCGATGCAGCTTGATCTGCTCAGGACCTATAGCGCCAGCAAGGCGCAGGGGTTCTGGAAATTGCGGCTGCCGGCCTCGATGCCCTATCTTTTTGCCTCGCTCAAGATCGGGATCGCCGCCTCGCTGGTGGGGGCCATCGTTGGGGAGTTGCCGACCGGTGCTGTGGCCGGGCTGGGCGCGCGATTGCTGGCGGGTAGCTATTATGGGCAGACGGTGCAGATCTGGTCGGCGCTGTTTGCGGCGGCGATATTGGCGGCTTGCCTGGTCGGGCTGCTGGGCTTGATTGAACGTCTGGTCCTCAAACGGATGGGGATGACATGATGTTGATCCTTGTCGCAATGCTGCTCTGGGCTTTTGGCTGGTGGCTGAACCTGCGATTGGCCGAGGGGCCGTATGCGCATACGCGGGCCATTCAGGTGACCGTGCCGCTGATTTTCGGACTGACAATCCTCGTGGTCTGGGAGTTGCTGGTGCGTGGGTTGCAGGTGCCGTTGGTCATCCTGCCGCCACCGACGATGATTGCGGGGCGGTTTGCCAGCAGCACCGACATCCTCTGGGCGGATTTCGTGCAAACCTTCGTCAAGGGTGCGCTCAGTGGTTACGTTATTGGCTGTTGCGCTGCCTTTGTGATGGCGATTGCGGTTGATCGCTCGAACTTCCTGCGGATGGGCCTGCTGCCGGTGGGCAATTTCGTGGCTGCCCTGCCGATCGTCGGTACCGCGCCCATTCTGGTGATGTGGTTCGGCTTCGACTGGCAGTCGAAAGCCGCCGTGGTGGTGGTGATGGTGTTCTTTCCCATGCTGGTGAACACCGTGGCGGGGTTGCGCGAGACCACCGCCATGCAGCGTGATCTGATGGAGACCTATGCGGCCAGCTACTGGCAGAGCTTCTTCAAGCTGCGCCTGCCTGCGGCGATGCCGTTCATCTTCAACGGGTTGAAGATCTCGACCACGCTGGCGCTGATCGGGGCGATCGTGGCCGAATTCTTTGGCTCGCCGACCCTGGGCATGGGGTTCCGCATCTCGACCAGCGTAGGTCAGTTGGCGCTGGACATGGTCTGGGCCGAGATTGTGGTAGCCGCGTTGGCGGGGACATTGTTTTATGGGGCGGTGGCGATGATCGAGAAGGCGGTGACCTTCTGGCATCCGTCGCAGCGTGGGTAGTCGGGGAAAATGAAAACGACCTCGGAAACGGGGCAAAGAGATCAACAAGGAGAGAAGAGAATGAAAAAGCTACTGAGTGGGGCCGCGCTGGCATTGTCACTGGCCGCTAGCCCGGCACTGGCCGCCGATGAGGTAAAGCTGCAATTGCAATGGGTGACGCAGGCGCAATTTGCCGGCTATTATGTGGCGCTGGATAAGGGGTTTTACGAGGAAGAGAGACTGGATGTGACGATTCTGCCTGGCGGTCCCGATATCGCCCCGCCGCAGGTTCTGGCCGGTGGCGGCGCGGATGCGATGCTGAACTGGATGCCCTCGGCGCTGGCGGCGCGGGAAAAGGGCCTGCCGGTGGTCAATATTGCGCAGCCTTTCAAGACGTCCGGCCTCATGCTGACCTGCTGGAAGGATACCGGCATCACCGGGCCTCAGGATTTCAAGGGCAAGACCATTGGCGTGTGGTTCTTCGGCAATGAATACCCGTTCCTGAGCTGGATGAGCCAGGAAGGTATCCCCACCGATGGCGGCGATGACGGCGTCACCGTGCTGAAACAGGGTTTCAACGTTGATCCGCTGCTGCAGCGGCAGGCCGACTGCATCTCGACCATGACCTATAACGAATACGGTCAGGTGCTGGATGCGGGCGTTTCCGAGGATGAACTGGTGACCTTCAAATACGAAGACATGGGCGTCGCCACGCTGGAGGACGGCATCTATGTGCTGGAAGAAAACCTCGCCGATCCCGCCTTTGCCGACAAGATGGCGCGGTTCGTCAAGGCCTCGATGAAGGGCTGGAAATATGCCGAGGAAAACCCCGAGGAAGCGGCGGGCATCGTTCTGGACAATGACGAGACCGGCGCCCAGACCGAAGCGCATCAGGTGCGGATGATGGGCGAGATCGCCAAGCTGACCGCAGGCAGCAACGGCAAGCTGGACCCGGCTGATTTCGACCGCACGGTGAATACGCTGCTCGCCGGTGGCTCGGACCCGGTGATTACCAAGGCGCCCGAAGGCGCCTGGACCCATGACATCACCGACAAGGCGCTGAACTAACGCTGCTTTGAAACCCATCGAAGCGGGGCCTTTCGGGCCCCGTTTTCTATTGCGGGAACTGCTGGATATCACGCATATCGGCTTCGAAAGGACCTTCTCATGCCCGACACACGGCTGAAATTTGCCGAAACCCTCGCGCGACAGGCGGGGCAGTTGGCGGTTGATCTGCGCCAGCATCCCGATGGGTTGGCCATCGACACCAAGGGTCCGCAGGATTTTGTCACCGCCGCAGATCTTGCTGTCGAAACGCTGATCCGCGAGGCGATTGCCGATGCCTATCCAGATGACTCGGTGTTGGGTGAAGAGGGCGGTCTGACCGGAGATGCTGCCGCCTGCTGGATCATCGACCCGATTGACGGCACGGCGAACTACATGCGCGACATGCCGGACTGGGCTGTGTCGATCGGCTATTTCGACGGGGCGGACCTGACCCACGGCGTGATCTTCGCACCCGATCACAGGGCGCTTGCCAGCGCCCGAACCGGCCAGCCCGCGCGGCTGAACGACGCGCAGATCAGCGTCTCGGACCGCGTCGACTTCGATCAGAGCATGGTTGTTCTGGGCTATTCCCAGCGCGTTGGTCTGAGCGATCATCTGGACCGGATCGGCCGCCTGCTTGAATCCGGGTGCGAGTATCGCAGGCAGGGCGCGGCGACCATCGGGCTGATGTCCGTCGCCAGCGGACGGGTCGAGGCCTATTACGAACCCTCGCTGAATGTCTGGGACGCAGCCGCCGGGCTTGTGCTGGTACGGGCTGCAGGCGGCGTCGTCGAGCACCCTGATCTGTCACGTTTCCTGCTCGCGCCGGGTATGGTTCTTGCCGCTAATCAAAACGCCGGACCCATCGCAGATATCTGCAAGGGCACGGGCGCAAGCTCGAACCATTGAAACGGCTTGCCAACCCATTCACTCGCCAGGACAAATTCTTGGCATGGGCTAAAAAACGGCGTCCCGCTCTTCGTCCAACACATACAACCCCATCTCAATATCGTATTCACGTTCAGGAGTCAGATTAAAACGATATATACGTTCCAGAGCGCCAGCCCCTATGAGCCCTAGATCTGGTACAAATCTAATAGCTTTTTCGGGTATCGAGTTTTCGACGGGTTGCTCCGGGTTAAGCGCATTGGCTAAACAGTATGGCCCCAGATCCCCTCCTCCTTCTCGCATAAACGGTGGGACGCTGAGGTCCTCTGGGATCACAACATCCGCAACCTTGCGCGCTTCATTGTCCTTCAGCATATGGGGAATGGGCGCATAGGCCGTGGTAAAGACAGGCCGATCCAGAACCTTCGAGGGGTCTTCCAGCGGTGCTGGTTCCGCTCCTTCAAAAAAGCAGACCAGTTGACCCATATATGGACCCCAGCCTTGTTCCATCTCATGAGTGCACAACCCATATGCTAGCCGCTCGCCGACCTGGAACTCAAAAAGTTCGCCTACATAACTCTTCTTCGGCATCACACATCACCTGGGAATTCATACAATAATCAATAGCTTTGCCATGTTCTGCTTCAGTTTGCGAATGAAAACTGCGCGTTCACGCTGCGTCAGAGAGCGGCAGACCAAGCAAGTCGATGTAGGGCAATTTCTAAACCCATCACAGGTGCCAGACGATGGCCCCTGCGCGTTTTTAGGTCCAATGCAGAGGGAGTCGGATTCGGAGGCGGACAGGCCCAACAATGTCAGCGAAATTGGGGACGCTATTGCGATAACCTCTAACAGCAACATGGACAGACTTGCCGCGATCTGCCGGAATTGAGAACTAAACCTGCCCTTTCTGCCCTTTGGCGTAGAGAAGGGGTGGTGAAGCGCCTGAGGCTCAGGCACATATGGGCGCGACCCAGGCCTCGGCCCGGCGGGCAGGGGGTCTTGCTTCGCACAGGATCAAGGAGAGTACAGCCATGAGCGGCGATTACAACATGTCGATGCGCAAATTCCTCAAGCAGGTTGGCGTGACCAGCCAGCAGGCGATCGAAGAGGGCCTGCGCAAGGCAGGCACGCCAGCGGGCGGCGCCTACGAGGTCAAGATGGTACTGACCGTCGACGGGCTTGAGGTGGAACATGTGGTCACCGGCACCATCAAGGATGGCGACGCATGAGCATTCGCGACGCGGTTCTGGCCAACCTCAAGAAGATCACCGACCCGGTCTCGGGGCAGGACATCGTCAGCGCCGGTATCGTGCGGGCGCTGAATGTCGACGGTGACACCGTGCGCTTCGTGATGGAGATCGACCCCAAGCTGGCAGAGCAGATGGAGGCTGTGCGCGCCGTGGCTGAACGCGCGGCGCGGGCGGTGGACGGGGTAGAAAATGTCTCGGCCATGTTGACGGCCCATGCCGAGAAAGCGCCGCCCGAGCTGAAGCCGAAACCAAAACCATCGCAGACCGGCCCGCAGCCGGTGCCGGGCGTGGACCGGATCGTCGCTATCGCCAGCGGCAAGGGCGGGGTGGGCAAATCCACCGTCTCGGCCAATCTGGCCTGCGCTCTGGCTGGCGAGGGGCGGCGTGTGGGTCTGCTGGATGCCGATGTCTATGGGCCGTCTCAACCGCGTATGCTGGGGGTCTCGGGGCGTCCGGCCAGCCCAGATGGCAAGACGATCCTGCCGCTGCGCAATCATGGTGTGACCATGATGTCGATGGGGCTGATGACCAACGAAGATCAGGCCGTGGTCTGGCGCGGCCCGATGCTGATGGGGGCCTTGCAGCAGATGATGGGGCAGGTGCAATGGGGGGCGCTGGATGTGCTGATCGTCGATCTGCCGCCGGGCACCGGTGACGTGCAGCTGACGCTCAGCCAGAAATTTGCGGTGGACGGGGCCATCGTAGTCTCCACCCCGCAGGATGTGGCGCTGATCGATGCCCGTAAGGGGATCGACATGTTCCGCCAACTCAAGACGCCGATCCATGGCATGATCGAGAATATGTCCACCCATATCTGCTCGAAATGCGGTCATGAGGAGCATGTGTTCGGCCATGGCGGTGTTGCGGCAGAGGCCAAGGCGCTGAATGTGCCGCTGTTGGGAGAGATTCCGCTGCATCTCGATATCCGGGTCGCCGCCGATGACGGTGCGCCGATCGTGGTCAGCAAACCCGACAGCAAGCAGGCCGAGGCGTTTCGCAAGATCGCCCGTGACCTGATCGCCAAGGGTCAGGCCTGAGCGATACAAGCAATGCCGCGCCGATGCATCGGCGCGGTCTATGTGGCGTAGACCAGGTTTGCGCGGGCGCTGTACGGGCGAACTGATCGGGTTAATCCGGCCGGTGGATTGCCAATCCGGCGCGAAGGCGCATAGTTGCGGGACGCTGACGGGTTTTCAGAAAGCGATTTGACGAGGAGGCGGTGTTATGGAACGCATGGATGCTTTGCCGGAGGATTTCGACCTTTTGCGCATAAGGGAGGATCTTGCCGAATTGTTCCGGATCGCCGAACGCGCCAACGAGGAAAAGAAGATACTGGCCGCCGCCCTGAATGCGATTGGCGACTGGAGCGAGCTTGAGATCGAAAACCGCGACGGGCAGTTCGACTACATCCCCATCGACATCAATTCCTTTTTTGGCCTGATGTATGATCTGGAACGGGCGCTGTCGCTGGACCCGGATTACAAGCACAGCGATGTTCTGCACCGGCCCTGCAGTTTCATTGAGGTCGGGTGCGGAATCGGGCGCAATCTGCATCTGCTTCGGGCGACGGACAAGTTCAACTTCGACAAGATCGTCGGGTTTGACTATTCGGAAACCTATGTCGAACGGGGCCGGCGGTATTTTGATCTTGGTCAGGATATTTTCCACGATGACGCTATGAGCTTCGATTACGGCTCTTATGACATCATCTATTTCTACAAACCCTTCAGCGAAGACAAATTGCAGAAGAAATTCGAACGCCATCTGATCGAGACCATGAAACCGGGGGCCTATATCGCCTCGTTCATGGATGTGTCGTTGGACAGCTCGCGCAAGCTGATCGCCAAAGGGGATGGTCACGGGGTCTGGAAGAAGCTCTGAAACCGGCGATGCGCGGCCCGCTGTTTCGCTCAAGATGACAAACACGGCTTTTTCGGGTAGGCTCTACAGATTGGTTTGTTAATGATGGCGGATTTTTATGAGCCTCTGGATTCAGTACAAGGCCAAGGGCGGCGAGACGCTGCAGTCGCTCGTCAAACAGTTCAGGATCAAGGATGCCAAGGTTCTGACCAGCTATCCGGGCAACAAACGCATTGCCAAAACGCTGATGTCGAAAAAGGCCCTGAACAAGGGCGATATCGTCTGGCACCCCAACCCCAAGGCAAAGGCCTATCGCATTCCCGGTCCCAAGGGAGAGAGCATTGTTGGCCAGAAAAAATACCAGAAATGGCTGTTGCAGCGGCACCGGGATATTGATCGCGCCTATCGCCGTATTCTGGTGACGATGACCAGCGCCCGCGACCGGCATGATGCACAGACCAAGATCAACGAGGATCAGTGGATCGTGGCGGCCATTGCCGGGCTGGCGGCGGGGGACCCACCGGTCAGCCAGCGCAAGAAGGCCGAGGCGGCCTTCAAGAAACTGACCGGTGCAGTCAACAGCCGGAATTACAAGGTGATCGCCAAGACGATCGAGCCGACCGGCAAGGCGGTCTATGCATATAGCCGCGCGGTTCATGCCTGGGTCGACGGGTTGATCGGCGGAGCCGAAACGGCCACTGACGCGCTGGAATTCACCCGCGATGTCGGCATGATGTGCGGAACGATCGCAGCGGTAACCATCACCGCGCCGGCCAGCATTCCGGCGGCGATCCTTGTCGGGGCCACGGCAAACACCAGCGTTGGGCTGGCCTATGACGGGGCCGAGATCGTCGGCCAGAGTTCGGCTGGTGTGAAAACCACATCCGGGTCGGAACTGCTGAACCGGGCGTTGAAACGCGCCGCCACCGGGGCAGTTTCAGGGGCAATCGCGGGTGCCATCGGAAAATACGGAATGAACTTTCTGGCGCGGCAGGTCGGGTCGAGCCGCTTCATCACCGCTCATGCCAACCGTCTGGCGGGCACGCAGTTTTCGCGCGGTATCGGGCGGTTCTTCACCGGGGCGTCACGAAAGGTGATCGAGGCCGAGCTGCAGATCGGCGCCAAGGCCGGAACCAAGCTGCTGGCCGATGTGTCGCGCCGGGCCACGATCAAGGTTCTGACACGGGTCGGTGTCGGCGGGGTGATGAAACTGCTGACCTCGGGTGCACTGAAAAAGCTATGGGACGGGCATACCAGGAATTTCGTGGCCCAGGGCGGCAAGAAACTGCAGGGAAAGTCCGCCGAAGAGGTGGCGCATCGCGCTGCGGACGAGGCGATGAAATCCGGTCTGGCCGATGACATTTTCCAAGAGATGCTCAGGGCTTACGAAAAACAGATCACGGCTGAGATTGTCAAGGAATTGCGGGCGCATAACAAGAAGAAGTGATGGGCATCGGCGGAAAGGTCAGCTGCTTGTCCGCCGCCCATAGCGCAGCGGGTGACACCACAGAGTTCTTGAGGGTACGTATCTTGAACATCCCGGTTTTCATCGCATCAAGGCGAGGCCGCATGTTCTGCTTCAGTTGAGGTCCTCCAGCAGCCTGCCGTGTTTGCGCGTCTGGGTGATTACCTCGCCAAAAGTTTTGAACCCACGCGCCGACAGCATTGGCAGCATCGCCACCAGAACCTCTGCCGTGGCCTGCGCATCGCCGAGGGCGGTGTGGCGCAGGTTCTCGGGGATGGTCACGCCAAGCCGGTCGCAAAGCGCGTCCAGTGTGTGGGTCTCGCTGGCCCCGAACAGCACCGCCGAGAGCAGCACGGTATCCAGAATGGGATGATCCCAGGTCACGCCCATCAGCTTGGCGTCGCGGCGCAGAAATGCCATGTCGAATGGCGCGTTATGGGCCACGACTACCGCGTCGCGGGCGAAATGGTGAAATTGCCGCCCGGCCTCCGCAAAATCCGGCGCGCCCTGAACCATCGCATCCGTGACCCGATGCACCCGGGTCGAGGCGGGTGGAATTGGCCTGCCGGGATCGACCAGCGTGTCAAACACCTCGCCGCTGACCAGCCGCCCGCGTAGCACGCGCACCGCGCCGATCTGCACCACCGCGTCCTTGTGTGGCAGTAAGCCGGTGGTCTCGGTGTCGAAGACAACAAAGCAGAGCTCATCCAGGTTGCGCGCTTCGATCGCCTCATCGCCCGGCGTTTCGAGCAGATCGAAATCGTAAACCAGCGGGCGGGCCTCTTCCGGGGCGATCCGGGCCACGCTTTCGTCAAAGATCAGCAGGTATCCGGCGCCCGCGCCCAGCGGCCTCAAACGCGCAGCGTAGCTTTGCCTGCCGTCGATACTGGTGATCTGAGCGCTCACATCCTGTCCGGTCTTGTTCAGGCGGGCATGGGCGGCTTCAAGGCTCTCCCGCTTGAGATAGTCAAAGAGCGAGGCGTTGAGGCGGGGCGGGGCGATCTGCGCCAGAACCTCTGCGGCCTGCCCGTCATAAAGCACGATCTGGTGGGCAGGGCTGACCAGGACCATCGCCACCGGGATATCGGTCAGCAGCGCTGTCAGCCGATCCTTTTCGGCCTTCAACCGTGCTGTTTCCGAGGCGACAGCCTGTGCCGTTGCCAGGGTCTGATCGGAGACGCGCCCCGCAAGCCCGGCGGCGGCGGGGGCCAGATCGCCCAGATAGCGCGCGGCGTCGGTATCGATCTCAAGGTCCAGCGCTGCTGCTTCGCGGGCCCGCAGTGACGCCGCGAGCCGCTCAATCGGCTTGGCGACGTTTTCGTCAAACAGCAGCCAGATCCCTGCGATCAGCGCCAGCAGACCGAAGCCGATGAGCAGCCCCGAGAAGACGAAGGCCTGCGGCACGCCCGAGACAGGCGCGCGTGCCGATCCCAGATACAGCGCCACGCTGGTCAGGCCCAGCCCACCTACAGCCAGCAGGCAGAAGAAGAGAAAGACGCGCAGACGCAGGCTGAGACCGCCCAACATCATGCATCTCCGCAGAGCGCCCGGAGCACCGCATCGCCGTCATCGGCGGCGACCCAGTCGGCATCCAGCACTGCGCCATCATCACCGAAGCGCGCACCATCGACCAGATTTGCGCGCCGCGATCCGGCGCAATCCACCAGGACCGGCAGTTTTGACACCGCCGCCCAGCGGCCAAAGAAATAGAGATCGGCCAGGCGCTGATCGGGCAGGGTCGGGTTGGTCTGGACCGAGGCGTGGTCCAGCGCGGCAAACCGGTCGACATAAGGCGCGACATAAGTCCAGGGGCGATAGATCGCGCGGCTGTCCACGGTCTCGATCACCTCGACATCTTCGGGCAGGGCGGCGGCGGTACGCCCATACCAGCTATACTCGCTGGAGATGGTGACCGCGATCATCGCCAGACCGGCCCCGACCGGGGCCAGCCATTTGGGCAGCCGCCCGCCCAGCACCCGGTTCAGCAGCATCACCACACCTGCCGTTGCGATCCCGGCAAACACCGTTGCGATCAGTTCCAGAAACATCTCTTTCCTCCCATGCAGGCCCGCTGCGGCGTCTTAGCCCAGCATGCCCTTGCCGTGCCCGATGGCCGATTGCATGGTCTTTACCACGACAAAGGCATCGCGCAGATGGCTTCTTTCGAAATCCGACAGGCTGCCCGGCGCCATGAAGTTATCCGGCGCGAGGCCTGCCTTGACCTGTGCGGCCTGATGCTCCAGTCGGGCGTCAGCAATCAGATCATAGGCGTCGCGCAGGTCGCGCGCACCGGACGGGCTGAGCGCGCCGCTGCGCTCAGCTCCGTCCAGACGGGCGCGGGTGTTGACCGGTGTCAGTTGCGCCCGCAGCGCGTAGAGCCGACCCAGATCGACAACCGGCACGACGCCGTTATGTTTCATGTCCACTGTATCGCGATGCTCGCCTGAGCGGATGGTGGCCAGACCACGGAACAGGCTCAGCGGCACGCTATGCTTGAGCGCGTTCGAGATCATATGCGCCACAAAGATCGAATTGGCGCTGGCGGCGCGCAACGTGTCGGCCTGAATATCCTCGAACAGCTCGAAATCGCCGCCGATGGGGCGCAGGTCGAACATGACGCTGGCCAGCATCTGCGCCTCGGGGTTGGGTTTGGCGATCCAGCCCGCGAAATAGTCGCGCCAGACCCGAACCGGTTGGCGCCAGCGCGGATTGGTCGCCATCATCTCACCCGGGCAATAGACATAGCCGCAGGTGTTGAGGCCATCACAGACGAATGTCGCCAGTGCCGTTAAATAGGTCATATCCGCTTCGGTTACGCTGTCATCCAGCATCAGGCAATTGTCCTGATCGCTGACCCCGGTTTGCTCCTGCCGACCCTGCGAGCCGCAGGCCAGCCACAGATAGGGCACCGGTGGGGGGCCGAGCTTGGCTTCGGCCAGCGCCAGCAGGCGCCGGGTCGCGGTGTCGGCGATATCGGTGATCAGGCGGGTCACCACGTCATGGCGGTTGCCGCCCGCCACCAGCTGCACCAGCAGGCGCGGAATCTCAGACGTCACACAGGCCATCTCTGCGGCTGTGTCGGCGCGGGCAAGGGCGGCGACCAGCTCAGCCGAACTGACGGCCTGAAAGCGGGTCAGGTCGGTCTGGGTAACGATGCCCTCCAGCCGCCCGGCTTCGGTGATCGGTACATGGCCGATGCGGTGTTCCATCATCATGTGCAACACATCCGAGCCGATGGCCGAGGGCGGCAGGGTCATCGGCGCGGCGGTCATGACATCAGCAACCGGCGTGGTGCCGGGCAGCGCCTGGGCCACCACCTTGCCGGACAGGTCGCGGAGGGTAACAATCCCGCGCAGCAGCCCGTCCCGCACCACGCAAAGCGACGAGATGCGGCGATCGCGCATGACCTGCGCCGCCTGTTGCACGGGTAGATCGGGCGCACAGGTTGCCGGATCACGGGCCATCAGCGTCTCGACCGGGCTGGTGGCCAGATCGTTTTGCGGTGCGCGGGCCTGGTGTTCTCGGTTGAAGAACCGCGCGACGATGGGGTGGTCGCGCTGCAGGGTTGTGATCAACTGCGCGGGCAGCATCAGCAGGGTGGTTGCGGCTGTTGCCGTGGCACTTGTCGCGGCCTTGCCATCGCGCAGCAATCCGCGCTCGCCGAAACTGTTGCGCAGCCCCAGATGCGAGACCACTTCGCCATTCTCATCGACCACTTCGACCGATCCGTCATGAATCACGAAGAGGCCGGGCAGGGCCTCGCCGAACCGGTAGATCGCCTCTTGCGTCGCGTAAATGCGCGTTTCGGCTTGCGCGGCGATATCGCTTTGCACCTCAGGCTGCAGCGCATCATAGGGATGCACCGATCTGAGGAAGCGAATGATCTGATCCTGGGTCAGGGACATGAGGCAATGCCTTGGAAATTCGTAAAAAAGCCCCGCCGGGCCGAGGCCAGGCGGGACCAGTCTAATGCGGCCGGGCCGTTACAGGGAGGGTGAAGAGCCCGCCCGCCATATCAGTGATCCGCCGTTGCAGCACCGGCCCCACGGGGGATGCGCACGCTTTCGACCAGATCCTTGATCTCCTGCGGAGTCTCCTTGGTCATGCCAGCGACCAGATAGGCCACACCGAAGTTGATCGCAGCCCCGACGGCGCCGAACGAGGTCGACTTGATCGGACCCAGCAGCGGATCGGCATCAGTGAAGGAGTTGGTGTCCGGAATGAACAGCCAGCCCTTGTGCAGGAAGATGTAGACCAGCGTCACGGTCAGACCTGCGAGCATACCGCAGACCGCACCGGTGTTGTTGATCTTCTTCGAGAAGATACCCATCATCAGCGCCGGGAAGATCGAGGCAGCCGCCAGACCAAAGGCCAGAGCAACCGTCTGCGCCGCAAAGCCCGGAGGATTGAGACCCAGATAGGTGGCAACCACGATGGCCACCGCCATTGCGATCCGCGCCGCCAGAAGCTCGCCTTTTTCACTGATTGACGGGTTGATCGACCCCTTGACCAGATCGTGGCTTACGGCAGAGGAAATGGCCAGCAGCAAACCGGCAGCGGTCGACAGGGCAGCCGCCAGACCACCTGCGGCAACCAGACCGATCACCCAGGCCGGCAGGTTGGCGATTTCAGGGTTGGCCAGAACCAGGATGTCGCGGTTGAACTTGGTCAGCTCATTGCCGACCCAGCCCTTTTCAGCGGCCAGTTCCTGCATCTTTTCGGACTTGTCGTTATAGTACTGGATCTTGCCGTCGCCATTCTTGTCTTCCCAGTCCAGCAGACCGGTTTTCTGCCAGGTGGCCATCCAGTCATAGCGCGCATCATTGTCGATCTGTTCGACCGCAACCGCACCGCCGTCGATGCCACCATTGGGCCACATCATGTCGGTGATGTTCAGGCGTGCCATGGCGCCCACGGCGGGGGCCGTCAGATAGAGCAGCGCGATGAAGACCAGCGCCCAGCCAGCCGACCAGCGGGCATCGGACACTTTCGGCACCGTGAAGAAGCGCATGATCACATGCGGCAGACCGGCGGTACCGATCATCAGCGACAGCGTGAACAGGACCATGTTCAGCGTGTCGGAGTGATGGGCGGTATATTCCGCAAAGCCCAACTCGGACACGATCGCGTCGAGTTTGCTCAGCAGCGGCTCGCTTGTACCAGCCGCGTCACCAAACAGGCCCAGGGCCGGGATAGGGTTGCCGGTCAACTGCAGCGAGATGAAGATCGCCGGGATCGTATAAGCGGTGATCAGCACGCAATATTGCGCCACCTGCGTATAGGTCACGCCTTTCATGCCGCCAAAGACCGCATAGGCAAAGACCACACAGGCCCCGATCAGCAGACCGGTGGTGTTGGAGACCTCAAGGAAGCGGCCAAAAGCCACGCCCACGCCGGTCATCTGACCGATCACATAGGTCACCGAGGCGACGATCAGGCAGATCACGGCCACGATGCGCGCGGTCGGGCTGTAGAACCGGTCGCCGATGAACTCGGAGACGGTGAACTTGCCGAACTTGCGCAGGTAAGGGGCCAGCAGCAGCGCCAGCAGCACGTATCCGCCGGTCCAGCCCATCAGGTAGGATGAGTTGTCATAGCCGGTGAATGCGATAAGGCCCGCCATCGAGATGAACGAGGCCGCAGACATCCAGTCCGCCGCCGTGGCCATCCCGTTGGTGACCGGATGCACACCGCGCCCCGCAGCATAGAATTCAGATGTGGACCCGGCGCGGGCCCAGATCGCGATGCCGATGTAAAGCGCAAAACTCGCGCCAACAAACAGCAGGTTGATGGTAAACTGATCCATGACGTTTACTCCTCATCCACGCCAAATTCGGCGTCGAGCTTGTTCATCCGCCAGGCGTAGAAAAAGATCAGGCCCAGAAAGACCAGAATCGAGCCCTGCTGCGCGAACCAGAAACCCAGATCGGAGCCGCCGACGCTGATGCCGGACAACATCGGGCGCAGCAGAATGCCGAATCCGAACGAGACAAGAGCCCAGATAACCAGGCTCACAAGAATGATCCGCACATTTGCCTGCCAATAGCCCTTGTCGGCTTCGGCAGTCTGCGCGGAGTGTGTGGTTTGATCCGCCATCGCGGGTCCTCCTTGCTTCCTCCTGATTTGCCCGGGGATCGGGCAAACCTCCTCTGTTTGCCTGCGCCGTCTTACGGGCATCAGGCATGACTTCACCGGTCCGCCAAAGCGGTCAGTCCGGGTCTTTCATCAGGGGGTGGGGCCGATTGATCCGGCCCCGATCTTTCCTGCCTAGCGCATCGCCCCCTTGACGATGGTGGCAAGGCCCCGGGCGATCTCGTCGATCTCGCCCATGGCATTGATTCTCTCCAGAACGTCTTGGCTGTCGTAATAGGCGATCAGCGGGGCGGTCTGGGCGTGATAGGCGCGCAACCGACTGGCAACCGTTTCCGCATTGTCATCGGCGCGGCGCTTGAACTCGGTATGGCCGCAATTGTCGCAGATGCCGTCACTTTGCGGGGTCTTGAACGTGTCGTGATAGCCCTCGCCACAGTTGGCGCAGGTGTAGCGGCCCGAGATGCGGGTCACCATCGCGTCGTCATTGACCTCAAGACTGATGGCGGCGCTGACCTTTTGGTTGTTTTCGGCCAACAAAGTATCGAGCGCTTTGGCCTGCGCGTCAGTGCGGGGAAACCCATCGAGGATAACGCCCTTTGCACAGTCGGGTTCGGCCAGCCGGTCGCGCAGGATGGCGATGACGATCTCGTCGCTGACCAACTCGCCCGCTTCCATCACGGCCTTGGCCTGTTTGCCAGCCTCGGTACCCGCGGCGACGGCGGCACGCAGCAGATCACCCGTGGATAGCTGCACCAGCCCGAACTGCTCTTCCAGCTTGCGGGCCTGCGTGCCTTTGCCCGCGCCCGGAGGCCCGAGCAGGATCAGCACGGCGGGGGTGGCGAGAACATCGCTTTCCATCATTTCACCGCCCGGTTTTCGATCAGATCTTCGACCACCGAAGGATCAGCCAGTGTCGACGTATCGCCGAGCGCGCCAAAGTCGTTTTCAGCGATCTTGCGCAGAATACGGCGCATGATCTTGCCCGAACGGGTCTTGGGCAGGCCGGGGGCCCACTGGATGACATCGGGGCTGGCGATCGGGCCAATCTCGGTCCGGACCCATGTGCGCAGCTCTTTGCGGAGGTCTTCGCTGGGTTCGCGGTCATTCATCAGGGTGACGTAGCAATAGATGCCCTGACCCTTGATGTCATGCGGGTAGCCAACCACGGCGGCCTCGGCGACGGCGGCATGCGCCACCAGTGCGCTTTCCACTTCGGCCGTGCCCATCCGGTGGCCCGAGACGTTGATCACGTCATCGACGCGACCGGTGATCCAGTAATCGCCATCCTCGTCGCGACGGCAACCGTCACCGGTAAAGTAGTAGCCTTTGTAATCCGAGAAATAGGTCTTTTCGAACCGCTCATGATCACCCCAGACCGTGCGCATCTGGCCGGGCCAGCTGTCCTTGATGCACAGCACGCCCTCGACCCCGTTGCCAGAGATCTCGACGCCCGATTGCGGGTCCAGAACCACAGGTTCCACACCAAAGAAGGGCTTCATCGCCGAACCGGGCTTGGTGGCATGGGCGCCGGGCAGGGGGGTCATCATGTGGCCACCGGTTTCGGTCTGCCACCAGGTATCGACGATGGGGCATTTGCCCTTGCCGACCACGTCATTGTACCAGTTCCAGGCCTCGGGGTTGATCGGTTCGCCTACCGTGCCCAGCACTTTGAGGTCGCTCAGATCGCATTTCTCGACAAACTCGTTGCCCTGTCCCATCAGCGCGCGGATCGCGGTGGGGGCGGTGTAGAACTGGTTGACCTTGTGTTTCTCGCAGACCTGCCAGAAGCGGCTGGCATCGGGATAGGTCGGCACGCCTTCGAACATCAGCGTGGTCGCCCCATTGGCTAGCGGGCCATAGACGATATAGCTGTGCCCGGTGACCCAGCCCACATCCGCCGTACACCAGTAGATATCGCCATCGTGGTAATCGAACGTGATCTCATGGGTCAGCGCCGCATAGACCAGATAGCCGCCGGTGGTATGCACCACGCCCTTGGGCTGCCCGGTCGAGCCGGAGGTGTAGAGGATGAACAGCGGGTCCTCGGCATTCATCTCGGCGGGTGCGCAGGTGTCGCTCGCCTCCAGCGCCATCTCGTTATAGTCGAAGTCGCGCCCATCAACCCAGGTGGTCTGACCACCGGTGCGCTTGACGACAAGGCATTTCACGCTGTCCTTGCAGTGCAGTAGCGCGGCGTCTGCATTGGATTTCAGTGGTGTCTTGCGCCCGCCGCGCGGGGCCTCGTCTGCGGTGATCAGCACCTTTGCGTCCGAGCCGTTGATCCGGGCGGACAGCGCGTCGGGCGAAAAGCCTGCGAAGACGATGGAATGGATGGCGCCGATCCGGGCGCAGGCCAGCATGGCATAGGCGGCCTCGGGGATCATCGGCAGATAGATCACGACACGGTCACCCTTGCGCACGCCCAGGCCGCTGAGCACATTGGCCATCTTGCAGACGCTGCTGTGCAATTGTTTGTAGGTGATGTGCTGGGCCGGTTCATTGGGATCGTCGGGTTCCCAGATGATCGCGGTCTGGTCGCCGCGCGTCGCCAGATGCCTATCGACGCAATTGGCCGAGATGTTCAGCGTGCCATCCGCGAACCAGTTGATATTCACATTGCCGAAATCGTAGCTGACATCCTTCACCTGCGTGAACGGCTTGATCCAGTCGATCCGCTTGCCGTGTTCGCCCCAGAACCCGTCTGGATCAGCAATCGAGGCTGCGTACATCTGGTCGTATTTCGCCGCATCCACATGGGCATGAGAAACGGTCTCTGCCGATGGCGCATAGGCCTTCGTTCCGGTCAGCGTGTCGGTCGTCATCTGAGGCTCCTCCCAATGACTGTTTTCGTTGATCGCATTTTTCACCCAATATGCAGGGGATTGTCGATCATGTTCCGGGCTTGCTGAAAGTATAGGCAAGTTTGAAAATATTAAAATAAACACATGAAAATTAACGATTTGTCTGTAAATTATTTTTTTACAAGATGCGATTACTTGTAAATAGCTTGCGTTTTGTTAGCGCAACCCGCCTGAATTTATAAGAAAATTGCTGTCAAAACTCGTGCCGGTCAAACGGAAGGTGTTTCGTGCGCCGCGTCGTGATTCTTGTGTGATCCGTCAGAACAGGGGTGGTTTGAGCCAGAATCGCAGGTGCAGATGCCAGTGTCTCGATGCCTCTGATGCGGCTCCGAGTCGGCCCCTGCGGGGCCTTGGCAGCACCGCCGCGCCTCCCTAGTCTGGACGGTGAAAGATGTCCGCACCCAAGGCGGACCGACCGGGAGGAAAACCATGAAGACCTGTCTGACTGCCGCCGCCTGCGCGGCGCTGAGCGTTGCCGTTGTCAATGACGCCGCCGCAACCGAATGGAATGCCTCGGTCTGGGGCAAACGGCGTGCCTTTACCGAGCATGTGGAAAAGCTGGCCGAACTGGTCAGCGAAAAGACTGGCGGCGATTTCACCATCAATGTCAGCTATGGCGGCTTGTCGAAACCGCGCGAAAACCTCGACGGGATCGAGATCGGCGCGTTTGAGATGGCGCAGTTCTGCGCGGGCTACCACCGCGACAAGAACCGCGCCATCACGGTGCTGGAGCTGCCTTTTCTTGGAGTGAACACGCTGGATGAAGAAGTGGCGGTCAGCCACGCGGTCTATGACCACCCGGCGGTCAAGGAAGAGATGGCGCAGTGGAACGCGCGGATCATCATGACCTCACCCATGCCGCAATACAATCTGGTCGGCACCGGGACCCCTCCGGGTTCGCTGGCCGACTTCGACGGGATGCGCGTGCGCGCGACTGGCGGGTTGGGTCAAGCCTTTGAGGCGGTGGGGGGTGTGCCGACCTCGGTCGCCGCGACCGAGGCCTATGGCGCAATGCAGTCGGGCGTGGTGGATACGGTCGCCTTTGCCCAGCATGCGCATCTGAGCTTTGGCACTATCAACGAGGCTGACTGGTGGACTGCCAATCTGAACCCCGGCACGGTGAACTGCCCGGTTGTTGTCAATATCGACGCCTATGAGTCGCTGTCGCACGAGCATCGCGATGCGCTGAACAGCTCAATCAACGAGGCGATCGCGCATTATCTCGACAACTACGGCCAGCTGCTGCAGCAATGGGACAGTGTTCTGGAAGAAAAGGGCGTGACCAAAGCGACGATCCCGGATGAGGTCATCGCCGAGTTTCAGGCCAAGGCCGCTGATCCGATCCGCGCGCAGTGGATTTCCGATATGACAGAGCAGGGGCTTCCCGCGCAGGATCTTTATGATCTCGTACAATTTACGCTCAAGTCGCAGCGTGGCGGCAACTGATCGCGGGCGCTCTTCTGGTCAGAGCGGCAGGGAGAGCTGAAAGGGCGCCAGCACCGGTGCGATTTCAGCGGCGGAGGCGCCAAGATGTTGCTCTGCCCGCAAAACCACCTGAGCCGCGGCGCGCGCATCCTCTTCGGCGTCATGGTGCCTGAAGTCGAGGTTCAGAACGGTCTTTAGGTTGCCCAGCCCATGCCCGCCCTTGCCCTTCAACTCGGGCCAGGCGGCGCGCGCGATGGTGACGCTGTTGTTCCAGGCCAGCTTTGGGCGGGGCAGGCCATGCGCTCGGCAGGCGGCGTTTATTGCGTGTTCGTCAAAGCGGCTGTGCTGAACCAGCGGGTGGCGCGCAAGCAAGGGCAGCAGATCGGGCCAGATGCCCGCGAAGTTCGGCGCATGGCGCACTTTGTACGGACCGATGCCGTGCAGGTCGATATTGAAGGGCGCAAACGGCATTTGCGGATCGACCAGCGTTGACCATGTCTCAATGGTGTGATCCACCCGCACGCAGGCCAGCCCGACCTGGCAGATGCTGGCGCTGTCGCCACAGCCGGTTTCCACATCCAGCGCGATGAAACGGAAATCGCCAATGGGCAGCGGAGCGGTCAAGACCTCGCCCCGCGCGGGCGTGTTTCGATCGAGGCGAGCAATGTCTCCGCATAGCGGCGCAGAATGGCACCATCGTCTGTCAGCCGGGAATAGGACCAGAGCCCCTGCGCCGAAATCATCGTGAAATGTGCCAGATCGTCAAGCTCAGCAGCGCTCAAGGGGCCGTTTGGCCCATTCTCACGCGCCAGCACCTTGCGGAATCCCTTGAACAAACGCGTGCAATGCGCCTGTAACTTCTCATGCGTGGCCTCTTCTGATGGGTCGATTTGGGTCAGCGTGTTGCCCACAAGGCAACCGATGCCAAACCCTTCCATGGCTTCGAACCCGATCAGCAGATTGTCAAAATAGCACCGGATCGCGTCGATGTCGGCATCCTCGGCTTCGACCTGCGCAAAAGCGGGCGTCACGACGGCCTCTTGATAACGATCCAGGCAGGCGTGAAACAACTCCTGCTTGCCCGAGAAATCGCTATAGATCCCGCCTCGGCTGACACCGGTTTCGCGTACGAGATCACCCATGGAAACCGCCTGATAGCCGATCTTCCAAAAAGCTTTCATGGCGTTGTCAACAAGGGCTGAACGGGAATGTGACCTTGGTCTCGGCATGTTTCCTCTTGTTTTGGAATGTTCGTTCCAGTAACTTTGCACCGACTCAAACGCAAGAGCCGAGGGGCGTATCATGACTACGAGCTTTCGCGACAAAAAGAAATTCTCGACCGTTCACGGCAAGCAGATGGCCTATATCGACGAGGGACAGGGCGACCCGATCATGTTTTTGCATGGCAACCCGACATCGTCCTATCTGTGGCGCAACATCATGCCCCATCTGGCGGGCAAGGGCAGGCTGATCGCGCCGGACCTGATCGGGATGGGCGATTCCGACAAGCTCGATGACAGCGGCCCTGATCGTTACACCTATGTGGAACACCGCAAATACCTGTTCGCGCTGCTTGAGCAGCTTGGCGTGCGGGACAACGTGACGCTTGTGCTGCATGACTGGGGCTCCGGGCTGGGCTTTCACTGGGCCCATACGCACGCGGACGCGATCAAGGGCATCGCCTTCATGGAGGCCATCGTCGCGCCGGTGCCGGGCTGGGACAGCTTCCCCGAAGCCGCGCGCGAGATGTTCCAGGCCCTGCGCTCGCCCGCTGGGGACGAGATGGTGCTGGAAAAGAACCTGTTCGTGGAGGCGATCCTGCCTGGCTCGATCCTGCGCGATCTGAGTGAGGACGAGATGAATGAATACCGCCGCCCCTTTGGCAATCCGGGCGAGGATCGTCGCCCGACGCTGACCTGGCCGCGCCAGATCCCCATCGCGGGTGAGCCTGCGGATGTGGTCCAGATCGTCTCGGACTATTCCGCCTGGCTGGCGCAGTCGCCGATCCCGAAACTCTTCGTCAATGCCGAACCCGGTGCGCTGATTGCGGGGCCGGTGCGCGACTATGTGCGTGCCTGGCCAGCCCTGTCCGAGGTGACCGTGGCGGGCAGCCATTTCATTCAGGAAGATTCTCCTGATGAGATCGGTCAAGCCATCCGCGACTGGCACGCGAAGCTCTGATCCGGCGGCTCGCCGTTACGGGCCCGGAGGGCACTGACTCCAAATAACAATTTCGGGAAAGGACGCCCTGCAAGCACCGCAAAACTTTTCTCGCGAAAATTTTTCGATATATTGCCTTCTGCAATGGGGGGCGATTGACCCCGGTATGATGACTTGGATTGGATGCGCGGGCGGATGAGCGGGAACAAGATCCGGAACATGGAAGAGTTTGCCGCGCTGAGCGGTATCTCGCGTCCAACGGTTTCAAAATACTTCAATAATCCCGAAAGTGTGCGCGCCTCGACGCGGGCGCGGATCGAGGCTGCGCTGGAGGAGCACGATTATCGCCCCAACATCTATGCGGTGAACCAGAACCGCCGCCTGACCAAGAATATCGGCATCGTGGTGCCGTATCTGGCCGACCCGTTCTTTGCCGAGATTGCCCGGAAACTTGAACTGCGCTGTATCGAGGCGGGCTGGTCCCCGATTCTGTTCAGTGCGCATGGCGAAAAGGATTTGGAGGTCGATATTCTGGACAGCCTGCGCTCGATGAAACCCGCCGGGGTTCTTCTGGCGCCGCTTGGACGGATTTCCGATCGGGGCGTGATCGAGAAATTTTGCCGGGACGTGCCCACGATTCTGTTTGACAGTAACCTGGACGGTATTGGCGAAGCCTTTGTCGGATCAGACAATTTCAGCTTTGTGTCGCAGAGTGTAGAGTATCTGACCCGCACCGGAAACCCTCCGGTTCTGTTCGAGATGTTCCACCCGGCCAACCCGAACGCAAACAAGCGGCGCAAGGCCTATATGTCGATGATGGATCGATTGGGGTTCGATCCTCAGATTTTCCAGGCCGAGGGGCATGGCTGGGGATTCGAAGAGATCGGGTACAAGGAAGGGCTGCGGTTTCTGGATCAGAAACCCGCGCAGACCGATACCGTCCTGTGCAGCAACGACCGGCTTGCGATCGGGTTTCTGTCGGCCTGTTTCGAACGCGGCATCCAGGTCGGGCGCGACGAAAACTGCACGCTGAGGGTGGCGGCACATGACGATCATCCTTTTTCGCGCTTCACCTGCCCATCGCTGACCACTGTGGCCCATGACTACGACCAGGTCTCGAACAAGGTCATCGAAATGCTGTTCCAGCTGATCGAGAGCGGGGGGCATTTCGAGAGCAGGTCAGAGCATCTCTATCCGGCGAAACTCGTTCTGCGGTCTTCGGCTTGATCCAATGAAAAGTTTACGCGCGTAAAGTTTTTGTTGACTTGCCTCCCGAACAGGACGTAGGGTCATTCCCAACATCCAACACAGGGAGGAACAGGATGTATCTCAAGGCATCATTGGGTGCGGCGACTGCCATGGCGCTTGTCATGGGAACGGGAGCTATTGCCGACACCATCACCATCGCGACCGTCAACAACGGCGACATGATCCGTATGCAGGGTTACACGGACGATTTCACGGCCAAGACCGGCCATGAGGTTGAATGGGTCACCTTGGAAGAGAACGTACTGCGTCAGCGCGTGACAACCGATATCAGCACCAAGGGCGGCGCTTTCGACATCATGACCATCGGCATGTACGAAACGCCGATCTGGGGTGCCAATGGCTGGCTGGTCCCGCTTGAGGGGCTGTCCGAGGAATACGATGTCGATGACATCCTGCCCGCGATGCGCGCCGGGCTGAGCCATGACGGCACGCTTTATGCAGCGCCGTTTTACGGCGAAAGCTCGATGGTGATGTACCGCAAGGACCTGATGGAAAAGGCCGGGCTGGAAATGCCCGATGCCCCGACCTGGGAATTCATCCGCGAAGCCGCCGCCGCGATGACCGATCGCGACGCCGAGATCAACGGCATCTGCCTGCGTGGCAAGGCTGGCTGGGGTGAGGGCGGAGCCTTTATCACTGTCACCGGCAACTCGTTTGGTGCCCGCTGGTTCGACGAAGACTGGAATGCGCAGTTCGATCAGCCTGAATGGGCCGAGGCGCTGAATTTCTTTGTTGGCATGATGGAGGAATCCGGACCTCCGGGCTATGCGACCAACGGGTTCAACGAAAACCTGTCGTTGTTCCAGCAGGGCAAATGCGGCATGTGGATCGACGCGACCGTTGCGGCATCCTTCGTGACCAATCCTGACGATTCAACTGTGGCCGATCAGGTGGGCTTCGCTCTGGCGCCAAACACTGGCCTTGGCAAAAACGCCAACTGGCTCTGGGCCTGGGCGCTGGCCATCCCCGCCGGATCGCAGAAAGTGGATGCGGCGCAAGAGTTCCTCGAATGGGCGACCTCAAAAGACTATATCGAGCTGGTTGCCGCAAACGAGGGCTGGGCCAACGTGCCTCCGGGCGCGCGGACCTCGCTTTATGCAAATCCCGAGTATCAGGCTGTGCCGTTTGCTCAGATGACGCTTGACTCGATCAACGCGGCCGACCCGCAGAATCCGACCGTCAAGCCGGTGCCCTATGTCGGTGTCCAGTTCGTGGCTATCCCCGAATTTGCCGGGATCGCCACCGAGGTCAGCCAGGAATTCTCGGCTGTCTATGCTGGTCAGCAGAGCGTGGAGGAAGCGCTTGAAAAGGCCCAGGCGCTGACCAACGACGCGATGGAAGCGGCCGGGTACCGCTAAGGCGGCCGGTCGACCAGACAAACACGCAGAGGGCGCTACGTCCGCCCTCTGTTCCCCCATCCCTTCAAATTCACTGTAAGATTCGCCCGAGGCGGTCCCATGGCCGTCAACAGAGGAGGTGTTTCCATGGCTACGCAGCATTCCAGATCAGCCGCCCGCCTAATGATGGCCCCTGCGGTTGTTCTGCTTCTCGGCTGGATGTTGATCCCGCTTTCAATGACGTTGTTCTTCTCGTTCAAGAAATACCTTCCGCTGCGCGGTGACTCGATGGCCAATGGCCTCGAATGGGTCGGTTTCGCAAACTACGCGCGGTTCGTCGGCTCCAGCGCGTTCTGGCCAAGTGTCCAGGCTACGCTGGTCATCGTTGGCGGCGTTTTGATCATCACGGTGGTTCTTGGCGTTCTGCTTGCACTTCTGCTCAATCAGCCGATGTGGGGCCAGGGTGTGGTCCGTATTCTGGTCATTGCCCCGTTCTTTGTCATGCCCACCGTATCCGCGCTGGTCTGGAAGAACATGTTCATGGACCCGACAAACGGGCTGCTGGCCTATTTGTGGAAGTTCTTCGGTGCCGAGCCCATCGCATGGCTCAGCCAGGCGTCCCTGCCGTCGCTGATCATGATCGTGTCCTGGCAATGGCTGCCTTTTGCGACGCTGATCCTGCTGACGGCGATCCAATCGCTGGATGGCGAGCAGCTTGAAGCGGCGGAAATGGATGGCGCGCCTTCGATCAAGCGCTTCTGGTTCATCATTCTGCCGCATCTGAGCCGCGCGATCACCATCGTGATCCTGATCCAGACGATCTTTCTGCTGGCGATCTTCGCCGAGATATTCGTCACCACCGGCGGCGCCTTTGGAACCAAGACACTGTCTTACCTGATCTTCCAGCGGGTGCTGGAAAGCCAGAATGTCGGACTTGGATCGGCAGGCGGTGTCTACGCAATCATTCTCGCCAATATCGTTGCCATCTTCCTGATGCGCATCGTCGGCAAGAACCTGGACGCGTGAGGAGGACCCCATGGCACGCTCTGTTACGCAAAACCGCAAGATCATCAACACCACTGCCGCCTGGGCCGTCGGATTGCTGATCTTCTTCCCGATCCTCTGGACCATCCTCACCAGCTTCAAGACCGAAGCGCAGGCCATTTCCGACCCGCCAGTTTTTCTGGCCTTTGACTGGACGCTGGAGAATTACGGCGTGGTCATGGAGCGGTCGAACTACATGCGCTTTCTGTGGAATTCGATCGTCATCGCGGGCGGTTCGACCATCCTCGGGATCATCATCGCGGTACCCGCCGCCTGGTCGATGGCCTTTGTGCCCTCAAAGCGCACCAAGGACATCCTGCTCTGGATGCTGTCGACCAAGATGTTGCCGGCGGTTGGTGTGCTCTATCCGATCTACCTGCTGTTCATCAAACTGGGGCTTCTGGATACCAAGTTCGGTCTGACCATCGTGCTGATGCTGATCAACCTGCCGATCATTGTCTGGATGCTTTACACCTACTTCAAGGAAATCCCCGGCGAGATCCTGGAAGCGGCACGGATGGACGGGGCCAGCCTGAAGGAAGAAGTGCTTTATGTGCTGACGCCGATGGCCATTCCCGGCATCGCCTCGACCTTGTTGCTCAATGTCATCCTGGCCTGGAACGAAGCCTTCTGGACGCTGAACCTGACGGCGGCCAAAGCAGCCCCGCTCACGGCCTTCATCGCCAGCTACTCCAGCCCCGAAGGCTTGTTCTACGCCAAGCTCAGCGCGGCCTCGACCATGGCGATTGCGCCGATCCTCATCCTTGGCTGGTTCAGCCAGAAACAACTTGTCAGCGGCCTGACCTTCGGCGCCGTCAAATAAGGAAACTGACCAATGGGACAAATTCAACTGAACCAAGTGACCAAAAGCTTCGGCGACGTTCAGGTCATTCCGCCACTGGATCTGACCATCGAAGACGGAGAGTTCACGGTTTTCGTCGGCCCCTCGGGCTGCGGTAAGTCCACCCTCCTGCGGCTGATCGCGGGGCTGGAGGACATCACCTCCGGGCATATCGCAATTGACGGGACAGACGCCACTGATGTGCCCCCGGCCAAGCGCGGTCTGGCCATGGTGTTCCAGTCTTATGCGCTCTACCCGCATATGTCAGTGCGCAAAAACATCGCCTTTCCGATGCGCATGGCCGGGATTGATCAGGCCGAACAGGACCGGCGGATCGAGGCCGCCGCCAAGGCGCTGAACCTGACCGACTATCTGGACCGGCGTCCCGGCCAATTGTCGGGTGGCCAGCGCCAGCGGGTGGCCATCGGGCGGGCCATTGTGCGTGAACCGGCGGCCTTCCTCTTTGACGAGCCGCTGTCCAATCTGGACGCCGCGCTTCGGGTCGGCATGCGGCTGGAAATCAGCGAAATGCATGAACGGCTCAAGACCACGATGATCTATGTGACCCACGATCAGGTCGAGGCAATGACCATGGCCGACAAGATTGTGGTGCTGCGCGCCGGTATCGTCGAGCAGGTCGGCAGCCCGCTGGAACTTTACCAGCAGCCCGGCAACACCTTTGTCGCCGGATTCATCGGCTCGCCCAAGATGAACCTGATCGAAGGTCCGGAAGCCGCCAAGCATAACGCAACCACCATCGGCATCCGCCCCGAGCATATCGACATCTCGGAAACCGAAGGCATGTGGCAAGGCACGGTGGGTGTGTCCGAACATCTGGGCTCCGACACGTTCTTCCACATCCAGAGCGGGCTGAGCACCGAGCCGCTGACGGTGCGGGCAGGTGGCGAGCGCAAGCTGAAATACGGCACCGAAGTCTACCTGACCCCGCAGACCGAACACCTGCACCGGTTCGACCAGAACGGGCTCAGGATCGAATGACCCGGCTGGACGGCAAAACGGCCCTGATTACTGGCGCGGCCCGAGGCATCGGGCGCGCCTTTGCCGAGGCGTATCTCGCCGAGGGTGCCAGGGTGGCAATTGCCGATATCGACATCACCCGCGCTCGTGAGACCGCCGGTGAGATCGGCGCGGTGGCGATCCATATGGATGTAACGGATCAGGCCAGCATCGAGGCAGGTGTGGCCGAGGCCGTCGCTCAATTGGGTCAGATCGACATCCTGATCAACAACGCGGCGATCTTCACCGCAGCACCGATCACCGAGATCACGCGCGCGGATTTTGCCCGCACCTTCGACATCAATGTCGCGGGCACGCTTTTCACGTTGCAGGCCGTCGCCAGCCACATGATCGCGCGCGGGCAGGGCGGCAAGATCATCAACATGGCCTCGCAGGCGGGGCGCCGGGGCGAGCCATTGGTGGCCGTGTACTGTGCCACCAAGGCCGCAGTGATCAGCCTGACGCAATCGGCGGGGCTCAACCTCATCGAACACGGGATCAATGTGAACGCCATCGCACCCGGCGTGGTCGATGGCGAGCATTGGGACGGGGTTGATGCGTTTTTTGCCAAATATGAGGGCAAGGCACCGGGGCAGAAGAAACGCGAAGTCGGTCAGGCCGTGCCCTTTGGCCGCATGGGCGTGGCCGAAGATCTGACCGGCATGGCGGTGTTTCTGGCCAGTACCGAGGCTGACTATATCGTCAGCCAATGTTTTAACGTGGATGGCGGGCAATGGATGAGCTGATGAAAGATATGGCGTCCTCTCCGACCGGGTTGAGCCTGGCAACTCTTGCTGCGATGCCGAGCCATATAGACAGGCCGCGCTATGACAGGCGCGACCTCAGCCCCGGCATTGTGCATATCGGGCTGGGCAATTTTCACCGCGCCCATCAGGCCTGGTATCTGCACCGCCTGATGCAGCAGGGCGAAGCGCTGGATTGGGCGATCATCGGTGCGGGCGTGCGGCCCTATGATGCGGCGATGCGCGAGAAGCTGATCGCGCAGGACTGCCTGACAACGCTCGTCGAACTGGCCCCGGACAGCCGCGCCGCCGAAATCATCGGCCCGATGGTCGACTATCTGCCGATCGAGGACGGGCACGGCGCCCTGATCCGGGCCATGGCTGATCCGTCGATCCGGATCGTCTCTCTGACGGTGACCGAGGGGGGCTACTTCATCGACGGCGCCACCGGCGGGTTCGACGTCACTCACCCGGACATTCAGCACGATGCGGCCAATCCGGACATTCCGAAAACGGCCTTTGGCGCGATGGTCGCAGCGCTTCGGATGCGCCGCGCTGCGAATATTCGGCCCTTCACCGCGATGAGCTGTGACAATCTGCAAGGCAATGGCCGCATCCTGCGCAACCTCATTGTCGGGCTTGCTCGGCTGAGCGATCCAGATCTGGCCCGCTGGATCGACAGTGAAGGCGCGTTTCCCAACTCAATGGTCGATTGCATCGTGCCCGCCACCGGCCCCGGCGAACTGGCGCTTGTGCGCGACATGGGGGTCGAAGATGCGGTGCCGGTCCCTCATGAGAACTTTCGCCAATGGGTGATCGAAGACAGCTTTGTGACGGGCCGCCCCAACTGGGATAGGGCGGGGGCCACCTTTTCAGAAGATGTGCATGCCTATGAAATGATGAAGATCCGGGTTCTGAATGCCGGGCATCAGGTGGTCGCAAATGCGGGCGTGCTGCTGGGTGTTGAAACCATCGCCGACTGCCTGTCCCATCCGCTGATCAAGGCGCTGTTCCGCAAGGTGCAACGCACCGAGATCGCGCCCTATATCGCCCCGGTTCCCGGCATGGCGCCGGAGGCTTACATCGACCTGATCGAACAGCGTTTCGCCAATCAAGCGATCCGGGACACCACAAGGCGAGTGGCATTTGACGGCTCGTCCCGGCATCCCGGTTTTGTGCTGCCGATCCTGCGCGATGCGCTTGCCGCGGGCGGTCCCATCGACGGGCTGGTGCTGGTCGAGGCGCTCTGGGCGCGCATGTGCGCGGGCACCTGCGAGGATGGAACGCGGATCGAGCCGAACGACCCGGCCTGGGATCAACTGGTGCCTGTTGCAAAACGGTCCAAGGACAGACCTCAGGCCTGGCTGGAAGAGACCGGGCTTTATGGCGCGCTTGCAACAGATGCGCGGGTCGTGCGGGCCTTCGAACACTGGCTCCCGCTCATTTGGCAGGACGGCGTGGCTGCGGCGCTCGAAACCTATACCCGGTCGCTCGAAGGGGCCTGACTCTGCACGTCACTCTTTCGTGGCGTTCGCGGGCCAGAGCTGCCTCGCCGCGAGCAGGCTGAGCGCGCAGATCACGCCGAGCGCAAAGAAACTCGGCGCCGGGCCGAACCGGGCGAGCAGCCAGCCGGTCAGCGGATAGGCCAGCAACCAGCAGGCATGGGACAGGGTGAACTGCGCAGCAAACAGCGCCGGGCGATCCTCGGGCGGGGCAGAGCGGCGCAGCAGGCGACCTACCGGCGTCATCACGCCCGAATAGCCAATCCCGATCAGGCACCACCCGCTCAGCAGGATCATCGGTGTCAGTCCGGCCAAGACCGCAACGCTTCCCAGCGCAAGACAGGTTCCGACTGCAAGCAGGGTGCTGGCCATCATAACAGATCGGTCGGAGCGGTGCTCCAGCAGCCGGGGCAGCACCAGCGCGGCCGCCATCGAGCCAGCGCCGAAACTGCCCAATGCCAGCGCCACCATCGTCTCGCCCAGACCCAGCGTGCTGCGGATCAGGACCACGGTGTTGACCAGAACCATACCGCTCACCATCGCCGCCGACAGGCTCAGCGCCAGCAGCCCGCGCAGGCGCGGCAGGCTCAGGTAAAGACGGATGCCGCGCGTAGTGTGGTCCCAGATTCCACGACGCGCGGTCGGTTTTGGCGAGGGCAGTGTCAGCACCCCGATCAGCAGCGCCGAGGCGAGAAAGCCCATCGTCGTGCCCCAGAACAGCGTGTCGAAGCTGACCAGAACCAGCAGGGCGGCAGCCAGGGCAGGGCTGGCGAGGTTTTCCAGATCATAGGCCAGTCGCGATAGCGACAGCGCGTTGGTATAGTCGCGCTCTTCGGGCAGAACATCCGGGATCGTGGCCTGAAAGGCGGGCGTAAATCCGGCCGAGGCGGCCTGAAGCACGAAGATCAGCGCATAAATCTGCCAGATCGCATCGACAAAAGGCAGGCAGAGCGCCGCCCCCGCCCGCACAAGATCCAGCACGATCAGCATTCTGCGCCGGTCCAGCTGCGCGGCAAAGGCAGCCGCGATCGGGGCCAGCCCCACATAGGCCAGCATCTTGATGGTCAGCGCCGTACCCAGCACCACCCCCGCCTGCGCTCCGGCCAGATCGAAAGCCAAAAGGCTCAGCGCCACCGTGGCAAGGCCGGTGCCCAGCAGCGCAACCACCTGCGCAGCAAAGAGATTTCGATAGGTCCGGTGGCGCAGAACGCTCAGCATCTCAGGGCGCTGCCTGGTGGGATTTGACATGATCGCGTCGGGTCATGGCGCAGCCTTATCCGGCCGAATACGTAAGTCAAACCAGGAGCAACGCGCCGGTCATTGGCTCAAATCCTGCACACATTGGCGCGATCCGGTATTTTCGAACCGGGACGGGCTGTCTATGTCACCGGAATGGAACCGGAATTCAAAATCGAATGGGACGGGCCATGCTCACGCTATCACGAAACACGGGTGCGCGAGCAAGTCTCCCGGCGGGCGCAATTTCTTGACGATCCTACCTTTCCGCGTGGATGCAGCTACTTGCGTGTTCCGCTTGTGCCGCAGGACTACGAGGGGCCGGGCATCGATTGCCACTGGGACGACGATCGCCATGTGCTGGTCTGTTATATGGATATAGAAGACGGTCCGCTGCCTCAGGAGCTTGAAGCCTTTGTTAGCCCAAATGACGACAGGCCCGAGGATTTTTCGATCACTGGTCCCAATTTCGACCGGCCAAGACGCCTGAACTGACGCCAGGCACCCGGCCTTCCGAATTCATCCAAACGCCTGTCGCAAGAGCTCCATCGCTTCTTCCGGGTCGGTGACCCAGTTCAGGAACGTGCCAAGCGAGGGATCGGCAAAACCCTGATTGATCGTGCGCTCGACAAGAACGCGCAGCGGGTCCCAGTAACCCTCTATATTCATGACCAGAATGGGTTTGTCATGCAGGCCCAGTTGTCGCCATGTCAGCGCCTCGAACAGCTCATCCAGCGAGCCCGGCCCACCCGGCAGCACCACGACCGCATCGGCGTTCATGATCATCACCTTCTTGCGCTCATGCATGGTTTCGGTGACCACATAGCGGGTCAGGTCGGACTTGCCGACCTCGCGCCGCACCAGATGCTCGGGGATGACGCCAAACGTGTCACCACCTGCGCTTTGCGCGGCTCGCGCGACCTCGCCCATCAGCCCCACATCTCCGGCCCCGTAGACCAGCCGCCAACCCTCCCGCGCGAGCAATGTTCCAAAGCTGCGGGCGGCCTTGGTATAGGCAGGCATTGCTCCGGGGCGTGATCCGCAATACACACAGACGGATTTATTGTTCATGGGCGGGCCTTTCGCTGGCACAATAGGGGGAGTACCCCCTGATAACGAGGCGCAAGGGTAGGCTCAATATCAGGTCCGGAATTCTTGCCCATCATGGCGGGAACCGGGCGGCGGGGCGCGAAGGGAGCACAATGGCGGAGCACGCTGGTGGCGAAGGAGGCGGCAAAACGACCTGGGCAATTGTCGCAGGCGGGGCTGCGGTGGCGGTCGCACTGGTCTATTTCCTGTCCTCGCAGGACCAGCCAGAACCCGAGGCCGATACCTCTGCAACGCCGCAGACGAGCGTGGCCGAGACGGGCGAAACGGATGCGGGTCAAACGGACTTGGGCGAAGCAGAGGCGGGTGAGACAACCGATCCCGGCGAGCCTACGACGGCCTCAGAACCCGCATCGGATGACACCGCTGCCGAGGCAACCGATCAACCAACCTCCGAAGCCAATCCACCCGCGCCGACCGATACTGCAGAAGCCGAAGACCCGGAGCAGCGGACTGAGGTGCCAGACACGGAGGTCGTTGCGCCTGAGCTTGACCTGATCCGGGTGGAGCCGGATGGGTCGACCACGCTTGCGGGGCGGGCTGCGCCAGGCAGTCAGGTGCAGGTACTGGTGGACGGGGACGAGGTGCATTCCTTTGAGGTCGACCAAAGCGGGCAGTTCGCTGCGCTGTTTCCAATCACGCCCGAGGATGCGCCCCGAACCCTCACGCTGCGCTCGGAGCGGGGCGATCAGGCCGCTTTGTCGGATGACTTCGTGATCGCGGCGGCGCCAGAGCGCGCGCCCGATCAACTGGCCGCAAATGAGACCCCCTCGGAAACGCGCCCTTCGGAAGAGAGCCGCACTGGTACCGAAAACGGGGATGGGGATGATGCCACTGACGCCGAAGCGACGCTCGATATTGCCACAAACGATACCTCCGCTCTATCAGACGACCCCGCCGATGCGCAACCGGCGCCGCCGGACAGCACCGACGAGACAGACCTGGCCGAGGCAACGCTGGATACCACGCAAGACACCACCAACGACACGCCTACCATCCTGCGCTCGGATGAAGAGGGTGTGGAACTGGTGCAATCGCCACAGGCACAAAGCCCGGCGGCGGGGCAGGGGCTGCAACTCGATACGATTGGTTACACCGACACAGGCGAGGTCGAGTTGACCGGACGCGCCGCAGGCGGTGCCATCGTGCGGATCTATCTCGACAACCGGGCCGCACGTGACCTGACGACGGCAGAGGATGGCCGCTGGCGGGGCGAGATCGACGGGATCGCCCCGGGCACCTATACGCTGCGCCTTGATGCGCTGGGCGAGGATGGCAAGGTGATCGACCGGCTGGAAACCCCGTTCCGCCGCGAAGCGCCCGAACAACTGCTGGCGTCAGACGCAGATGTCGCCACCCAGCCCGCAACCATTCGCGCCATCACCGTGCAGCAGGGTGACACGCTCTGGGCGATATCGCGCGATCGCTATGGCGACGGGGTGCTCTATGTGAAAGTGTTCGACGCGAACCGGGACAGCATCCGGAACCCCGATCTGATCTATCCGGGGCAAATATTCAACCTGCCGGAGTGATCTCTGGTCCCAGCAGAGCCAGCCATGAAGCCAGCACGCGCGACCCCGACCAAACAGGACATCTCGGACACCGAACGCCGCTCGGGCTGGCGCACGATCCGCAAGGTGACGCCCTATCTCTGGCCCGAGGATGAGCCCTGGGTCAAAAAACGGGTGATCTGGGCCATGGCGGCGCTGGTTTTTGCAAAGCTGATCGCGGTTTACACGCCGATCCTCTATCGAAACGCGGTGGACTCGCTGGCCGGTGACGCACAATCTCAACTGCTGCTGGGGGCGGTGGGTTTGACCGTGGCCTATGGCGTGGCGCGGATGATGACCGTGGGGTTCCAGCAATTGCGCGACGCGCTCTTTGCACCGGTGGGCCAGCGCGCGCTGAGGGCCTTGGCGCTGGAGACCTTCCAGCATATCCATCGCTTGTCGATGCGCTATCACATCACCCGCAAGACCGGCGGACTCAGCCGGATCATCGAGCGCGGGGTCAAGGGCGTGGATTTCCTGCTGCGCTTTCTGCTGTTTTCCATCGGCCCGCTGATCCTGGAACTGGTGCTGGTCGCTGTTGTTCTGATGTGGCTTTTCGATGTCTGGTATCTGGTCGTTGTTGCCGTCACCATCGGGCTTTACATCTGGTTCACCTTCGCGGTGACCGAGTGGCGGGTAAAGCTCCGCCGCGAGATGAACGAGCAGGATACCGAGGCCAATCAGCGCGCCATCGACAGCCTGCTGAATTTCGAAACCGTCAAGTATTTCAGCGCCGAAGAACGCGAGGCGCACCGCTATGATCAGTCGATGGGGGCCTATGCGCAGGCCGCGCTCAAGACCGCCTATTCGCTGGCCTTCCTGAATTTCGGCCAGTCCTTCCTGATCACCTGCGGGTTGGTGGGCGTGATGGTGATGGCCGCGCTTGGCGTGCAGAGCGGGCAGTTGACCGTGGGCGATTTCGTCATGGTCAACGCCTACATGATCCAGATCACCGTGCCGCTCAATTTTCTTGGCACCGTCTATCGCGAGATTCGCCAGTCGCTGGTTGATATGGGCGAGATGTTCGATCTGCTCGAACAGCCTGCCGAGGTCAGCGACAAGCAAGGCGCGCGCGCGCTCAAGGTCAATGGCGGAGAGATCACGCTGGAGGATGTGCATTTCGGCTATGAACCCGACCGCGAGATTCTCAAAGGTGTCTCGCTTGCAGTGCGCGCTGGTCAGACCGTTGCCATCGTGGGGGCCACCGGTTCGGGCAAATCGACCATCGGGCGGCTTTTGTTCCGGTTCTATGATGTGACGGCGGGAGCGCTGAAGATCGACGGGCAGGATGTGCGCGACGTGACGCAACAAAGCCTGCATGAGAATATCGGCGTGGTGCCGCAGGACACGGTGCTGTTCAACGACACGATCCGCTACAACATCGCATATGGCCGCGCTGATGCCACCATGGACGAGGTCGAGGACGCTGCGCGCGCAGCCCAGATCCACGACTTCATCGCGCAGCTGCCCGAGGGGTATGACACCAAAGTGGGCGAACGCGGGTTGAAACTGTCAGGTGGCGAGAAACAGCGCGTCGGCATCGCGCGCACATTGCTGAAGAACCCGCCCATCCTGCTGCTGGACGAGGCAACCAGCGCGCTCGACACCGAAACCGAGCAGGAGATCAAGGATGCGCTGGCGCGCGCGGGCGAGGGCCGCACGGTGATCACCATCGCCCACCGCCTCAGCACCATTGCCGAGGCCGACCGGATCGTGGTTCTGGATGCTGGCCGGATCGTCGAACAGGGCACCCATGACGAATTGCTCGGTCATGAGGGGCGGTACGCCCAGCTCTGGTCGCGCCAGCAGCGGGACAGCGACGAGGCGGCCTGATCCTGAACATTTGCGCGAAAGCGCGCTGGTTGTTATCGGGGCAGGGCGGCCGGCATTTCGGGCGCATATAGGTTGTGTTTGCGGGCGTTCGCTGCCTATATGCGTGTGACTCTGACATGTCTGAATAACAGGATCTCACCCATGAAAAGACTGCACGCCTTGGGCGCAATCGCGATGTTGATTGCAAGCCAGACACCTGCCCATGCCGATGATCTGGAATTCATGCTGGCCAATGAAAGCAGCGCCGATCTTGTGGAGTTCAACATCTCCAGCGCGTCGTCGGATGACTGGGAAGAGAACCTGCTTGAGGGCGGATACCTGGCACCCGGTTATGAAAGCGGCGTGCTGATCGCGGATGGGCTCAGCACCTGCATCTATGATCTGCGCGGAGTCTTCGCGGATGGCTCCGAAGTGGAGGATTTCGGTCTCGATCTCTGTGATCTGGGCGGCTACACCTTCACCGACTGATCCCGTCTCATCTGCCTTGTCTGAGAGCTTGCCGCGAAAGCGGCGGGCTCGACCTCACTCGGAGATATCACATTCGCGCGCGGCTGTTTTGCCGGGCGGTGCGGGCGTGATATCTTGAGGTTGCGTGAGTTCGAGGTGACGACATGTATCGCAGTTTGAAAAACGGCCTGAGGCAGACCGCCTTTGCAGTTGGGCTTTGCGTCGCGGCGGCGCAGGCCGGGGCCGACCCGATCGTGGGACTCTGGAAGACCGAGCCGGACCGCAAAGACCTGATCTCGCATATCAAGATCAGCACCTGCGGCGACAAGTTCTGCGGCGTGATCGAAAGCGCCTATGACAAATCCGGCAAAGAAGTGCAGACCAAGAATATCGGCAAGCGCTTGTTCTGGGATGTCGCCAGCGAGGGCGGCGGCACATATGGCGGAGGCGAGTTCTGGGTCCCGCTGATCGATGTCGACGCGGTGCCGACCATGACGCTCAGCGGCAACAGCCTGAAGGTCAAAGGCTGCAGCCACCATATCTGCGGACACCAGACCTGGACCCGGCTCTGATCACTCGGTTGGATAGGAACAGCTTAGCGGGAAGTTCAACAACAGGGTCGCCGGGATAGTGTGCTGACCGGGTTTCATGCGGGTGTTCGTAAGGCGGGCGAAGCGGGCTTCTCTGTTCTCTTTGGCATGATCTGCAATTGAGGCAACAGCCGCGTCAGATGCTTGAACACCGCAGTCGCAGATACTCCCACCGGCTCTTACGACTTGTCGTTTGCTGGAACCCAGCAAGCCCCTACCGATAGGCCGGGCGGGCGTGGCCAAACGGAGACTCCCACGCTTTACTTGCTCGGCGTCAGGTCCACGATGTCCTCTTCGGTCGTGTCATCGAGGGGACGGATGATGACCTCATCGCCGATTTCTGCGAAGTCGATCTGCTTCAGATCAACCATCCGCACCCGTCGGCTGAACTGCGTGTGGTAGTAGAACACGTGGTTTTTGGTATCGATCGCGGTGGTGTATTGCGTCGCGCTGTAGAGCAGATCGTCAAGGGCGGGTGCATCATCTGCGCCCTCGGCCGCTCCGAGCGGTACGTTGAAATTGTCGAGAATCCGGAAAGTTTCACGCACTGTGTCGTATCCGCCAGTTGTCGGCCGCGCCGTCGTCGAGAACGCCACGGCACGCACGAAGCGCGATGGTGGCGTGAAATCGCCGGGCAATCCGATCATGCCGCTGCCAGCACCAAGCGCCGAAAACTGTTCGCCGTCAATCGTCTTCGGCGGTACTGAAACGGGAGACAAGTTTACGTAATTGCGCAGATTGGTCGTGTGCCAGTCATAGGTAGGCGCGTTGGTGATCACACCAAGCGGCGCGTCAAAAATCTGAACTTCCTTACTGTCGAATTCGACCACTATCGAGTTGCCGGAGGGTTCGGTGAAGATAAGATGCATGGGCGCTGGAAAGCCGAGCGCTTCTTCTACGACCGACACGACCCGTATCTCGGCAAAGGCGTTGCGCACCTCCTCGATGCTCTGGAACTGGCTGAGCATATAGCCGAGGACGTCGGGCGGTGACAGCGACACATCGGCCTGGCCGGGGTCATAGTCCTTGTATTCGGAAAATCCGGGCAAATAGAACATGCCACCGGAAAGCCCGACTTCATTGATGCCATCGGTCAGAGCTGTCTTGTCGAGAATGGAAATGCCAACGACACCGTATTTGCCGGTCCAGGCCATGCCGGCACTGCCATCCGGCATCTCCTCGGATTCGAATGCGTGTCCGCGCGGAATGATATCGAGCCGTCCTTTCAAATCGAAGGGCCCCCATTCCAGGGTCCGACCGAACACAACGCTTCCGTCCCCTCCGGTCAGCGTAACCCCTGTACAGGCCAATGCGGCGGGCGTAAGTATTGTAACGCTGAACAGTGCGGCGATCAGGCCTGACAAGATCCGTCTCATTTCCAGTTTCTCCTTACACGGGTTTGTATTCGTGCTCCGGCTTTCGGCTGGATTGCTGCCGCGATGTCGAGTGGCAAATGACTGCGGGGCAGAGGGCGTGCCCGTCTTTGCTGTGGCTAAGCAACCCAATTGGACAACATCACCATGACCTATAAGTGTCGGTTTTTCTATGGTTCGTTTCTGAAACAGGCAGGGCATCCATTGATGACAAGCATGTCCGCCCCGGGTTCGAAGCGGTCTTTGAACTTTCATTGAGTACTGACGTTGCGCCGTAAAACAGGCTGGCAAAACACAGGGCCGATGTTCACCTGGTTTTGCTCCGGACGCCTGCCGCTACGCAGACAGGCGTCCAGGGATGAGCCTCACTCCGCCGCCTTGATGGGCGGTGTGCCGGGGGGGACAGGCGTTTCGGAGGTCTCGGGGGCCTTGAATTCCGAAACGTCGGCGGTGGATTTGCCGGGTTCGCCCCAGATGATCTCGGTTGCGCTCAGGTCTTTGGCCGAGCGGAACAGATGCATGTCGCGCGCGATCCGGCTGGAGCGGCCTGCGGTCAGACGGGCCAGCAGACGGCCAAGCCAGATCGCGTAGGTTTCAACCCATACCCGCAGCGCCAGGAACGAGGGCGTCACGATCAGCGTCAGCACCGTCGCGATGCCCAGGCCGAACACCACCGCTGTCGCCAGCTGTTTCCACCAGAGCGCCGTTGGGCTGTCGATGGAATAGCCGCCATTGATGAAGTCCAGACTCAGTCCAAACATCATCGGCGTCAGGCCCGCCATGGTGGTGATTGTGGTCAGCAGCACCGGGCGGATACGCGCCTCGGCGGTGCGGATGATCGCCTCGATCCGGGGCATGTAGCGGCTGTATTCCTGATAGGTGTCGATCAGAACAATGTTGTTGTTCACCACGATCCCCGCCAGCGCCACGATGCCGGTGCCGGTCATAATGATCGAGAAGGGCTGTTCCATCATGATCATCCCGATCAGCACCCCGGTTGTCGACAGCACCACTGCCAGCAACACCAGCACCGAATTGTAGAAGCTGTTGAACTGCGCCAGCAGGATGATGAACATCAGCCCCAGCGCGCCCGCGAAGGCGTTGACCAGAAAGGCGCCCGATTCCGCCTGATCCTCCTGATCGCCGGTCCAGAACCACTCGATCGAGCCGGGCAGGGGATCGGTATCGAGCCATTTGGTGAGTTCGGCGATGCGTTCGTTCGGGTTGACTGGAGCGATTTTCGCGTCGCCCGCATCAAAGGCCGCCTGCAGAGCCGCGTTGGTCTCGGCTTCAGCCAGACTGAAAACCGTATAGCGCACACCGCTTGGCGCGGTCACTATAGGTCCAGAGACCTCGGCTCCCTCGGGCACTTCCTTGACCAGTGCGAGCGTCTGCTCGATGCCATCTGCATCGGGGCTCGTGACCTTGATCAGCCCCGGCTCCACATCCGCTTTGACGTCGAAATACCGCTTCTGATCGACGCGGTCGATCGAGGCCAGTTTCGGCACCGGCTTGCGGGTCACGAAGTTGCTGAGCGGGACCAGCCCGTCAGGCGTGCGCACCTTGATCGAATCGAGCGTGGAGAGTACGCGTTCTTCCTCGGGCAGACGCACACGGATCTCGATTTCCTCGTCACTGCCTTCGGGGCGCATCTCGCCCAGCAGCACGCCGCGCGTGACAAGCTGCACCATGGCACCCACGGTGGCCACATCAGCGCCGAAGCGACCGGCATTGGCCACATCCACGTCGATCTGCCAGTCGATGCCGGGCAGGGGCAGGCTGTCCTCGATCTTGATCAGGCCCGGTGTCGCTTCGAACTGCTCCCGAGCGGTTTCCGCCGCCAGCGTCAGCTGTTCCCAGTCGTCACCTCTGAGGCGCAGATGCACCGGCTTGCCCTGTCCGGGGCCCTGTTCCAGCGCCGAGACCTCGGCGATGATGCCGGGCAGCTTGACCAGCTCTGCGTTCAACTGATCGAGGACGAAATTGCCGTCATAGTCGGGGTCGATGATCTCTTTCTCGAAGCCCAGCCAGCGGCTCATCAGCCCACCGATAAAGCCGGTCAGAGGTTCCTTGGCATGCGGGCGCTCTTCCCACGGGATGATCTCGAACTGGACCTGACCAATTGTATCGGCAGGGGATTGGCCGCCACCAGGGCCGCCGGTGTTCAGCCCGCCTTCGCCAGCGAAAGAGAACACGTTGATCACCGCCGGATGCGCCTTGATGATCTCTTCGACCTCGCGGACCATCTCGTCTTTTTCATGCAACGAGATGTTGCCGCGCGCACGGACATAGGTGGTGGCCTGTTCGGGCTCGCTGTCGACGAAGAATTCAACGCCGCGCGAATTGGCCGGAAACCAGACCGTCGCGACGAATATGACGGCGGAAAAGACAATGGCGAGCGACACGATCGGCATGATCGGGTTGCCCGCGATGAACTTGATGAAGTTGCCAAAGGGCGTGTGTTTGGAGCTGCGCTCGACATGATGGCTCTCTTGGATGCGCTGTACCGCGCCCATCGTGACGGAGGCTGAAAGCGCACCAATCACGAACACAAGGACCCCCGAGATCAGACCCGCGATACCCGTGTCACCGCTACGCAGCATCATCATCGCGCCTGCGAAGACCAGATAGAGTGCAACCGGAACAAGGGCGGCCCGCAGCCAGAACGGAGCGCGTGACCGCAGCCAGTCCGAGATGCGGCCAAGGATGCGGCTCATGCGACCGGAGACACCGCCCATGACCGGCAGATAGATCAGCGCGACGACCAACGAGGCGGATAGCACGAAGATCAGCGTGACCGGCAGCATACCCATGAACTCACCCGGAACACCGGGCCAGAACAGCATCGGCAGGAAGGCGCAGAGCGTTGTGGCGGTGGATGAGACGATGGGCCAGAACATCCGCTGCGCCGCCTCGACATAGGCGTGCATCGGGCCGATCCCGTCCTTGATGCGCTTGTCGGCATATTCCACCACCACGATGGCGCCATCGACCAGCATCCCCACCGCGAGGATCAGACCAAACATCACAATGTTTGAAATGCTGATCCCCATGATCGCCAGCAGCACGAAACACAGCAGGAACGAGGTCGGAATGGCAAAGCCCACCAGCAGCGCGGCGCGGCTGCCAAGGGCGGCCAGCACCACGATCATCACCAGCGCAATCGCGGTCAGGACCGAGCCTTCAAGCTGTCGCACCATCGAGTTGACCACGCGGCTCTGGTCGTTTGAGGTGCCGACCTCGACCGCGGCCTGCAATTCCTTGGGCCAGCCAAGCTGCGATTCAGCAACCGTGGCTTTGACCAGATCGACCGTGTCGATCAGGTTGAACCCCTTGCGCTTGACCACCTGCAGGGCGACGGTGTTTTCGCCGTCAAACCGGGCGGTGCCTTCGCGATCTTCAAACGTGTAGTTGATCTGCGCCAGCTCGCCCAGCGTCACGACCCGGTCACCATTCACCTTGACCGGCAGGCCATAGACATCCTGCGCCGTGGTGAAGGAGGAGGGGATCTTGACCGAGAACGCGCCCTGCGCGCTGTCAACCTCGCCCGCCGCGATCAACTGGTTGTTGTTCTGCACAACCGTGATCAGTTCCGAGGCGGTGACGTTATAAGCCTCCAGCCGCAGCGGATCGATGATGACTTCTAGCAACTCGTCGCGATTGCCCGCGATCCCGGCTTCCAGAACCGCATCGAGCGATTCAAGATCATCCTGCAAGTCCTTGGCAATGCGCGCCATTGTCCGCTCGGGAACGGCGCCGGTCAGGCTGACGATGACGATCGGAAATTCCGAGAAGTTGATTTCGGTCAGCGTATATTGCTCGGCCCCGGTCGGAAATTCGGCCTGCGCAGTGTTCATCGCATCGCGCACATCAGCGGTGATTGCGGTTTTGTCCCAACCGAAATCAAACTCCAGCGCCACACCGGCATAGCCTTCGGCGGCGGTCGCGGTCATTTCCTTGAGCCCGTCCAGATCGGCCAGCTCGGTTTCCATCGGCTTGACCAGCAGGTTCTCACTGTCCTCCGCTGAAATGCCCGGGAAAGAGACCGAGACGAACAGCGCCGGGATCTCGATATCCGGCTCGCCCTCCTTGGGCAGGTTCACATAGGCGAAGCCGCCGATGATCAGCGACAGCGCGATAAAGGCCAGAACCATCCGGGCGCGCGCGGCGGCCCAGTCGACGATGCCCGTCATTGCGCGGCCTCCCGATAGGTGGGCGCGACCTCAACACCTGCGGTGACGAAATCCTGACCAATCACGATCACATCCGCCTTTTCCGGCAAGCCAGAAAGCCAGACGCCGTTGGCATCATCGCGCAACAACTCGACCGGCACGAATTCCACCAGATTGCCATCGCCAACGACCCGCACGCCAAGCTCGCCGTGATTGTCGAGCGTCAGCGAGGATTGCGGCAGCAGATGCGCCTTGGCCCCTTCGGCGGCGATCTGGATCGTGGCGGTCTGCCCGTCGCGGATTTTCAGATCGGGGTTGGGGACGGAAACCTCGACCTCGAAGGTGCGGGTGGTCTCATCTGCCGAGCGGCTGAGGAAGGTGACTTGCCCCGCCACCTGCAGACCGGTCGCCAATTGCGCACCTGCCTGGGCGCCCAGTTGCACCCGGTTGACCTCGGCCTCGGGCACGAACCCCACCAGCTTGATGGGGTCAAGCTGAATCACCGTTGCGCAGAGCGATCCGGGCTGCATCAGGCTGCCCAGCTCTGCCGCGTCGCTTTCCAGCAAGCCATCAAACGGCGCGGTAATGGTGATGCGATCCAGCTCGCGTTCTCTTGCCGCTACAGCGGCGCTTGCGGCCTCGATCCCGGCGCGGGTGGCTTCCAGACCGGATTCGGCGGTCTTGATCCCGGCCTCGGCGCTGCGCACGCCCGCTTCGGTCGAAACACGGCGCGTTTCCGAGGCATAACCGCCCTCGGACAGGCGTTGGGCTGCATTGTTGTTGATCAGCGCCTCTTCCAGAAGCGCCTTGGCCTCGTCCAGCCGCGCCTGCGATTCCGGCACCCGGCTTTGCGCCTCACTCTGACGCGCGCGCGCCTCCAGCAGATCAGCCTCGCGGGTGCCGACATCCAACTGGCACAGCAGGTCGCCCGCCTTGACAAACGCGCCCTTGCGCAAAGGCTCGGAGATCACGGTCGAGGTGGTCTCGGCCAGAACCTCGACCTCGCGGATCGCCTTGGTCTGGCCGCGCAGCAGCACCGCGCTGTCAATCTCGCGCGCAACCGAGTGCACAGCGACAACGCCAATAAGGTTTGGCGCGTCTTCCGTCACTTCAACAGTGTCGCTTTGCGTTTCCACCGGCTCGGCAGCGGTATCGCCTTTGGCGAAGGCCAGGAACGCGTCACGCTCAAATACCAAGAGATAAAGTGCAATTGTCACCAGAATCGCGGTGATTATGGGAATCAGACGCATCTTTTGCCTCTCTCAAATTCTTCACGGCGCAGAGGGGGTGGTCCAATCAGACCTGCACTGCGCTTTGTGACATGGTGTCTTGTTTCCATGTTGTCTACGCTAAACTGACCAGTTCAGATTATTTTTTTTCGCCGCGCTGTGCAAGCACTGGCTGTTCCAGCGTTTCAGAGCCCTTGGCTTGCCGGGTGAGCCACGCTATGACAACCGCCAGAAAACCGCATTGAGGCAGGACCGAGGGCCGGGATGAGCGACACTGACAGTTTCATTGACGAAGTCACCGAAGAGGTGCGTCGCGACCGCATGTTCCTGCTGCTCAAGCGCTGGGGCTGGGTTGGCGCGCTGGCCGTGGTCGCGATCGTGGGCGGCGCGGCCTATAACGAGTATTCCAAGGCGCAGGTCCGCTCGAAGGCCGAGCAGCTTGGCGACAGCATCATTGCGGCGCTGAACGAGAATGAGACCGCTGCCCAGGCAGACAAGCTCTCGCAGGTCGATGCCCCTTCCAGCGGGGGTGACGCGATTCTCAAGATGCTGACCGCATCGGCTCAGGCCGGATCGGATCAGACCGACGCGGCGGTGCAAAGCCTCGACGCGGTGGCGGCAAATGCAGAGCTGCCGCAAATCTATCGTGACATCGCCAGCTTCAAATCGCTGACCTTGCAGACCGAGACGCTGGCGGTCGAAGACCTGCGGCAACGGTTCGAGGCGCTGGCCCAACCCGGCGCACCGCTGCGCCTGCTGGCTGAGGAGCAGCTGGCCCTGATCGAGATCGCCCATGGCGAGGCCGAGGCGGCGGTGACGCGGCTGCAGGCCCTCATTCAGGACGCCGAGGCCAGCACGGACTTGCAACAGCGCGCCGCACAGTTGATTGTCGCGCTGGGCGGGACGCCGGAACAGGCCCCCGGTCAACGGGGATAATCCGGGTCTGCAAGGCACCGGCAGTGGGTAACGAATAGGCAGGATCGGGCATGGCAAACTTCTCATTCTCGCGCAGCGGATTGGCCGCGATGGGCGCAGTGCTGCTGCTCGGGGCCTGTCAGGAACCCGACCCGGTGCTTCCAGGCAAGCGCGAAACGCTGCGCGGCGCAGAGGTCGGGCTGGGCGAGATCACAGGCTCGAAACCGATCCGCTTGCCTGCGCAGAAGACCAACGCTGCCTGGCCGCAGAGTTTCGGCACACAAGCCTACCGCACCGACAATCCCGCCCTGCGGGCGACACCGCAACGCATCTGGACCACCCCGATCGGCGCGGGCGACAGCCGTCGCCAGCGGATCACGGCCGACCCGGTTGTTGGAAGGGGCCTGATCTACACGCTGGATGCGGCAGCGCAGGTGACTGCCGTTTCCCCCAATGGCGGCGTGGTCTGGAGCCGCACTCTGGTTCCCGAAGGCGAGGGCGACGGGCAGGCGACCGGCGGCGGCATGGCCTATGACAACGGCACGCTCTATGTCTCGTCGGGCTTTGGCCGCCTCAGCGCGCTGGATGCCACCTCGGGCGCGGTGCGCTGGCAGCAACGGCTGAACGCCACCGGCAGCGGCACGCCGACCATTCGCGATGGGCTGCTCTATCTGGTTGCCGGGGATGAGACGGGCTGGGCCATCAACACCAAGGACGGGCGCATCGCCTGGCAGATTCAGGCCACCCCCAGTATCGGCAACGTTCTGGGCGCGCCTGCGCCCGCGCTGACCTCGGATCTGGTGATCTTCGCCTTTGCCTCAGGCGATGTTATCGCCAGCTTCCGCAAAGGCGGGCTGCGCCGTTGGAGCGCCTCGGTGGCTGGTCAGCGCAAAGGCCGTGCCGTGGCGCGCATTGCCGACATTACCGGCGGTCCGGTCGTTGTGGGCAGCCGCGTCTATATCGGCAACCATTCGGGCCGCACCGTGTCGCTGGAAACCCAGCTGGGCGAGCGGCAATGGACAGCGGATGAGGGCGCGATCTCGCCGGTCTGGCCTGCAGGCGACAGCATCTTCCAGATCAGCGATCGCGGTCAGCTCATGCGGCTGAGTACCAGTGATGGCTCGGTCATCTGGGCGCGGGACCTGCCGGGCTTTCTGCGCGACAAGCCGCGCCGGCGGGGCGAAGTGGTCGCCAATTACGGGCCCATTCTGGCCGGTGGTCGCCTTGTGGTCGCCTCCAATGACGGCTACCTGCGCTTCTTCCGCCCCGAGGATGGCACGCTCCTGAACCAGGTCGAGGTGCCCGGCGGGGCCACCACCGGGCCTGTGGTGGCGGGTGGCACGCTCTATGTCGTCAGCGCCAAAGGTGATCTACACGCTTTCCGTTGACGCAAACATGCGCTAAAGGGCGCGTCTGAGTCTTGAAAGTGAAGCCCGATGTCTTTGACCCTCGCCATTGTGGGGCGCCCCAATGTGGGCAAATCCACGCTTTTCAATCGCCTTGTCGGCAAACGGCTGGCGCTGGTTGATGACCAGCCCGGCGTGACCCGCGACCTGCGCGAGGGCGAAGGGCGGCTGGGCGATCTGCGCTTCACGGTCGTTGATACCGCCGGTCTGGAAGAGGCCACCGATGACAGCCTGCAGGGCCGCATGCGCCGCCTGACCGAGCGGGCGGTGGATATGGCCGATGTGTGCCTGTTCATGATCGATGCCCGCGCGGGCGTGACGCCCACGGATGAGCTGTTTGCCGATATCCTGCGCAAACGCTCCGATCATGTGATCCTGGCCGCGAACAAGGCCGAAGGGGCCGCCGCCGATGCGGGCGTGATCGAGGCGTATTCGCTGGGTCTGGGCGAGCCGGTGCGGCTGAGCGCTGAACATGGCGAGGGGTTGAACGATCTCTATTCGCAACTGATGCCGGTCGCTGATCGCATGGCCGAAGAGGCCGAGCGCATCGCGCCCGAGACCGATGTGGATCTGGACGAAGACGAGGCCGCCGAAGAGGGTGCCGCACCCGCCATCACAGCTGCGAAACCGTTGCAGGTTGCCGTTGTCGGCCGTCCAAACGCGGGAAAATCCACGCTGATCAACAAGATACTGGGCGAAGATCGCCTGCTGACCGGCCCCGAGGCCGGGATCACCCGCGACGCGATTTCCCTGCGCATCGACTGGAAAGGCACGCCGATGCGGGTCTTTGACACCGCCGGGATGCGCAAGAAAGCCAAGGTGCAGGAGAAGCTGGAAAAGCTCTCGGTCAGCGATGGGTTGCGCGCGGTCAAGTTCGCCGAGGTGGTGGTTGTCCTGCTGGATGCGGCCATCCCCTTTGAACAACAGGACCTGCGCATCGCCGATCTGGCCGAGCGCGAAGGCCGCGCCGTGGTGGTGGCCGTCAACAAGTGGGATATCGAGGACAGCAAGCAGGAAAAGCTGCGTGATCTGAAAGAGGCCTTCAACCGGCTGCTGCCGCAATTGCGCGGCGCGCCGCTGATCACGGTTTCGGCCAAGACGGGCAGGGGTCTTGATCGGTTGCATGACGCGATCCTGCGTGCTCATGACGTCTGGAACCGCCGGGTGACCACCGCGGCGCTGAACCGCTGGCTGACCGCGATGCTGGAACAGCACCCGCCTCCAGCGCCCGCCGGTCGCCGGATCAAGCTGCGCTACATGACCCAGGCCAAGACCCGCCCGCCGGGGTTTGTGGTGATGTGCAGCCATCCCGACAAGATGCCCGACAGCTATACGCGCTATCTGGTGAACGGTCTGCGCGAGGATTTCGACATGCCCGGCACGCCGATCCGGCTGACCATGCGCGGGCAGGGCGACAAAAACCCGTATAAGGGGAAAAAGAAGGCCGGCCCCTCGAAACTGCGCAAACATCTCAAAGGGCGCGCGTAACTGCGCCAATTTGCTGCATTTTTCATCTCGACACGTGACAAGCCCCGGAAAGGGGCGCTATGCATGTCGAAAGAGTATCGTTTTGATTGCATCCTGCCATCCGGCAATGTGACATCCGCAATTGCAAGGAAAGCCAGACCAAACCCAAGGAGACGGGCGGAATGGATCTAAGGGCTTATACGCGCCAATATGCCGTGCAGGACAACCTGCTGGCATCGCTCAGCTATTTCGGCACGTTTGCGGTGTATTTCGCATCGCTCTTTCTGGCGATCCGCTATGTGGACAATTGGGTGATCATGCTGCCCGCCGGTGTGGTCTTTGCCTTTGCGGCGGTGCGGCTTTATGTGCTGCAACATGATTGCGGTCACCACTCCCTGTTCGAGACGCGCCAGCAAAACGAATGGGCGGGCCACGGGCTTTCGCCGTTTACCTTCGCGCCCTTCGAGGTGATGAAGCAGAACCACAACCTGCATCATTCAGGGATTGGCAATCTGGAACACCGCGAAACCGGCGAGATCAACACCATGACCGTCCGCGAATGGAACGCGGCGGATTGGAAAACGCGGGTCTTCTACCGGCTCTACCGCAACCCGTTCATCCTGGTGCCGGTCGGGGCGGCCTTCACCTATTTCCTCCGCTATCGCTGGCCCAAGAACACGCTGCGCTTCGGCTGGAAAGGCGTGGTGCTGCACAACCTGTCGATCGTGCTGATGCTCGGGCTGCTTTACGCCGTGGCAGGTATGACCGGTATTTGGGTCTGGCTGGCCTTTTCTTTCCTTGGTGGCATGCTGGGCGTGTTCCTCGTCTATCTGCAGCATAATTTCGAGGATACCTATTGGGATCGCCGCCCTGACCTCGACCCGCAAATCGCCGCGCTGCAAGGATCGTCGGCGCTGGATTTCGGCTGGTGGTTCGACTTGGCGGTGGCCTGCATTACGTTGCACGACATCCACCATTTCAATGCACGCATCCCATCCTACCGGTTGCGGGCCTGCCACTACAACCTGCCGCCCGAATACGCTCCGCGTCGGATCAAGTTCCCCGAGGCGGTGGCGGCGCTGAACCTGAAACTTTGGGATGAGGACCGCAAACGGCTGGTTCCCTTCCCGAAACCGGCGCATCGCCCGGACGTGCCCCAAGCCAGCTAATCACTTTGGCTGATGGGTGAGCATTCCGGGTATCGACACTCAGCCACCCGCTCTCGGGAGGAGGGCGCGGGGCTCCAACGACTAGAAGGACACGTGAATGAGCAAACTTTCTGATCTGAGCGGCATCGGCGTCACGCTGGAAAAGGCACTGATCGCAATGGGCATCAAGACGATCGCCGAGCTGGCCAAGGCGACGCCGGAACAGCTGATCACGCTGCCCCGCGTGGGCAAGGCGCGTGCGCAGGCCATGATCGCATCGGCCAAGGCTGCCGCTTCTGCACCGGCGACGCCCGGGACCAAACGCGCCGCTGCCACCAGACCGAGGACCCGGACTGCCGCGAGAAAAACGGCAACGCGGCGACCCGCGGCGCGGAAGACCGCAACGGCCAAACCTGCGGCGGCAAAGCCCGCTGCCGCGAAGGCGGCAGCAACCAGACCAGCCGCCGCAAAAGCCGCGACCGCAAAGCCAGCTGCAGCCAAGGCAGCGGCCCCGAAAACCGTGGCGGCAAAACCGGCCGCGAAAAAGCCTGCCGCCTCGACCCCATCGAAATCTGCTGAGGCGAAGGCTATGGAAAAAGCCAAGGCCGAGGCTCAGGCCGCCAAGAAAGCCAAGGCCGAGGCTGAAGTAGCGAAAAAAGCCAAAGCTGAAGCGGCGAAGAAAGCCAAGAAGGCCAAGGCGAAAGCCAAGGCCGAAAAAGCCGCCAAGAAGGCCAAGGCGCTGGAGGTCGAGTTCAAGAAGGCCAAGGAAAAGGCCAAGGCGAAGGCCAAGAAGGAAAAGGCCAAGGACGCCAAGGCAAAGGCCAAAGCAAAAGCCAAGTCCAAGGACGGCAAGAAAAAAGCCAAGGACAAGAAAAAGGCGAAGAAGTAAGCCTTCTTCGCCTGTGGTGCGGGCTGGGCGCCTTTAGCTCAGCGTGCCATCCAGCCCCAGCGTGGTCTTGCCGCCCAGATAAGGCGCAAGCGCGTCGGGCAGGGTGACCGTGCCATCCGCGTTCTGGCCGTTTTCCAGCACCGCGATCAGGCAGCGGCCCACCGCCAGGCCCGAGCCGTTCAGCGTGTGCACAAAGGCGGGTTTGCCGCCGCCCTCGGGGCGGAACCGCGCATTCATGCGCCGGGCCTGAAAGTCGCCGGTGGTCGACACGCTGGAGATCTCGCGATAGGCATCCTGCCCCGGCAGCCAGGCCTCGATGTCAAAGGTGCGGCGCGCGCCAAATCCCATGTCACCGGTACACAGCGCCACGGTGCGATAGGGGATACCCAGCGCCTCCAGCAACCCCTCGGCGCAGCGCAGCATGCGCTTTTGCTCATCATCGCTGGCATCCGGATGAGTGACCGAGACCATCTCGACCTTTTCGAACTGGTGCTGGCGCAACATACCCGCCGTGTCCTTGCCTGCGCTGCCCGCTTCCGAGCGGAAACAGACCGTATGTGCGGTCATCCGGATCGGCAGATCGCCCTCATCCAGAATGTCGCCCGCCACCGAATAGGTCAGCGTCACTTCGGAGGTCGGGATCAGCCACCAGCCATTGGTGGTCTGATAGCTGTCCTCGCCGAATTTTGGCAACTTATCGGTGCCGTACATCGCCTCGTCGCGCACCAGAACCGGCGTCTGCATCTCGGTCAGACCGTTCTTGTCCACATGGGTGTCGATCATGAACTGCGCCAGCGCCCGGTGAATGCGCGCCACGCCTTTGGACAGGTTCACGAAGCGGCTGCCTGAGGTCTTGGCGGCCGTCTCGAAATCCATCGCCGCCGCAACCGCAGGGATTTCGTAATGCTCCTTGGGTGCAAAGTCGAAATCCCTTGGGGTCCCCCAGCGGGTGACCTCGACATTGTCATCCTCATCCGCGCCATCCGGCACATCCTCGGCAGGGGAATTGGCGATCCGGGCCAGCATGTCGGTCAGCCTCGCGTCCAACTCCTTGGCCTCGCCCTGCATCGCTGCCACTTCGGCCTTCTTGTCGGCGACCAATACACGCAGCCGCTGAAACTCATCCTCGTCACCACGACCCTTGGCCGCACCAACTTCTTTGGAGGCCTTGTTCTGCTCCGCCTGCGCCGTTTCGGCAGCCAGTATCTTGGCGCGCCGCGCCTCATCCACCGCGAGCAGGTCTGACGACATCGGCGCATCCCCCCGCCGCGCCAGAGCGGCGTCGAAAGCGGCTGGATTTTCGCGAATAGCGCGGATGTCATGCATGGGTCAGCGTCCTTCTGTTTAGGTCCATGTCGGTAGCGCCCTTAGACCCAATTCTGCGAGGGCTGACAACACCCCGTTTTGACACCCCAAGTCCCGCCTCAGGGCGCGCAATGCCGCCGGAGAGTGCCCGAGAACCGGCCAACCGACCTCGGATAGGGGGCTGATCTGAAAAACGAGACACGGACCGCTCAAAACTTTCCGTCCCGAGTGGCGCCGCGCTGCTTGAACCTTTTTGCGCTAACGCATAGGTTCCCGCAAAATTCGCGGGGTGTGCCCGCTCTTCTGGACAAAGGAACATCCCATGGAAGGTGGCGCAATCGCCCAGTTTCTCCCCCTCATTCTGATCTTCGCGATCATGTACTTCCTGCTGATCCGTCCGCAGCAGAAGAAGGTCAAGGAACATCAGGCCATGGTTAACGCGCTGCGCCGGGGTGATCAGGTGGTCACGCAGGGTGGCCTGATCGGCAAGGTGACCAAGGTCAAGGATGATGGCGAGCTTGAGGTCGAGATTGCCGAAGGCGTCAAGGTCCGGGTGGTGCAGGCGACCATTTCCCAGGTGCTGAACAAGACCGAGCCGGCGAAATAAGAGCGCCTCACAACCCATTATAAAGGCAGGGTAATGCTGCAAATCGATACCTGGAAACGGGTCCTGATCTGGCTGGTCGTGGTGGCTGGCCTGCTTCTGGCCCTGCCGAATGCGTTCTACACCCGCGTGGAACAATCCAACGACGCCCGCGCCGCGATTGAGCTGGGCAATGACACGCCGCAGATGCAGGCCGAGGCGGCGCAATGGCCCTCCTGGCTGCCCTCGGGGCTGGTCAATCTGGGTCTCGATCTGCGCGGGGGTGCGCATCTGCTGGCCGAGGTCAAGGTCGAGGATGTGTACGAGGCGCGCATGGATGCCATGTGGCCGGAAATCCGCGATGCGCTGCGCGATCAGCGTGCGACGGTGGGCACGATCCGCCGTCAGGACGGCGCGCCGGGTGAGATTCGCGTCCGTATCAGCCAGCCCGAGGGCATGTCGCGCGCGCTGCAGGTCGTGCGGGAACTGGCAACGCCGATCCAGACCCTCGCCGGCCCGACGGGTACCGATATCGAGGCGTCGGCGCAGGGCAGCGACATTGTCGTGACGCTGAGCGAGGCCGAGAAGCTGGCCTCGGATGATCGCACGGTGCGCCAGGCGCTGGAAATCATCCGCCGCCGGATCGACGAGGTCGGCACTCGCGAGCCCACCATCCAGCGTCAGGGCCCGCAACGTATCCTGATCCAGGTGCCGGGTATCGGCAGCGCTTCGGAACTCAAGGAAATCATCGGCACCACGGCGCAACTGACCTTCAACCCGGTTGTCTCGCGCACCACCGATGCCGACGCCCGTGTGGGTCCGGGGGAAAAGCTGGTCCCCTCAATCGATGAGGCGGGGACGTTCTACATCATCGAAGCCGCCCCCGTGGTCACCGGCGAGGAACTGGTCGATGCCCAGCCTGCCTTTGACCAGAACGGCCGTCCGGCGGTGAATTTCCGCTTCAACACCACCGGCGCGCGCAAGTTTGGCGACTATACGCTCGACAATATCGGTGCGCCCTTTGCGATCGTATTGGATGACGAGGTCATCTCGGCCCCGGTGATCCAGAGCCATATTCCCGGCGGCTCGGGCATCATCACCGGCAATTTCACCGTCGAGGAAAGCACCAATCTGGCGGTGCTGCTCAGGGCAGGGGCCTTGCCCGCCGGGCTGGAATTCCTTGAGGAGCGCACCATCGGTCCGGAACTGGGTCAGGACAGTATCGACGCAGGCAAGGTGGCGACCATGGTGGCCTTTGCCGCCGTGCTGGTCTTCATGGCGCTCAGCTATGGCCTGTTTGGTCTGTTTGCCAATGTGGCGTTGATCATCAATATCGGGCTGATCTTTGGTCTGCTGTCGCTGATCGGGGCAACGCTGACACTACCCGGTATCGCCGGGATCGTGCTAACCGTCGGTATGGCGGTGGACGCCAATGTGCTGATCTTCGAGCGGATACGAGAAGAACTCAAGACCGCCAAGGGACCGGCCCGCGCCATCGAACTGGGCTATGAGAAGGCGCTGAGCGCCATTCTGGACGCCAACATCACCACTTTCATCACGGCGGTGATCCTGTTTGCCATGGGCTCCGGCCCGGTGCGCGGCTTTGCCATCACCCTGGGCTTGGGTATTCTCACCTCGGTCTTCACCGCGATCTTCGTGACGCGTTTGCTGGTGGTGATCTGGTTCGAACGCCGCCGTCCCAAAATGATCGAGGTGTGATATGAGACTGAAACTTGTCCCCCAGAACACCTCGTTCGATTTCTTCAGCCGCTGGAAATTGTGGCTGGGCATTTCAGCCTTCATGATGCTGCTGGCGGCGGGGTCGTTCCTGTATCAGGGCCTGAATTTCGGCATCGACTTCCGCGGCGGTACCACGATCCGCACCGAAAGCGCGCAGCCGGTGGATGTGGGCGTCTATCGCGGTGCGCTGGATGCGTTGGAGCTTGGCGACATCACCATCACCGAGATTTTTGACCCCACCTTCGGCCCCGACCAGAACGTCGCCATGTTGCGCATTCAGGCGCAGGAGGGCGAAGAGGCCGCAACCGCCACCATGGTCGCCGAGGTCGAAAGCGCCCTACAGGCCGCAGTGCCAGATATCCAGTTTGTCTCGGTCGAATCCGTCGGCCCCAAGGTCTCGGGCGAGTTGATCCAGACCGCTGTAATTGCTGTGGTCCTCGCGATCGGGGCGGTGCTTGTCTATATCTGGCTGCGGTTTGAATGGCAGTTCGCGCTGGGGGCTGTGGCCGCACTGGTGCATGACGTGATCCTGACGATTGGCGTGTTCTCGGAACTGCAGATTCGCTTCGACCTCGCGATCATCGCGGCGCTTCTGACCATTGTCGGCTACTCGCTGAACGACACGGTGGTGGTCTTTGACCGGGTGCGTGAAAACCTGCGGAAATATAAGAAAACCCCGCTCAAGGATGTGCTGAACGTCTCGATCAACGAAACGCTTAGCCGGACGGTGATGACCTCGGTCACCACGCTCTTGGCGCTGATCTCGCTTTATGTGCTGGGCGGCGACGTGATCCGCGGCTTTGTCTTTGCGATGATCTGGGGCGTGATCGTGGGGACGTATTCCTCGGTCTTCGTGGCCTCGGCGATCCTGCTCTATCTGGGCGTCAAGCGGGATTGGACAAAGCCGTCCAACACCGCTGGCAACCAATACGCCAATATCGATGCCTGATCCCCGCTCACCCGTCTGGCATAAGGGCCGGACCGGGTGACCGAACATCTGCTCTCACTGGAAGCGGCCGATCTGACGGTGCTGTTTGTCGCTGCTCTGATGGCGGGCTGCACCAGGGGCTTCACCGGGTTTGGGACCGCGATGGTCTATCTGCCCTTGGCGGGAATGGTGCTCGACCCGGTCTCTGCCGTCACGACGCTGATCCTGATGGATATTTTCGGGCCGGTCCCGATGGTACCCAAGGTGCTGCCGCACGCCCATCGCGCAGACCTGCTGCGGCTGCTGGCCGGGGCGGTGCTGGCTGTGCCTTTGGGGCTGGTGGCGTTGTTCGTCATGAACCCCGACCTGTTCCGGGTGCTTGTTTCGTCCGTATCGCTATTGATGCTGGCGGGGCTGTTGCTGGGCTGGCGTTATAGCGGTGCGCTGGGGCCACGTGCGGTGTTCGGGACCGGTCTGGTCGCGGGGTTTCTGGGCGGTGCGGTGGGCATGCCGGGGCCGCCGGTGATCTTCGTCTACATGGCCAGCCCGCATCCGCCGCAGGTGATCCGCGCCAATACCACGCTCTATCTGCTTGGCTATGACATCATGGTGGTTGTGTTTCTGGCGCTGGCCAGCCGGCTTGATCCCGCAATCGCGGCGACGGGGCTGCTGCTGACACTTCCGAATATGCTTGGCAACCTCGTGGGCAGCGCGCTATTTGTGCCGGAACGCGAGAAACTCTACCGCTCCGCTGCCTATATTCTGATCCTCAGCGTCGCGCTGGCGGGGCTGCCAATCTGGACCTGACCCATGCGCCTGAACGAGATCGCCTTTACCGATGCCCAACCCGTTGACGGCTACGGCCCGGGGTTTTTCCGCATCGCAGGCGAGGTGCTTTACGGTCCGGTTCTGACCGGTGCCTCTGGTACGTTTGCGTGGGGCGGCTACGACGATATCGCGCCGTTGCTGGACCTGGCAGGCCAGATCGATGTGCTGTTCATCGGCACCGGGGCCGAGATGGCGCATCTGCCCGACGATCTGCGCCGCGCATTGGAGGAGTCAGGCATCGGGGTGGAAAACATGTCCTCCCCCGCCGCCTGCCGCACCTACAACGTCCTGCTCTCCGAAGGCCGCCGCATCGCGCTGGCGGCCCTGCCTGTGTGACCGGGTCCGTTCTTCATCTGGCCAAAAACATTTCGGGGAGCGTAGGGTTCTGGCTCCTGACTTCCGGCAGATGTCACAGACGCGACACTCCGTCCCTGCGCGACTCCGGCCTTTTGCCGCCCCCTGCAATCGGTTAAGCGAGTTTCATGACCCTGACCGTCACCGACCTTGCCATCGCCCGTGGGGGCGTTCCCGTGCTCGAAAAGCTGGGATTTTCCCTTGAATCAGGGCAGGCGCTGGTCGTGCGCGGACCAAACGGGATCGGCAAGACAACGCTATTGCGCACCATTGCCGGGTTGCAGCCACCGCTTGCAGGCCAGATCACGGGGGCCGAGGACCGGATCGCCTATGCGGGCCATTCCGACGGCATCAAGCCGACGCTCACCGTGACCGAAAACCTGAATTTCTGGGCTGCTGTCTTTGGCGCGCACGGCATTGCGGACGCATTGGACGCCTATGACCTGCATGAGCTTGCCGACCGGCATGCCGGAAACCTTTCGGCGGGACAGAAACGCCGCCTCGGACTTGCCCGCCTGCTGGTCACCGGGCGTCCAATCTGGGTGCTGGACGAGCCGACCGTCTCGCTCGACAAGGAGGCCGTCGGCAAATTCGCCGATGCGGTGCGGTCACATCTGGGGCAGGGTGGCTCGGCGCTGATCGCCACCCATATCGATCTGGGGATCGATGCCACGACGCTGGATGTCGGCCCATTCCGCGCCGTGCCGAAGCCGGTGGATGATTTCGACGGAGATTTCCTGTGATCGCGCTGCTGCTCCGGGATCTGAAACTGGCCATGCGGGCCGGGGGTGGCTTTGGTCTTGGGCTGGTCTTTTTCCTGATCGTGACCACGCTGGTGCCCTTTGCGGTGGGTCCGCAATCCGACCTGCTGGCCAGCATCGCACCGGGCGTGCTGTGGCTGGGTGCGCTGCTGGCCTGCCTGCTGTCGCTCGACCGGCTGCTGGCGCTGGATTGGGAGGATGGCACGCTGGACCTGCTGGCCACCGCGCCGCTGCCGTTGGAGGCTGTGGTGTCGGTCAAGGCCCTGGCGCATTGGATCACCACCGGCCTGCCGCTGGTTCTGGCGGCCCCGGTCTTTGGCGTGCTGCTCAACCTGCCGGGGCCGGGCTTTTTCTGGCTGGTGGCCTCGCTGGCGGTGGGCACGCCCGCGCTCAGCGTTGTGGGCACGTTTGGGGCCGCGCTGACCGTGGGGCTGAAACGCGGCGGGCTGCTCTTGTCGCTCTTGGTACTGCCGCTCTACGTGCCGACGCTGATCTTCGGGGCCGAGGTGGCGCGGCGCGGTGCGCAAGGGATGGAGACGGGTACACCGCTTCTGATGCTGGGTGGGATCACGCTGGCGACCATCGCGCTGCTGCCTTTTGCCAGCGCCGCTGTCTTACGTGTGAACCTGCGTTGATATGTGTCAATTGAGAATACCCGTGAGTCGGGCTAGATAACCCCCATGTCGATAGCCGCCAAAGCCAACACGATCTGGCAATATGCCAATCCCAAGAAGTTTCTGGCCACCAGTGAACGGGTTCTGCCGTTTTTCTGGACATCCGCCGCCATCTGCCTTGTTGTGGGGCTGGTCTGGGGGTTCTTCTTCACACCTGATGACTTCCGTCAGGGATCGACGGTCAAGATCATCTACCTGCATGTGCCCTCAGCGCTGATGGCGATCAATTGCTGGCTGATGATGCTGGTGACCTCGCTGGTCTGGCTGGTGCGGCGCCATCATGTCAGCGCGCTGGCGGCGCGCGCCGCAGCGCCCATCGGGGTGGTGATGACGCTGATCGCGCTGATCACCGGTGCGATCTGGGGGCAACCCATGTGGGGCACCTGGTGGGCCTGGGACCCGCGCCTCACATCCTTCCTGATCCTGTTCCTGTTCTACCTGGGCTATATCGCGCTGTGGGAGGCGATCGAGGACCCCGATACCGCCGCTGATCTGACCTCGGTCCTGTGTCTGGTGGGCAGCGTCTTTGCTATCCTCAGCCGCTATGCGGTGAATTTCTGGAACCAGGGCCTGCATCAGGGGGCCTCGGTCATGCGGGCAGGGGCCGTAACCGGCACCGATACCACCGAAAAGGTCAGCAACGTGTTCTTCTACCCGCTGTTTCTGTGCATCATCGGTTTTGTTCTACTGTTCATTGCGCTGGTGCTTTATCGCACCGGGACCGAAATCCGCGCGCGCCGCATCCGTGCGCTGCTGGCGCGGGAAAGGGCAGGCGCATGATGCCGGATCTGGGGAAATATGCCGACGCGGTGCTGTCCTCTTACGCGCTGTCGCTGCTGATGCTGGTGCTGCTGGTTGCGCTGAGCCTGTGGCGCGGACGCAAGGTCCGGGCGGAGATGGAAAAGACCGAAGCAAGGGTGTCGCGCAATGGCTAGGATATCTCCATTGATGATCGCGCCGCCGGTGATTTTCGGGGCCTTCGTGCTACTTGCCGCCGTGGGCATGTTCCGCGACGACCCCGAGGCATTGCCCTCGGCCCGCGCCGGTCAACCCGCACCACCCGTGGTGATGGAACCTTTCAGCGATAAGCCGGTTTTTGACGATGCGACCCTGCGCGATGGGGAGGTGAAGCTGGTGAATTACTGGGCAAGCTGGTGCGCGCCCTGCCGGGTAGAACATCCCAATCTGGATGCGCTGTCAAAACAGGGAATCCCGGTCTATGGCGTGAACTACAAGGATCAGCCGCAGAACGCTGCCGGTTTTCTGGATGAGTTGGGTGATCCCTATGCCGCTCTGGGTCGCGACCCCGAGGGGCGCATGGCACTGGATTGGGGCGTCTACGGCGTGCCTGAGACCTATGTGGTCGATGGTGATGGCACGATCCTGCTGCGCTTTGCCGGGCCGGTCACGCAGCGCGCGTATCGCGAACGGATCGAGCCCGTTCTGACCGAGGCGCGCGAGCGGGCTGCCAACTGATCAGGCTTTCGGCTGGCGGGCCAGTTGCACCGCCAGAATTCCAACAGTGATGATCAGCACGCCGATCGCGTCCAGCAGCGTCAGTCGCTCGCCCAGCAGCAGCGCCGCGATGCCGACCCCGAAGACCGGGTTGAGAAAGTGAAAGGTCGCCGCGCGCACCGCTCCGATCCGGTCGAGCAGCCGGAACCAGATATAGGTTGCGGCCAGACCGGGGATCAGCGTCGTATAGGCAAAAGCCGCCGCAAGCGGCCAGCTGGGCGTGACCCGGATCACCTCAAACAGCGGTGCGGCGAGGAACAGGATCGCTGAGCCAACCAGCATCTGCAGCCCGACCACCATCATGAAATTCCCACCCGTGGTGGCGTTGCGTACCGACAGAGTGGCCAGCGTCAGCGCCACCGCGCCGATCCCGCAGAGCATCACGCCGAACAGATCGACGCCTGCGCTGATCCGCGCGCCCATGATCAACGCTACACCAACCAGCCCCGCCAGCAGGCCCAGAACCCCCATCAGGTTCAGCCGCTGACCCAGGATGAGCCAGTTCGCCAGCGCCACCAGCAGCGGCATGGTCGAGGCGATGATGGCCGCCACCGAGGCCTGTACCGTTTGCATCGCATAGAAGTTCAGACCCAGATAGAGGGCGTTCTGGCAGATGCCGAAGATAATCGTTGCGCGCCATTGTGCCCGCGTCAGATACCAACTCTGCCCCATCAGACGCGCGATCCAGACTCCCAGAAGGCCCGAGATCAGAAACCGCACGGCAAGCGAGAAAAGCGGCGAGGCATCCGCGACGATGATCCGCGCCGAGGAAAAGGCCGAGGACCACATCAGCGCAAATGCCAGCCCCATGATCAAAGCACGGATATCCAACTTCTGGGTCCTTTCAGGAAAACGGAACAGGCTTCGTCATTGGCCCTGATACGCAGTCATAGCCGATAGCCACCCGAGACCGTCAACACCTCACCCGTGATGAAGCTGGCCTGATCGGAGGCCAGAAATCGCACCGCGCGGGCGATATCTTCGGGGATGCCGGGGCGGCCAAGGGCGGTGTCCTGCGCGATAAGGTCGGTCAATTCCTGTGATCGCGGGTTTTCCGCCGTGTTGATCGCGCCGGGTGCAACGGCGTTGACCCGGATGCCCTTTGCCCCCAACTCCTTGGCCATGCCGCGGGTCCAGAGGTTCAGCGCCGCCTTGCTGGCGCCATATGCGACGGCTCCGACCGGTGGCAGGGCGGCATTGATCGAAGAGATATTGACGACAGCGGCGCCCGGTTTCAGATGCGGCAACGCTGCGCTGAGCAGCGCCGCCGGGCCGATCAGATTGGTGTCGAAAATGCTGCGATGCGCGGCGATGTCCATCTCGTCGATGGGGGTCTCAGCCACCAGCCCGGCATTGTTCACGATGACATCCAACCGACCAAACCTGTCGATCACCTGGTCGATGACTTTCTGCGGTTCTCCCGGCGTAGTTAGATCGGCCTTGATCGCCAGAAGCTCGGGGCAGGCCTGCAACAGCGCGTCGGGGTCGCTGCTGCGCCAGGTGATCGCAATGTCATGATCGCGTGCCAAGTCCTCGGCGATTGCGCGTCCGATGCCGCGTGCAGCACCTGTGACGAGGGCGATTCTGCGCATGTCGATCCTCCTGCTTCGGAATGAAGAAGGGCGCCCCGTGGGGCGCCCGTCAAGCGGATATCGGTCCGGCTCAGCTGGCCTTGGCCAGATTGCGCAGCACGTAGTGCAGCACGCCGCCATGTTCGATGTATTCGATCTCGGGCGCAGTATCGATCCGGCATTTCAGCGTGATCGTCTTCTCGCTGCCATCGCCATAGGTGATGGTGCAGGGCACCTCCTGCAGCGGCTCGATCGTGTCCAGCCCGTGGATCGACACGGTCTCGTCGCCCTTCAGGCCCAGCGATTTGCGGGTGTCACCGCCGGTGAACTCGAACGGGATCACGCCCATACCCACCAGGTTCGAGCGGTGGATCCGCTCGAAGCTTTCGGCGATCACGGCCTTCACGCCCAGCAATGCAGTGCCTTTGGCCGCCCAGTCACGGCTGGAGCCCGCGCCATATTGCTCGCCGCCGAACACCACCAGCGGGGTGCCCTGATCCTGATAGGCCATGGCCGCGTCATAGATCGAGGTCTGCGCGCCATCAGGGCCCTTGGTATAGCCGCCCTCGACGCCGTCCAGCATCTCGTTCTTGATGCGGATATTGGCGAAGGTGCCGCGCATCATGATCTCGTGATTGCCCCGGCGCGAGCCGTAGGAGTTGAACTCGCGCGGCTGCACCTGACGGTCGGTCAGATATGTCCCCGCAGGCGTGGTGGTCGCAAAGGACCCCGCAGGCGAGATGTGGTCGGTGGTGACCATGTCGCCCAGGATCAGGAGAACCTTGGCGCCATCGATATTGCTGATGGTGCCCGGCTCTGTCCCCATGCCCTGGAAATAGGGCGGGTTCTGGATATAGGTCGAAGTGGGCGGCCAGTCATAGGTCTCGGCATCGGTGGTCTCGACCTCCTGCCACTTTTCATCACCTTTGAAGACGTCTGCATATTTCGACAGGAACGCATCACGGGTCACGGTCTGCTGGACCAGATCGGCGATTTCCTTCTGGGTGGGCCAGATGTCTTTCATGTAGACGTCATTGCCATCCTTGTCGGTGCCAATCGGTTCCGAGGTCAGATCGATATCCATGGTCCCGGCCAGCGCATAGACCACCACCAGCGGCGGCGAGGCCAGATAGTTGGCGCGCACATCGGGGCTGATCCGGCCTTCGAAGTTGCGGTTGCCCGACAGTACGGAGGTGGCGACCAGATCGCCTTCGGCAATGGCCTCGGACAGTTCCGCCTGAATCGGGCCGGAGTTGCCGATACAGGTGGTGCAGCCATAGCCCACGAGGTTAAAGCCGACCTTGTCCAGATCTTCCTGGAGGCCCGCTGCCTCAAGATAGGCACTTACAACCTGTGAGCCGGGTGCGAGCGAGGTTTTTACCCAGGGCTTGCGGTCCAGGCCCAAAGCGGCGGCCTTGCGCGCCACCAGGCCCGCGCCGATCATCACATAAGGGTTCGAGGTGTTGGTGCACGACGTGATCGAGGCGATCACGACCTTGCCCGATTCCATCGTGTAATCTTCGCCTTTGACAGCGACTTCCTTGCCCATCGGACGCTTGAAGGTTTCCGCCATTTCCCTAGTGAAGGCCGATTTGGCATCGGTCAGCGCGACATAATCCTGCGGACGCTTGGGGCCGGAAATCGCCGGAACGATGGTCCCCATGTCAAGGCTGAGCGTGTCGGTGTAGATCGGTGCGTAATCGGAATCGCGCCAGAACCCGTTTTCCTTGGCATAAGCTTCGACCAGCGCGATGCGGTCTTCGTCGCGGCCGGTGTTGCGCAGGTAGCGGATGGTTTCGGCGTCGATCGGGAAGAAGCCGCAGGTCGCGCCGTATTCGGGAGCCATGTTGGCGATGGTTGCGCGATCCGCGAGCGGCAGACGGTCCAGACCGCTGCCGTAGAATTCGACGAATTTGCCGACCACGCCCTTTTCGCGCAGCATCTCCACGACCTTCAGCACCAGATCGGTGCCGGTGGTGCCTTCGACCAGATCGCCGGTCAGCTCAAAGCCCACAACCTCGGGGATCAGCATCGAGATCGGCTGGCCCAGCATCGCGGCCTCGGCTTCGATCCCGCCAACACCCCAGCCCAGAACGGCGGCGCCGTTGACCATGGTGGTATGGCTGTCGGTGCCGACCAGCGTATCGGGATAGGCAACCTCGTCCCCGTTCTGATCGGTGTCGATCCAGACGGTCTGGGCCAGATATTCCAGGTTCACCTGATGGCAGATACCGGTTCCCGGAGGCACAACGCGGAAGTTGTTAAAGGCCGACTGACCCCATTTCAGGAACTGGTAGCGCTCCATGTTGCGCTCATATTCGCGATCCACGTTCATCTGGAAGGCGCGTGGATTGCCGAACTCGTCAATCATGACCGAGTGGTCGATGACCAGATCAACGGGGTTCAGCGGGTTGATCTTCTGCGCGTCGCCGCCCAGACCCACGATCCCGTCACGCATCGCCGCCAGATCCACAACCGCCGGAACGCCGGTGAAATCCTGCATCAGGACGCGGGCCGGACGATAGGCGATCTCGCGCGGGTTCTTGCCGCCCTGCGCGCCCCATTCACCGAAGGCCTTGATGTCGTCGACCGAGACGGAGAAACCGTCATCCTCGAAGCGCAGCATGTTTTCCAGCACCACTTTGAGCGCGGCGGGAAGGCGGGAAAAATCGCCCAGACCGGCCTCTTGCGCGGCAGGGATTGAATAATAGTTGATGGTCTTGCCATTCACGCTCAGGCTGCGGCGTGTCTTGGCGGTGTCCTGTCCAACTTTGATGGGCATCTGATGGCCTCCCTCTCAAATGTGGTGGATTGCGGGATTCGCTGAAGCGTATCTGCATCAGGCGCGGCCACACTTCAAGGCTCAACCGGCCAGGTGCGGCAATTTTTGTATACCATGGCACACAATTTTGCCAAAACCACGCTTTCGCTCACTGATTTTCAAGAAACCTTGATTCGCAAATCCGCGCTCAGGCGGCTAGATCAGAGGGAGCAAAAGCCGAAAGCCGTATCATGAAAACCCTGACCACCAGCATTGCATTCCTGCTTACCAGCCTCGCCGCGCCGCTTATGGCGGGGGACAATCCGGTGGTGGTTGAGCTTTATACCTCGCAAGGCTGTTCCTCTTGCCCGCCCGCGGATGCGATGATGCACAAGCTGGCCGCGCGCGATGACGTGATCGGGCTGGCGCTGCATGTGGATTACTGGGACTACATCGGCTGGAAGGACGAATATGCCGATCCCGCCCATACCAAGCGCCAGCAGGGCTATGCGCGCAGCGGCGGGCGCACGATGATCTATACGCCGCAGATGATCATTGCCGGGCAGGAGGATGTGGTCGGCGCTCGCGAAGCGGAGCTGCTGGGCCTGATCGAGGCGCATCGTGCCGCGCCCGATACGGCGATGGTCACCGCAACGCGGGACGGCGATGCCGTGTCGATCTCGGTCGCGCCTTATGACAGCGCCGCGCAGGGGGCCTATGTCGTGCAACTGGTGCGCTATACCCCGATGAAACACGCCTCGATCCGGCGCGGCGAGTTGGCGGGACACGAGCTGGACTATGCCAATGTGGTCGAGAGCTGGGACCAGGTCGGGCAGTGGGACGGGACGGGGCCTGTGGAACTGAACGCCGCGCTAGAGGGGGATCTGCCCGCCGTTGTGCTGGTGCAGGCCGCCGGGCACGGGCCGATCGTGGCGGCGACGCGGGTCAACTAGAGGTTCAGGCGTCCTGCACGCCCAGCCCGTACCAGGGCTTCCAGCGGCGGTGAATCCAGAACCACTGACCCATATGCTGGCGCACCTGTGCCTCAAGATCATCATTGATGTATTGGGTCATGGTTTTGGGGTCGGAATGTGGAACCGGCTCGTTCAGCACGATCTCGAAATCCGCGCCGTTGGGCTGGCGGATGGCATAACAGGGGATCATCACCGCCTTGTATTTTATCGCCAGTTCAGCGTTCAGCACCGAGGTGACGGCGGGTTTACCAAAGAACATCAGCTCCTCGCCACCATGGGCGTGCAGGTCTGAAACGATGGCGATGATGCCTCCCTTTTTCAGCGAGCGCACCATTTCCATCATGCCGCGGCGACCCTGTTCGAACATCGGCTCGCCAGTGCGCAGGAAGGCATCTACATAGGCGTCATTGAAATAGGGGTTGGCCATGCGGCGATAAAGGCAGCCGATGGGCTTGCCGCTGCGGGTCTGCAGCGCGATCCGCGCCGCCAGGTAATGGCCGAAATGGGCGGTGATCATCATCACCGGCTTGCCCTCGGCCAGCGCGGCCTCGAAGGCGGCGATGCCGGGGCCGCTGACCTTGGCGTTTTGCTGGCGTTTGGTGAAGTCCTCGGGCGAGAAATGTTCCATGATGGCGCGCCCGGCATTGTCGGGCACGGCGCCGCAGATGCGCTTGACCTCTGCTTCGGGCAGGTCCGGGCAGACCAGATTGAGATTGTTTTCAACCCGCTTGCGAAAGCCCACCAGTGGCGAGACCGCCCGCGTGATGCGCCCCATTGCCGCCAATCTGGTTTCATAGGGCAGCCGCCGCAGGCCTGCGATCATCGCCTGCAGGAACAGATTCGCGACATAGTACCCGGCCAGTTTGGATTTGCTCAGTTCCGACTTTTCTGCGGGCATCTTGCCGTCTCATTGCCTGTTTCTGGTGTTCGGCCAGACATATAGACCCGCACCCGCGATCACAAGCGTCACGAACATGGCCCCGGCGCGGCCCGGCAAGTGTGTTCAGCCGTCCTCCTCTTCCTCGTCAAGCGACAGAAGCGTCAGGCCGCCCTCCTGTTCCAGCGTGCGGATGGCCGCAACGATGGTTGTCATTGCCTGCTCTCCGGCGGCCTGTTTGACCTTGCCTTTCTCGGCCATCTCCTCGCGCAGGGCGTCAGCCATGCGGCTGGTCATGTTGCTGAGCAGAAATTCCGCGGTGGCGACATCGTCGGGCTCACTGGCTGCCACCAATGCGGTCACCAGCACGTCCTGCTCGACCGCGCGGGCCACGGTGGTGGCATCCTTGGGCGCGATACGTCGGGCGATATCGGCAAAGGTGAACAGAACCTTGCGCACGGAGGTGGCGAAATCGGCATCCTCTTCGTCCAGCGCGGTCAGCATCTGATCGCGGGTGGTGGATGGCGACTGATTGAGTATTTCCCCAACGCGCTTTTCGGGCCGGTCTTCGAAGGCGGTAGGCGGGCGTGTCTGGGACTGGGCCAGCAACGCGCGCCCGATCCGGTCCACCGCGTCGGGCGAGATATGGGTGGTGCGCGAAATCGCGTAGGTGATCCTGCGCGCCACCGGGCCGGGCAGCAGGCCCAGCAACTCGGCGGCCTTGGGCGTGTCGAGCTTTGACAGCAGCACGGCCGCAACTTCGGTGCTTTCGCTCTGGGCGAAACCGGCCAGTTCCGCCGCATCGAGCTTGCGCAGATTCGGCCAGGGATCGCCGGTCTGCTGCACACCCGCAGCGCGGCGCAGGCGCGCAGCGGTGCCGGGGGTGATCTTGCCATCCATCGCGGTGAGCGCATCCGCGATACCATGCGGGAAGGACAGGCCGACGCCTTCAAGCGCCTCGACAAATTCATGCGCGACCGCATCCAGCGTCAACCGGTCGATCAGCCCCATGCCCGCCATCTGATGGGTCAGGATCTCCTGCAGATCCTCAGGCAGGTCCTCGATCGGGATATCGGCCCCTTCGGTCAGCAAAAGCCGCACGATCACGGCGGCCTTTTCGCGCCCGTCCAACCGGCGCGGCACCCGCTTGTCGGGCGGCACTTCCGTTGCGCCGGTTTCCACAGGGGTCATGCCAAGCGGCATCAAGGCGGTATCGTGCTGCATCTGTCCGCGTCATCCATTGAGGTCTGTCACGGACAGGATAGGTCAGGGGGCGTAAAGAAACCCTGAAACTCAGTAGCTGTAGGTCAGCCCGGTGCGGATCGCATCGCGCAGCGAAACCTCGGCCCAGCTGCCTTCGCCGCCGCGCGCCTTGATCTCGCGCCATTGAGCGACGGCCAGATCGGTTTTGCCTTCTTCGACAAAGCCCTGCGCCATATAGCTGCGCGCCAGCAGATTGTCGGGATTGGCCTCGATGGCCTGTTCATAGAACATGTTGGCCAGTTCGATCTCGCCCATCTTGCGATAGGTGAAGCCCCAATAGGTCAGGACCCGGTCATCCTCCTGATCGCGCATCTCGGAGAGGGCGATCTGCGCGTTCCCATACTGCCCGTCATAGGCCAACTCACGCACCGCGTCATATAGCGCGTCATCGCTGAAATTGGTCTTGTTCGGCTTCAGGCACCGGCCTGCATTCTTATCCCAGACGCGACCAAACAGACATTTGCGAGTGGTGTTGGTGGGCTTGGGCGGGTTTGAGCCGCTGCCTGCCGCCAATCCGGCATGGGGCATGGCGACATAAGTGGGCAGCGCAAGCGCCACGGCGAGAAGGATACGCATCGGGAGACTCCCATTAACAAATCAACTTGGAACCAAGGTAGTGCATTTCATCAAAAGAGAAGCACCAGAATCGATCCCGGCGCTTCAAACTAAGGTGAGGTTTCTGTCAGCTGTTTACAATAGGAGCGCAGCTTTGGCTGTCGCCGTCCCAGACTGTTCCGGGCGCACAGGATTGGGTTTGCTGGTCGTGGCCATAGTTGCAGCCCATCGCCAATGCCAGTCCGGGCGCAAGGCCCAGCACGGTTGCGGTCACGATGATCCGGAGTTTCATGGTCGCGCTCCTTCCCTGTATCGGAGTTACAAGGCGACCATAACATCTTTTGGGCGATCTGTCGCGGGCGCAATGGTCACCGCCGGTATTGGCGGTGACACGGCGGGCTCAGGCCACGGGGGTAGGTTGCGCCGAGAACACGACGCATTGCGGGTTGCGCAGCCATTCAGCATAGCGCGTGCGAAGGTCGGGGCGCGAATAGGGCAGGTCGCAAGCCTGCCAATCAAAGTTCTGCAAACCGGCATCTGCCAGATTCGGTTCCAGCACGTCGCGGGTCCAGCGCCAGATCGGACAGCTGAATTCGCCGATACGCATGTGGCTTTCGGGGCCGTCGCTGAACGTGATATGAACCCCTTCTTCTGCCTGCGCGGCGGAATGATCCCGGTTCGGGTCAATATCTGGGTTCAGCGTCACCATCGCGCAGGTCGCGTCCGGTTTCATATGGCGCGCGATGAACCTCCCCATGCCGCCGATGGCCTCGGGCGAGTCGGCATAGTGCAGCACATAAAGCCCGGTCACGATATCTGCTTGCGGCAGCTTCAGTGTCGATTTCCGCAGATCCGCCTGAACAAAGCGAATGCGCTCGCGCATATGCAGCGGCAGCACTTTGCGCTGATCACCCGCACGTTTCAGCATCTCGCGTGAGATATCGACACCGATCACCGATTTCGCCCCCATCTCAAGCAGCTTCCAGCCCAGCCGCCCGTCGCCGCAGCACAGGTCGATCACGGTCTTGCCCGTTGGATCGCCGATTGTTTGCAGCAGGGTATGGGTAGCGAACAGGTCACGGTCGTGCTGGTCCGCGGCCCGAACCTCGGTGTTCAGATATGCGTCTGTGTTGGTGTTGTAATACGCCATGGCGTCGGCCCCTTCTTGATTCATGTGTTGCGTCCCACATGGAGGGGCCATGCCCATTCGCAAGCGGCGCGCAGGCTTATGAAGAAGGTTTAAGATCGGGGCAATGAAACTTGCAGGGACATGGCACGCGCCGGGTCAGGAACAGGTTCCACCCGGCGCGATACGTTCTAGTCCTTGAAGACCCGCTTGAAGATCGTGTCGACATGTTTGGTATGGTAGCCCAGATCGAATTTCTCTTCGATCTCGTCGGGGCTTAGCGCCGCTGTCACATCCGCGTCGCCCAGCAGTTCGGTCTTGAAGTCCTTGCCTTCTTCCCAGACCTTCATCGCGTTGCGCTGCACCAGCTTATAGGCGTCCTCGCGGCTGACACCCGCCTGGGTCAGCGCCAGCAGCACGCGCTGACTCATCACCAGACCGCGGAACTTGTTCATGTTGGCGATCATGTTGTCAGGATAAACCACCAGCTTGTCGATCACCGAGGTCAGGCGCGCCAGCGCGAAATCGAGCGTGATGGTGGCATCCGGGCCGATATTGCGCTCGACCGAGCTGTGCGAGATGTCGCGTTCATGCCAGAGCGCCACGTTTTCCATCGCCGGAACAACGGCCATGCGCACCAGACGGGCCAGACCGGTCAGGTTCTCGGTCAGTACCGGATTACGTTTATGCGGCATGGCTGACGAGCCCTTTTGGCCTTTCGAGAAGAACTCTTCGGCCTCCAGCACCTCGGTGCGCTGCATGTGGCGGATTTCGGTGGCCACGTTTTCGATAGATGAGGCGACCACGCCAAGCGCGGCAAAGAACGCCGCGTGGCGGTCGCGCGGGATCACCTGTGTGCTGATCGGCTCGGGCTCCAGCCCCAGCTTGGCGCAGACATGTTCCTCGACGGCTGGGTCGATATTGGCAAAGGTCCCGACCGCGCCACTGATCGCGCCGGTGGCGATCTCGTAACGGGCCTTTTCCAGCCGGTTCAGGTTGCGGTCCATCTCGGCATAGAAGCGGGCGAAGGTCAGCCCCATGGTCGTGGGTTCGGCGTGGATGCCGTGGCTGCGCCCGATGCGCACCGTGTCTTTGTGTTCATGGGCGCGGCGTTTCAGGGCGGCGAGCAACCCTTTCATATCCTCGATCAGGATATCGGCAGCGCGGGTCAACTGGACGTTGAAACAGGTGTCCAGCACGTCCGAAGAGGTCATACCCTGATGCACAAACCGCGCCTCGTCGCTGCCCACATGTTCGGCCAGATGGGTCAGAAAGGCGATCACGTCATGTTTGGTCACCGCCTCGATCTCGTCAATGCGGGCCACGTCGAACTCGACATCCTTGGCCTTCCAGACCGCCTCGGCGTTTTCGCGCGGGATCACGCCCAGATCGGCCATCGCATCGCAGGCATGCGCCTCGATCTCGTACCAGATGCGGAACTTGGTCTCGGGCGACCAGATGGCGACCATATCGGGACGGGAATAACGAGGGATCATTGGCAGCGGCACCTTTTTGTGATTGGCATGCGGATACGGGGCGGGTCATAGACCCGTGATCGCGTGCGGACAAGGCAGGAGAGTGGATATGAGGCGGTTTGCCCTGATTTTGGCGCTGGTGCCGGGCAGTTTGGCGGCGGAAGAGTTCCGCATACTGAGCGGAGATGACATTCTGGCCGCCCTGACAGACCGCAAGCTGGCCTATGAGGGTGGGGCGACGCAGACATTCGAGTCGTCGATGCAGACACACTATTTCTCAAACGGTCCCAGCACTGGCACATGGGCGGTGCGGGGGGATCAATATTGCTCGGTCTGGCCGCCCTCCGATATCTGGGCCTGCTACAATATCGAACAAAAGGGCGATGTGATCCGCTTCATCGGCGCGGGCGGCGACCTGACCGACGGGACCTATGTGGAATGACGCTGCCGCAAAGCCTTGATGCGTTCGCCGGGAACTGGCGCATCACGCGCGAGATCACTGATGCCAAGGCCGGGCAGGTGCTGAGCGCCGAAGGCACTGCCTCGCTGGTCTGGAAGGATGATGCGCTGATCTATGACGAGGCGCTGCGCCTGCAGGTGCCCGGGCAGGCACCGATGCAGGCCACGCGGCGCTATCTCTGGCAGCAGGGGCAGGGCGGCATCGACATCCGGTTTGAGGACGGGCGCTTCTTTCACCATCTGGCGCTGGGGCAGGACAGCCCGCGTGACCATCATGATTGCCCGCCCGACAGCTACGACGCGGCATATGATTTCAGCGACTGGCCCCGCTGGTCGGTGGTCTGGACCGTCTCGGGGCCGCGCAAATCTTATGTCATGAAAAGCCGGTATGAGCGGCAGAGCGACTAAGTGCTATTTCCTGGTCTCAAGCGCGCTTTGCCAGGCGCGATCGGCCTTGTCCCAGATATCCTTGACCCAATCCGCAGGCCACATGAACTGGCGCAGGTATCGCAGCTTTCGGTGCGATTTCAGCGATCGCTTGATGTGCTGCCAGGGCGGCAGGAACTCGTATCTGGGGTGGTAGCGCCCGGCAATGGCGTCCGGGGGGTTGAGCGAGCCTGCAAAGATCACCACGCGCGTGCCTTTGGGCGGGCGCGAGGGTTTGAAATAGTTCAGCGGGAAGGTCGGGATGCACTCGATCCGGAAATGGCGCACCCAGCCGCCGGGCCAGAACTTGATCCCGTTTGGCGCGTTCTTGGTGACGAAATGCTGCTCAAAACGGTATTTATCCGCAACGGCTTGAGGGTCGGCGGCAAATTGCGCCTGCAGAGGTGCCAACGCCCCCACGGGCATGCGATAGATCGAGGTCTGTCCCAGCTTGTGCAGCGGCTTGGTGATGTTGCGGGCGAGGACGACATCCTCTTCCGAGCCGAACTCGAAAAACGGGTCCAGCGACCCGGTGATGACCACATCCAGATCGAGGAACAGGAACGGCCCCTTCAAATCGCCCAACTCAGGCGCCCAGAGGCGTGATTTCGGCCATTGACCGATGGTGCGTTCGGGCATGAAACCCGGCATTTCGGGCAGATCAAAGCAGACAATGTCGGGATGAACCCCTTCGCGCGTGTCGGTGAAGGCGACAAAACGGAAAGGTGGCTTGATATTGGCGCGCACCATCTCATAGAGACGATTGATATAGGGCGCGCCGTATTTCGTGCCCCAGTTGATACATACGATCTGCTTGTCCATGAGGGCAGGGCTAGCAGCCACTCAGCCTTTCAGCAAGAACGAAAGATGGGGCGCGAGGCGGTGAGGGCCTTGCGCCATATTGGGCTGTTTCCAGCGATATTAAGCATTTACAGGTTGCGCTTGACGGTCAATGATCGCCCTGACCGATCAATGAAAGTGAGTTTCATGCGACCTGCCAAAACGCTTCTGCGCCGCGCTGTATGTGCCGCGCTTATTGCGGGGCTGCCCGGTGCCGCGCTTGCGGACATGCCCTTGACCTATGAAAGCGACGGGCAGGCCCTGTTCCGGCTGAGCGCACCGGATTTCTGGCAGGTGCGCGCTGGTGGCCCCCGAGCCATCACCGCGCCTGAAACCGGCGAGGCGCGGCTGATCAACCGGGTCATCGGGCTGGAGCCGGTGGCCGATAAGGGCGTCTGGGTGGGGTTTCTGTCGCCCAACGGTATCAGCACGCTGGATCAGGCCGCAGATTATCTGTCGGGCATCGGCAAATCGCTGGTCTCTGATCCCGAGGTCACCGGGCGCACCTCGATCAGGCTGGGCGGGTTGCCCGCCAATCGCATTACCGGAACCGGACGGCGCGACGGGCGCGCGGTCAGTTTCACTGCATTGCTGATCGATCTGCCGACCAACCGGGTCGCGATCTCGCTTGCGGTGATCGAGAACGGGGCGAACCCGGAATTGGTCAATGATGTGAATGCGATCTACAGCTCGTTCCGGGCGATCAGGTAAGGAGGGTAAGATGTTGAAAAAGCTTGTTCTTGCTCTTGGGCTTCTTGGTCTGGCGGGTTGCGACGGTGTTTATGTCGGTGCCGGCACCGGCGGTTATTATGATTCGATGCTGTGGAATGACTATTACTACGGCTACCCGCGCCCGCCTGACGAGCCGGACCGCCCTGATCGGCCCGACCCTCCGGTCCGGCCTGAGCCACCGATCGCCAAGCCACCAATCGCCCGGCCTCCGGTTGCCCGACCGCCCGTGGCCCGACCCCCGGTCGCCCGTCCGCCGGTGCACCGCCCGCCGGTGGCGCGCCCGATGCCCGCGCGCGGCGGGCGGCGTTAGGCGTCGGCCGCAAAAAGTTTGGCAATGCGCTCCGCTGGGGCCTGAACAAATGTGCGAAGCGTGGCGATCACCTCACTGCGGTGACCAGTCCGAGCATTGCGGCGTATCTGCACCCGCCGGGCGGTAGGAGATACAGTAATAGCGCGCGGTGCTCATTGTGTTTTTCGGCGCCGCGCCGGTCCAGTCTTGTTGTCCCTCGCCACCAACCCAGATGTTGATGAATATTTTTTGGGGAAGGGACGGGATCGGAGCGTCTTCAGCGGTCACATGCAGCAGTTCCTGTCCGTCCACATACCAGGTCAGGCTGTCGGGTTGCCAATCAAACGCATAAAGATGCGGCCCCTCTGTGGCGTCAAATTCAAGATCGACCGCCTGACCGGGTTTCTTTTCGCCCTCAACGAAGGCGGTCAACCAGACCTCGGATGTGTCTCGCCCCAGAAACTCAAAGTCGATTTCATCATGCGGTGTCTCGAAATGCGGGCCCGTATAGGTGAAAAAGGACGACACGACTCCGTCCCCTGGGGCAGCTGTCATGATCACCTCATAGCGACCGAAGGAGGTCTGCTGACGCAGCTGTACCTCGCCGCCCTGAAAGGATTTTCCGGTGCTGGCGGGCGCGGGCGAAAGCGATAGCACAAGCGCGCCATCCTTCGGATCGTACTCCACCGCGTCGCGGCTCCAGACCGTATCGAGCCACGAAGCCTCGTTGTTGTATTTAGAGATGTACCACCTGTCAGAATTCAGATCATCCCCGTAGGAAATGAACCCCGAATCCAGCGTTTCGGCCTGATTTGATGTTGTATCAGCAGCGAGCGGGCTGACCAGGGCAAACAGGCCTACGGTCACATTCGAGAAAGACTTGGATAAAAGCATGGAAACGCATCCCATTTGAACATTACAATATAACTGGTTCTGCACCCATGAGGATGCCAATCTACATCGCCCATTATATAGGCCTAAATACACGTCGGGTCTGCGCCCTTATCGAACTGCAAGTTTATGCGCTAACCGGCCACCAGCTCGGTCACCACATGTGAGGAGCCCTCAAGTGTCCGATGCACCGGGCATTTGTCGGCGATCTCCAGCAGTTTGGCGCGCTGTTCGGCGTTCAGCGGGCCGTCAAGCCGGATGATGCGGCGGAACTCGTCGACCTTGCCACGGGTTGCGGCCTCGGCGTCCTGGGCGTGGACTTTGTTGTGGAAGGTATCGACGCTGACCCCCTCAAGCGGCCAGCCTTTGCGGCGCGCATACATGCGGATCGTCATCGAGGTGCAGGCGCCCAGACCGGCAGACACAAAGCCATAAGGCGACATGCCGCTATTGGTGCCACCATAAGAGGCAGGCTCATCCGCAACGGCGTGATGGTCCGGGCCTGATTGCACATCCTGCCGGAAGCCTGAAGCGTCGGCCTCGGTCACCCGCACAACGCCTTCGGGTGCGCCCGGTGGCGGGGCGGGTGGCGACAGGTTGACATAGCGCGCGGCCCAGGCGGCGATAACCTCACCGGCATAATCGGCATCACTCTGGCGGGTGATCAGGTGATCGGCATCGTCCAGCGTCACAAAGCTTTTGGGGTGTTTGGCGGCCAAAAAGATCTGCGCGGCATTGTCGATGCTGACGGTATCATCCAGCGGCGCGTGCAGCACCAGAAGCGCGGCGTTCAACTCGGCAATGGCGGGTTCCAACTGGGCCTGCGCGATATCCTCGACAAATTGCCTGCCGATCCGGAAGGGCCGCCCGCCAAGGGTGACATCGGCCACGCCCTCGGCCTCGATCTGCGGCAAGGCCGCCTCGAAATGGTGCGAGACATGGCCCGGATCAGCAGGCGCGCCCAACGTCACCACACCCTTGACCGAGGGGATGCCCGCCCGCGCCCGCAGCACCGCCGCACCGCCCAGCGAATGGCCGATAAGCAGCGCCGGAGCCATGTTGCGGCCAACAAGATACTGCGCGGCAGCCACCAGATCCTGCACATTCGAGGTGAAGCTGGTGTTTTCGAATTCACCCGCCGAATGGCCTAGCCCGGTGAAGTCGAACCGCAGCACCGCGATCCCCATCATTGCCAGCCGCGCCGCGATGCGCCGCGCTGCCGGGATGTCCTTGGAGCAGGTGAAGCAATGGGCAAAAAGCGCGGTGGCCAGGACCGGCCCGTCCGGCAGATCAAGCCGCGCGGCAAGCTGGCTGTCGTCATGACCGGCAAATGTGATGCGTTCAGTGGGCATGGGTGATCCTCTCGCTTTCCATCAGAGACTGGCGTTGAGGCGGCCAGATTCCAAGAGGCAAGCCGTCTGTTCACGGCACCGTGCATTGGCGTTAACCCGCCCAGAGGAGTCGCCGGTCTTGTATGCGCAGTTGGTAGGCATTATTCAGAAATGAATATTCATTTCTCAAATACATGACCCTATGCCCCGACCCAGTAAAACCCAGATTCGCAGCGCCATTCGCACCGCCCTGTTGCAGGAAGTGGCGGAAAAGGGGATTGGCGCGGTTTCGATGGCGGCCGTGGCCAAACGCGCAAAGGTCGCGCCCGGAACGCTCTACCTGCATTTCGACAGCAAGGAGCAGATGCTGCAGGCGCTCTATCTCGAAATCAAGACAGAGTTCCACGCCATCATGGTGGCCGCCCAACAGGAGCCAACCTCGCGCGCCATGATCCGCCGCATGTGGCTGGACATGTTCGACTATGTCCGCGCCAACCCGCAGGCCTTCCTGTTTGTGGAATATGCCGGTGCGGCGCAGATACTGAGCCCGGAGCAAAGCAACTCGATCGCGCATATGCAGGACGAGATTCGCGCCATGCTGCAAGCTGCCATTGACGATGGAACCCTTGCGCCTCTGCCGGTGCGGACTGTGACCGTCTTGCTGGTCGCGCCTGCAATGCACCTGGCGCGCATGGCGCTGATGACGAACGAACACCCGACCCAAGGTGAGATCGACCTGACCTATGACCGGGTCTGGCGGTCGATCTGCGCTGACGGTCAGTGAAACATGAGCTTCGATATATAAGGGTATGAAAATATGGGTAAAGTAATCCTGATAACGGGGGCCTCAACCGGTTTGGGTGTCAGCCTTGCCGTGCAGGCGGCGCGAGCCGGGCACAAGGTTTATGCCAGCATGCGCAATCTGGACAAGCGCGCGGGGCTGGACGCGGCTGTGACCCAGGCCGGTGTCTCCGTCGCCTGCCTGCAACTGGACGTTCAGGACGATGCCAGCGTGGCAGCTGCGGTGGCGCAGATCATCGCGACCGAGGGGCGGATCGATGTGCTGATTAATAACGCGGGCGCGGGCTATGTCCGCTCGACCGAACAGGCCGAGATGGCGGATGTGCAATGGGTGCTGGATGTGAACTTCACCGGCGTTGTGCGCTGTACCAAGGCGGCCCTTCCGCATATGCGCGCGGCCCGCTGCGGCCATGTCATCAATATCGGCTCGGTTGGCGGGCTGGTGGGTCAGCCTTTCAACGAGATCTACTGCGCGGCCAAATTCGCCGTCGAAGGCTATACCGAGGCGCTGGCCAGCTATGTCACGCCGCATTTCGGGATCAACTTTACCGTGGTCGAGCCGGGCGGCATCCAGACCGAGTTCGCCAATTCGGTACTGAAACAGGTCAACGAGACCGGTGGCATGCTTGAGGATGAATACCTGCCCATCCTGCAGAGCTATATCGGCGGCTCGCAGGCGCGTGGCGATACTGCCTATCAGACCGCCGATGAGGTGGCGGAGGTTGTGCTGCGCTGCATGGAAGCTGAAACCCCGCCGATCCGCGCCCGGACGTCGGACTGGGCCGAAGACCTGTGCCGCATCAAGACCCAAGCCGATCCTGATGGCCGGAAACTGCAGGCGAAAGTGATGCAGGATTTTCTGGGGTTATAGACCGGGTTAACCTGAAACATCATGGTTTGTGATGCGTTGGCAAACATTAATTCGTTTTTGTGACGATCAATCCGCTCCTATCTTCTGTTCATCTCATGATCAGATGAGGAGATATGGATATGCACGATATGATTGCTCACAAAAACACCGGCCTCGGCGTGGAACGGGGCAGGACCTTCTTGTGGTCCGTCCTCGCCCTGGGCCTTGGCATCGCGCTTGGCGCCGGGATCAATGGCGGCGCGCCGGACGGATTTGAACCCGAGTCCGACACCGCACGGACTCTGCCACCGGCAGAAGACTGGCACGGCAATGTGAAACGCTCAACCTGGTCTGAGACCCGGTGAGCGCTGCGGCGGGCAGGGGCCGGACTTGCCCGCCGCTCCGCCTGCGGAAGCAAGGCCATATTGCCGGAATTCCGCGAGTCGAGTGTTGCGTTCTGCCCAACTGATCCGGTCGTGACGGGCCGCGCTGACAGGAATGTTGCCCGAAACGGGGCGGTGACTTAGACTTGGGACAGTGTTCAACGCACGGTATTTGAGATGGCGACATATTTAAACTTACTTCCTGGGGATGTTGCCCCGGACTTTGTTCAACGTTCCTTCCAGAACCCGCAATTCGTGTTCAATTCGGCTGCTGGCCGATATCTTGTGCTGTGCTTCTTTTGCAGTGCCAGCGACCCGCATGGTCAGGCTGCATTGCAGGCGATGTTCGAGCGCAAGGATCTTTTCGACGACACGTTTGCCAGCTTTTTTGGTGTCACAATCGACCCCACAGACGACGATCCTGCGCAACTGACGGAGCAATATCCCGGCTACCGCTTTTTCCTCGACCTCGATCTGAGCGTCAGTCGGCGCTACGGTGTGGTGGACAAGGATGCCACCGAACTGCCTCCGGCGCCAGAGATACGGCGACTCTGGGTTGTGATCGATCCTACCATGCGGGTCATGAAGCTGATCACCTTCAAGACGGACCAGAGCGATATTGCTGAATTGACGGCCTATCTGGATGCCTTGCCGCCGCCGGTGAGATTTTCCGGGCTGGAGCTTCAGGCGCCGATTATCGTCCTGCCGAATGTCTTCGAGGCAGAGCTTTGCGACCGGTTGATCAGCCTCTACGAGGCAGATGGCGGGATCGAGACAGGGTTCATGCGGGATGAGGGCGGCAAGACCGTGGCCAAGATTGACCGCAAGCACAAAAGCCGGCGGGATTTCCAGATCGAGGACAACGCCCTGATCAAGGAATTGCAAGGCCGGGTCAATCGTCGGGTCGTGCCGGAGATTGCCAAGATCCATCAGTTCCACGTCACCCGCATGGAGCGATACATCGTCTCCTGCTACTCGGCAGAAGATGGCGGGCATTTCAGGCCCCATCGCGACAACACGACCAAAGGCACCGCGCATCGCCGCTTTGCGGTCTCGATCAATCTCAATGCCGATTTTGATGGCGGCGAGGTCTCGTTCCCGGAATACGGAACCCGCAGCTTCAAGGCGCCTCCCGGCGGGGCGGTCATCTTTTCCTGTTCGCTGTTACATGCGGTGTCAAAGGTCACGCGCGGCAGAAGATATGCCTTCCTGCCCTTCCTCTATGATGATGCGGCCGCAGAAATCCGCGAGCGGAACAATAAATACCTCAGTGAGGAGGTCGGGAACTACAGGGATACTGCGCCCAGCCCCGCGGGCTGAGTGCATCTGTTTCAGCCGCCCATCAGGGCGGGATCGAACGGGTAGGTGGTCAGGTTCTCATAGCCGTCCTCGGTGATCAGGACCTGATCTTCGAGCTTGATCGAGAAATCACCACCGACCTCGCTCACCAAGGCTTCGACACAGAGCACCATGCCCGGTTCCAGCGCATACTCATAAGCGCCGGGCACCGCCTTGTCGGGATAGGCGACCAGCGGCCATTCATCGCACAGACCGACCCCATGCATCAGCGCGCCGTATTTTTGCGTCTGGAAGCAATCATCAAGCCGGTGTGAATTGGCTGACAGGTCCGGGATCATCACGCCGGGTTTGAGCATCTCCATATTGGTCATGATATGTTCGTGGGCGTGCTGCATGGCATAGATCATATCGGGGCGCGGTGGCTTGTCCCCGACCCACCAGGTGCGGCTGATATCGACGCAGATCCCGTAAGAGCCGACCAGATCGGTGTCAAAGGCGATGATCTCGTTCTTCTGCGTGACGCGCGGCCCGCATTCCTGGAACCACGGATTGGTGCGCTGGCCCGAGGACAGCAGGCGGGTTTCGATCCATTCGCCGCCGCGCCGGATGTTCTCGGCGTGCAAAATTGCCCAGATATCATCTTCGCAGGTCACGCCATCGCCCACATTGGCGCGCGCGAAATCCTCCATTGCCTGCACTGCGGTTTCGCAGGCGTGGCTGGCGCAGCGCATGGCAAGGATTTCGTCAGGGCCTTTGACCGAGCGCGACTTTTCGGTGACCTCTTCGCCCTCCATGATCTCAAAGCCCTGCGCCTCTAGCGCCCGAAGCCCGTGCAGCATCACTTTATCCACCGCCAGCCGCATATTGCCCGGCGCATGTTCGGCGAGCAGAATGCGTACCTCGTTCGAGAATACATCCGCTGCCACATCCACCTTGTCGCCCCGGTCGAAATAAAACAGGTCCGCGCCCGAGCGCTGTTCGCGCACCAGCGGGTTGAATCTGCTCAGGAAAGGCGAGTTTTTGTAGTCCCAGATCACCATATGGCCGTCGGCACATACCAGCACCGCGCGAAACGGGTTATGGGTGTTCCAGAGCTGCATGTTGGTACTGTCAGTGGCATAGCGGATGTTGAGCGGATCAAACATCAACAGCCCGGCATAGCCGCGATCAACGATGTGCTGGGTCAACCGTTTCCAGCGATATTCTCGCATGCGCTCCAGGTTGGGCAGGTGCAGCCCTGCGGTCTCCCATTCCGCAAAGGCAAGCTGCGTCGGGCCGATCTCGATCCGGTCCATGTCGTTCGGCGTGCCGTCCCCCAGCGTTGCGCCGCGCGTGGGGTCAATCTTGCGGCTGTCCCGGTAATGCGTGTTCACGGTGGCTCTCCCCCTTTTTGCTGAGACCAGTTGAGCGCAGTTTTGCGCCCCGATGCCGGTCGATTGCGACCTGAGCACATGTCGTTTTTGGGCCGACAGAGAGGGCAGGGAGTGCTAAGGCCCTGTCATGACGGGTCTTCTTCAGCGCAGCCTTCCCTATGATCCACTGGTGCCCCGGCCCTTGCCGGGTATCGCGCCCTTGCGCATGCAGGACTGGCTGATCCGTGACGAGGTCTTTGCCGGGCAGATGGCGTGGCGCGAGGAGTTGCTGGCAGACCGCCGCGCCGAGGTGCTGGCGCTGGATGAGGCCGCACGCCTGGCGGCTGAAGAACTGCTCGATCTGGTGCTAAGCCTTGCCTATCCGGGGGCAGGCGCGCATGTGACGCGCCCCGATGGAGTGAATGTCACCATCGACCGTTCCGACCCAATGGGCACGCTGGGCCGCTTGGTGCAGGAGGATCTGTGCCTGTTGCAGAAACAGGGCGAGGAACATGTGCTGACCGGCGCGGTGCTGTGTTTTCCGGCAAGCTGGCTGCTGGCCGAGAAATACCTGCGCCCCTTGGTTGGCATCCACGAACCGGTTGCGTCGTATGATGGTGGCATCGCCAAACGCGTGCAGCGCCTGTTTGACGGGGTGCAGCCAGAGCGCCCGCTCTGGCGATTCAACGCGCTTTGGTACGCGGACCCGGAACTGCACCAGCCCCGCAGCGCGGCGGCGCGTCGCGAGACCCCCGAGGCCATGGCGGCGGACTACCTGCGCAGCGAACGGCAATGCATCCTGCGCCTGCCGCAGACCGGTGCGGTGGTCTTTTCGATCCACACATATGTTCTGGCCCGCGCCGACGTCGCGCAAACGTAAGATCGCCCCGCTCGGAGAACGGGGCGATCTTACAGGCACGAGAGAGACGGTGAGAGAGAGACTACATCACAAAAAGAAGGATGTTACGCTGTCGATCATGCCAGTATTCTTGTAGATCATTATCGAGCTGGTCAGGGCCAGCACATGGGTGTTGAGCCTGAAATCCTCACCCTTGATCAGGTTGACCGCCGCCATCGACACCGCGACCGGGGCCGAGACGAAGTAAAGGCAGCCGGTCATGCTCCAGCTGGTCAGCCGCCGGATGTCGCTTTCGGGCTGATCTTCCAGCGCGATGGCCTCCAGCTCGGCGGGCAGGGGCTCGGTCCGGAATGTCAGCGCAAGCGCCTCTTCCTCGGAAAGCTCTACCAGCCCCAGCCTGCCGCAATGCGGGGTCTGGGCCGAAACATAGTCGTAATGGGTCGTCAGGTCTGCGACCTCTTCTTCGATGGGGGCGAACCGCTCGCCTTTGTTGGCGATGATTTGTTTGCGGTCGCCCACCCGCTTTGGGGAGATATTTGCGAAGGCTCCCATGAACTGCTCGACGGTTAATGAGACATCCGAGTCAAGCCATTCGATCGACTCGGTCGTTGCAAGATCCACCATCCGGTACAGCATCACGACCAGGATCAGCTCGGACATGTCCTGATCGGCAAGCTCTGCCGAGACCGGTGTGAGGGTGATGTAGAGACGGGACTTGCCCTGCGCGGCTTCACCCTGATCCTTGGAGTTCAGGCCCGCCACGCGGTCATAGGTCAGCTTGACCAGATATTGGCTGGTGACGATGCGCGCCTCATGCGCGTTCACCAATGTCTGCCGTTCGACCCTATGACCGTGATCTTCCAGAGTTGCCGAGGCGATCTGACCAAATCGGTCAAGCGCGCCATCCTCATAGCCCTGGATTACCAGTCCACCGTGATACCTGCCCGTATCCGTCACTGTTACAACCCTCCACGAAATTGTGTTCAGCAACCAAGGTAAGAGGCGAAGAGGGAGAAACTGTGACCGCGATTGCCAGATTCGAGGCAGTCCGGCGGATATCGGCGGATTGATGCCAATTCGGAAACCCTTTCATTTTATGGTGATTATGCCCCTTCATGAGGGCAATGTGGCAATCTTGTGGCGGCGTTGCGGCGCTCAGCCGTCAATGCGTGCGCCCATTATGGCGATCGACTGCTGATAGACCGTGGCCGCGTTCCACTGCTTTATCACCGCAAAATTGGGCTCTCCGGGCTGATAGCCCTTGCCCGGTTTCCAGCCTTTTTGGCGCAAAAAGTTGGCGGTCGAGGCCAGCGCGTCTGTCAAGTTGTAAAAATCGACCCGTCCGTCGCCGGTCGCATCGACCCCATAGATCATTGCGTTGCCCGGCAGAAACTGCGTATGGCCCAACTCGCCATGTTTGGCCCCCAGAGTGGCGGGGGTGATCGCGCCCTGATCGACCAGTCTCAGCGCGCCGATGGCATGGGGGATGAAAAACTCCGAGCGGCGGCAATCATAGGCCAGCGTCACGATGGCCGAGACAACCTGACTGTCGCCCATGAAATTGCCAAACCCCGTCTCCATCCCGTGAATGGCTAGCAAGACGCCGCTGGGCACGCCATATTGCCGCTCCAGCGCGGCGTAGAAGTCGGGGTTGCGCGCCTTGCGCTTGCGTCCCTGCGCCACGATCGTATCGGCCCCGCGGATTCGCATGAACTTGTCGAGCGTGTATTTGAAGCTTTTCTGATTGCGGTCGGCGGCGATGGTGCGATTGGCATATTGCGCACCCGCCAGCGCCTGCCGTCCCTTTTTCTTGACGCCTGCCTTGCGGGCCTGCTTGTCGAAATCCTGTTTCCAGGCCTCAAACCCGGCGCTTGTATTGCCGCAACTGGCGGCATGCGCCCCCAGCGGTGCGGCAAGAGACAGGATCAGGGCAAGGCATGGCAGGGATCGCATGGCAGGCTCGCTTCTTGTATGTGGATCAGGGCAGGGTCGGCGCGATGATGTGCAGCGCCTGAAGGGCGCCACCGGGTTCAACCCCGGGAAGGGTGGTTTCAAAGAACTTCTCCATCGAACCGTCCTCATAAAGTCCCGAGATCACCTGATCCACAAACAGGCGGAATTCGGTATCGCCGCGGGTCAGCGCCAGCCCGTGTTTCTCAATGGTCAGAATCTGGTCGGACATCTTGAAATTGTCCTGCATCTTGCCGCCTGCAAAACTGACAAGCATGATGCTCTGATCGGCGAAATAGGCATCGATCTCGCCGTCAACCATCGCCTTGAACCCATCCTGATGAGAGACGAAAGGCACCATTTCAGCCTCAATCCCCGCCTGTTCGAAACTGTTGCGTACCGCAGTTTCGGTTGTGGTTGCGCCGCGCATGCCAACCTTTTTGCCAGCCAGATCGCTCAGGTTCTCACCGCCCTCCTTGGGCAGGAGCAGCGCGGTGCCGTCCACATATGTGGGGATCGAGAAATCGACCTCTTCGCGCCGCTCAAGGGTGATTGTGGCCGCACCGCACAGAATGTCGATCTCGCCGCTGGCGATCTTGTCGAACCTGTCCTCGGTATCGACCGAAACAAATGTTGCGTTGAGATTGTCGATTTCCAGCTCGTTGGCCAGGCTTTGCGCAATCCGGTCGCAGATCAGTACGGAATAGCCTGCGGGCTGCTCTTCGGTGTTGATGTAAGACAGCGGGACGGCGTCGGCGCGAAAGCCGATATTGAACTGCCCGGTCTCGCGGATACGGTCCAGCGTCTGGGCCGGGGCGGCGGTTGCCAATGTGGTGGCGAGGGCAAGGCTTGTGAGAAGAAATCGCATCAATCATCCAATCTGGTTACTTGGGCTGGACGATAGCGGGCGTAACGGCAACCCTAAAGAGAAAATGCGCGCAGGGGCCAAAGAGGTGCCTTCCTGCGCCGCGCTTGGGGTTGGACTCAATACAGGTCCAACTCTCCGTGCTCCAACAGGGTCTGGAACCAGTCTTCGGGCGACATTGCCACATGGGCGTGTTTCACCATCGCCTGGTTCATGTCGGCCAGCCCCGACGTGTCGGGCCAGTCCTCGGGCTGCCAGAGCCGCGAGCGCATCACGCATTTGGGGCAATGCATGAAAGCGGTCTGCACCTGCACCAGAAGCGCCATCTTCGGCACCCGCGCGTTCACTGCCATGGTCTCTAGCAAACGCGGATCACGACAGAGCCGTGCCTGACCGCGTACCCGCAATGTCTCGCCCCGGCCCGGAATCAGGAACAGCAGGCCGATGCGCGCGTCACCCAACAGGTTGTGGAACGTATCCATGCGCCGGTTGCCGGGCCGGTCGGGAATGGCCAGCAGGTTGGGGGTGATGCAGGTGACAAATCCGGGCGGATCGCCACGCGGCGACAGGTCGACATGGCCCGCAGGCGATGCGGTCGCCATGACGCAAAAGGGAGAGGTCGCGATGAAATCCCGGCAGATCTCGTCCAGCTCGTCTATCTCCTTGGCTACGATCTGGGGCAGGGGCGGACCGGCAAGCTCTTCAAGTTCCTCGACCGAGGAAATGATATCGGTGAACGCTCCAAAGGGGTCTGCGGTATCGGGCATCTGGACCTCCGGCCTGGCTGTGCCAATGCAAGACTGGGCGCAGCATCGCGCCAAGGCAACAAAAAAGGGCACCCGCAAGGGGTGCCCAAAGTCTGTTCCGCGATCTTGCGATCAGCAGCTGTAATACATGCCGTATTCAACCGGGTGCGGAGTGTGCTCGTAGGTTTCGACCTCTTCCATCTTCAGCTCGATATAGCCTTCGATCTGGTCCTTGGTGAACACGTCGCCCTGCAGCAGGAAGTCGTGATCGGAGGCCAGAGCTTCCAGCGCTTCGCGCAGGCTGCCGCAGACGGTCGGGATACCGGCCAGTTCCTCGGCGGGCAGATCGTAAAGGTTCTTGTCCATCGCTTCGCCTGGATCGATCTTGTTCTTGATGCCGTCCAGACCGGCCATCAGCAGGGCAGCAAACGCCAGATAGGGGTTTGCGGCCGGATCGGGGAAGCGGGCCTCGACGCGCTTGGCTTTCGGGCTTTCGGTCCATGGGATACGCACGCAGCCCGAGCGGTTACGCGCCGAATAGGCGCGCAGAACAGGGGCTTCGAAGCCCGGGATCAGGCGCTTGTAGCTGTTGGTCGAGGGGTTGGTGAAGGCGTTCAGGGTCTTGGCGTGTTTCAGAACACCGCCGATATACCACAGGGCCTCATCCGACAGATCGGCGTATTTGTCGCCCGCAAAGAGCGGCTTGCCGTCCTTCCAGATCGACATGTTCACATGCATGCCGGTGCCGTTGTCACCCGCAATCGGCTTCGGCATGAAGGTCGCCGATTTGCCATAGGCATGCGCCACGTTGTGGATCACGTATTTGTATTTCTGCAGCTCGTCGGCCTGTTTGGTCAGGCTGTCAAAGATCAGACCCAACTCGTGCTGACAGGACGCCACTTCGTGGTGGTGCTTGTCGACCTTCATGCCCAGACGCTTCATCGTGCTGAGCATTTCCGAGCGCAGATCCTGGCTTTCATCGACCGGGTTGACCGGGAAATAGCCGCCCTTGACGCCGGGACGATGGCCCATATTGCCCATCTCATACTCGGTGTCGGTGTTCCAGGACGCATCCGTGGCGTCGACCTCATAGGACACTTTGTTGATCGAGTTCGAAAAGCGCACATCGTCGAACAGGAAGAACTCGGCCTCGGGGCCCATATAAGCCGCATCGCCGATGCCGGAGGCTTTCAGATAGGCCTCGGCCTTCTGTGCGGTGCCGCGCGGGTCACGCTCATAAGCTTCGCCGGTGTCGGGTTCGACGACCGAGCAATGCACGCAGACAGTCTTTTCCGCGTAGAACGGATCGACATAGGCGCTTTCGGTGTCGGGCATCAGCTTCATGTCGGAGGCTTCGATCGACTTCCAACCCGCGATGGACGAGCCATCAAACATGAAGCCTTCTTCCAGAAAGTCTTCGTCGACCTGATCGGCCATGATGGTCACATGCTGCAGCTTGCCGCGCGGGTCGGTGAAACGGATGTCGACATATTCGGCATCCTCGTCCCGGATCAGCTGAAGAACTGTGTCTTTGCTCATTCTGTTGGGTCCTCTGATTGGAAGGTATGTGTTGGGTTACAGTGCGTCCGAACCGGTCTCGCCGGTGCGGATGCGAATGGCTTGCTCGACAGGGCTGACAAAAATCTTGCCGTCGCCGATCTTGTCGGTCTTTGCGGCACCCACGATGGCCTCGATGGCGGCATCGACCTGATCGTCGTCCAGAACCACGTCGATTTTGACCTTGGGCAGGAAATCCACGACGTATTCTGCGCCGCGATAGAGCTCGGTATGCCCTTTCTGGCGGCCAAAGCCCTTGACCTCGATCACGCTCAGGCCCTGAACGCCGACATCCTGCAGCGCTTCCTTCACCTCATCGAGTTTGAAAGGCTTGATGATGGCCTCGATCTTTTTCATTGGCGGAGCCTCCCTGAAATCTTGTCAGTCCGGCTCAGATCATGTCTGAATAAGAGCCACAATCCGATAGTGGCGCCGGGACTGCCGGAACGTGGCGATTTCTAACGCCCGGTCAAAAAATAGGCAAGTTGCATAAAAATTGCGCAGTTTTGAATCGCGAGGGGTTTTCGATGAGTGAATTGCTGACCGCCGCCCAAATGCGGGCCATCGAACAGGCCGCCATCGACAGTGGCGAGGTGACCGGCCTGGAACTGATGGAGCGGGCCGGGCAGGGGGTGGTCGAGGCGATTTTCGAGGAGTGGCCGGAACTGGCGGAAAGCGTTGGTCGGGCGGTGGTGCTCTGCGGGCCGGGTAACAATGGCGGCGACGGGTTTGTCGTGGCGCGGTTGCTGAAGGAGCGCGGCTGGGAGGTGGAGGTGTTCCTCTATGGTGATCCCGAGAAGCTGCCGCCGGATGCGCGGGTGAATTATGATCGGTGGTCGACCATAGGCGCGGTTTCGCCACTCGCTGATTTCAAATCGGATCGCCATTCACCGGTTCAATTGTGCACAGGTGTTTGGATCATTGATGCGTTGTTTGGGACAGGTTTGACTCGGCCGATAGAGGGCGAACTTGCCGAAATTCTTCAGCCGCTCGCGGAGATGGAACTGGGTGCCAGAGGAGCAATAGTCTCCGTCGATATTCCAAGCGGTATTTGCTCCGATAGCGGACGTCCGCTGGGCTTGGCCTTGCCATCCGAACTGGCGGTGAGTTTTCACCTACCAAAATGCGGTCACCACTTGGCCACCGCAGCGAATGGATGTGTCTCGCTGAAAATCGCACCTATCGGTTTGCCATCGAAATGGCCTCATCCGACCAGCTCTCAGGTGCTGCTGGAAAACGACAACGATGGTATGGGCACATGGGTTTTTTGCGGTAAGGATCGAACGCCACAAGACGAAAAAACCGTTCACAAGTACTCCCATGGCCACGCCCTGATCCTTTCTGGTGGCGCGGGCAAGACCGGCGCGGCGCGGTTGGCCGCAAGGGGCGCGCTCAGGATCGGTTCGGGGCTGGTGACGTTGGGGGTACCGCCTTCGGCGCAGATGGAGGTGGCGGGCCAGATCACCTCGCTGATGCTGCGCCGGGTCGAAGGGGGCGATGGGCTGGCAGAATTGCTGAGTGATGAGCGCTTGAACGCGCTTTGTCTCGGGCCGGGGCTTGGGTTGGAGCGGGCTCGGGATCTGGTGCCGGGGGCACTAAAGAGCGCGCGCGCGACGGTTCTGGATGCGGACGCTCTGTCGGGTTTTGCGGATGCGCCGGACGCGCTTTTTGCAATGCTGCATGAATCTTGCGTGCTTACCCCGCATGGGGGCGAATTTGCGCGGCTCTTTCCTGATATCTCCAGAAAATTGAACGCGGTGCCCACCAAGGGACCGGCCTATTCCAAGGTTGACGCCACGCGAGAGGCCGCAAAGCGGGCGGGGTGCGTTGTTCTGTTCAAGGGGCCGGACACGGTGATTGCGGCACCGGATGGGCGCTGTTCGGTCAACTCCGCCCATTATGAGCGCGCTGCCCCGTGGCTGGCGACGGCCGGGTCAGGGGATGTGCTGGCGGGGTTCATCACCGGATTGCTGGCGCGGGGATTCGCCCCGATGCAGGCGGCGGAAACAGGGGCCTGGCTGCACGTGGAATGCGCGCGCCACTTTGGGCCCGGCCTGATCGCCGAGGACCTGCCAGAGCAATTGCCCGCGGTGTTTCGGGAACTGGGGCTCTAGGCTGCGTGGCTGAGCGCTGCGCCCGATGGTTCCGCCGCCAGTTCCAGCCCGCCCGCATAGAGCACATGGGGGGCATCGAATGCGATCTGGTAAAGCACCATTTCGCGAATGCCCAGATCGCGGATGAACTCTCCGTCAAGCAGGGCATCGGCACGCACCATGGCGCGGTCGGCATTGAACAGCGCCTGCGCGCGCCAGTCGCGGATCAGCACTTTCTGCCCGGCGGGCAGGACCAGATCCTGATCGGGTCGCGTGTCGCCAAGCGAGCCTGCAGCAAAGGAGATCGCGCGGCAGCGGCAGGTGGTCCGCTTTACGTCTCGCACCGGAACAAAGCCGTGGTCGCGCGTGATGAGCTTGTCACCTTTGGCCAGGTCTTCAACCAGGCATTCGCCGCGCTGGGTTATGACAGCGGTTCCGGACAGAAACCCCGTGTCTGCCTTTGCCTTTGCCTGAATGCGGGGCAGGGTGGGCTGATCGGTTCTGTGGTCGACACTGGTCTGGGTCATGGCGCTCTCACTTGACGGCATGTGCCAGTGTGGCGTTGGGAATGTGGCAAAAGCGTGAGGTTGGGGCGGCAATTTTTGAGCCACCGGCTTTGCAACCGCCAAATTGTGCGCATTCAGACCGGCGGGGATACAGATCAGACGTTCCTTAAAACCAAAACTTTGAACGCGCAGCCTGAATGCTCAGGTCACCTCTTAAACCGCTGCCTTACTCGGTGTGCGCGGCCGGGCCAGAATATTTGTCCACAAAACGGCAAGGTCGTCGGGGTCGCGGGATTGAAAACGGGGCGCCAGTTCCATCTCATTCAGGTCCTTTCTTGCCCCGGAATCCAAGATGGGTCGCTCCAGCGCCAGGTCGTATCCAGCGGCATCCACCATCGCGACGTAGTCGGAGTGGCGCAGGCGATTTGTGTAATCCTGCGGGTTCAGGCAGAGAAGCCCCCAAATCGTATCGCTGTAGCGCAGGAAGTCGACACGGCTCAGGCGCGCATCTCTGTGCGCCCGGTGGTCGGAATGGTCAATGCCGTGGGAAATGACCCCGCCCGGGCGCAGGATGTCGCGGCTCTGCTCCAGCAATTCGACAATAGCTGGGGGCGGAACATGTTCGAGCACCGTGTGACTTATGATGGCATCGACGCGGACATCCATTGTCTTGAGCGACGCCTGCACGCGATACGTCAACCCAAGCGCATCCAGAGCTTCATTGAGTGGTGTATCATGGGGAAAGGCAAGAGTTTCCTCGATCTTCTCGACAGTGGTGCACAGGCGCTCCGCCAGATCGGTGCGGCGCGCTGCCACGAAGTCCACCGCTGCCTCAAGTGTTTCCCGGTCAAGCAGCGGATGGGCATCCGTAAGGATGACCTGCCTGGCGCCTGCCGCCCGCAACATGAGCGGAATCACCGGATACCAGCCGGTCCCTATCTCGAGAATAGTGCTGTCCCGAAGGTCCAGCCCCGCTTCGGTCAGGAAGTTTATTTGGTCAAAACCACCTGAATAAACCGATTGCTCATGAATCTGATGCGTCTTGCCGGCGATGCGCCGTTTCAGAGCGCGCAGCCTTTGCTGAAAGGGCAACATCGCGGTGAGCGTGTTCTTTGCACAATCGACTTGCCACATATTTGAGAACCCAAACCCTTCAAAACACCATGCAACACGTCGACAGGGCAGTTCAGTTCCAACAAGCTTTTTGGAACGCGGCTACTGGGTCGCCCCACCAATTCCTCAGGTGCCTTCCGACTCGATCTTTCTGCCTGCAAAGACGATCGCCAGAACATGGATACCGCTTGAGGAGGCTCACGTCCACTTAGTGAATGCTGCGGCAATACTTGCGGCCTTACACGCGAAATTATCCTTAACGATGTAGAAACTCTCATTCCTGCACATACAGGGAGACTTGGGCAGTCAATCGGGCACAAAGCAAATCCAGAACGTAACGGAAAACTGTGAAACTAATTGTGAAACTCAGGTTTTCGCGCGTCTCTACGCCAACATGGCGTCGATGGTTTATCTTTTGAAAACAGTATGGTGCGGGTGAAGGGACTTGAACCCCCACGCCTTGCGGCGCCAGAACCTAAATCTGGTGCGTCTACCAATTCCGCCACACCCGCAGCCGTGCAGCCCCAGGGCCGCGCTGTGCGGCGGTGCATAACAAAGGTTGAAACCGAGTGCGAGCGAAAAAAGCGCAAGCCGAGGGTTTCCGATCGCCGGGATCGTGCTCGGCCTGACCGCCTCAGGTCTCAGTAATCCGACACCAGCAGATGGCTGGGCGAGACATCCTCGTCGATATCGGAAAAGCGCGCGATCGGGGCTTCGAACACGTTGTCGGTCCTGTCGTCATTGACGGTTGAAACCTCGCCGATCAGGCAATCACCCTGTTCTGCCCAGAAGGCGTGCCAGATGCCGGGCATCAGGGTGACGCTCTGACCCGGTTTCAGACGCAGCAGACCACCGGGGTCGAGCGTGACCATCACACCATCCGAGGGCACGGTAACCTTGGCGTCGCGGTCGATGCCGCCGGTTGCGTCCGGTGCCCAGAGTTCCAGCACCAGATCGCCGCCGCCGCGGTTGATGATATCCTCGGCCTTGATGTTGTGGCGGTGCATCGGTGACAGCTGCTTGTCACGCGAGATCATGATCTTTTCGGCATAGAGCATGCCCTTGCCCGCGCCCAGATCCTCGACCGCGCCGTTGCGGGTGGTGAACAGGAACAGGCCCAACTCGTGAAACCGGCCTTCCCCGTAATCGGTGATGTCCCAGCCCAGGCCGCGATCGCGGATCAGTGCCGCTTCGTCGCCGCGCAGCTGTTCGGGCTGCCAATAGGCAAAGGGAGGCAGGATGACGCCGTGCTGGCGCATGAAGGCGTCACCTTCGGCAAGGATGTCGTTGATTTCGGATCGTTTCATGATGTGGCCTTTGGCAATCAGTTGGTCAGGTCTTTGGCCCAGGGCGGGTTTGCGCCTGCGCGCGAGACGGTCACCGCCGCCACCTGGGCGGCGAAGGACAGGCAGGAGCGCAGGTCGGTGTCGCTGGCGGTTTGAAGTTTATGACGGGTCAGCAGGCCAAGCTCTTGCGCCTTGGCCATGAAGCCTGCGTTGAACGTGTCACCCGCGCCGACCGTATCCACGACCGTGACCTTTCGGGCCTTTGCGCTGACTGGCTCGGCACCGGCTCGCAAGGCGGTGGCCCCGGCGCTGCCGCGCGTCAGCAGGACCAGCGCGGGACCGGCCTGCAGAAGCGCGTCGGCGCGGCCCAAGTCATCGGGAAGATCGGGACGCAGCCAGGCGAGGTCTTCGTCCGAGACCTTGATCAGATCGGCAGCCGCGATCAGGCGCGTCAGCCGATCCCGGTAGGCCTCGGCGTCACTGACAAAGCCCGGGCGGATATTGGGGTCGACCATGATGGTGCGCCGCCCGGCCTCGCGCTCGGCCAGTGCAACCAGACTGTCGCTGAAAGGCGGGTTGCACAGGCTGATGCCGCCAAAGAACAGCGTATCGACCCGATCGGGGATATCGGGCAGGTCCTGCGACGTGATCCCGCGCCCGGCCGAGTTCTCGTCATGAAAGCTGTAGCTGGCTTGCCCGTCCTTGAGCTGCACAAAGGCCAGGGTGGTGGGGCGGTCGCTGACAACCGAAAACCCGGGATCTACATGGCTCTCATTCAAGGCGTCCCGCAGCATCTCGCCCCAGAAATCTTGCGACAACCCTGTCAGCAGGCCGGTTTCGATCCCAAGACGTCCCAGCGCAATCGAGGTGTTGAACACGGCACCACCGCAATGTGGCGCAAAGGCCTCTGCTCCGGCGGTGGTCCGGGCCGGGAGCATATCGATCAGGGCTTCGCCACAACACAATATCATGCGATCGCTTTCAGACTTGGAATGATTGCGCTAACGTTTCTGATATTTCCAAGGATTAAACAAGTAATTTGATCGCAGTTGAGGCCAAAAAACGCCGCGCGAGAACGTCGGGGGAGCGGGCGCGACCCGTTCGATCGGCGGATATTGACCGAAACCAGCTGTGCGGCAATATGCGGCCTCTGCTTCGGGTCGTGTTCAAGTATCAGGGTCACATAAGGACCGGGCGATCTGTTTGCCGACTGGGCGCCAGGGTCGTTTGTTTAGATCAATAAAAACCAATCTATCGATCAAGTCGAACAGGGTGTTCCAGCAACTACCGTTATGGGTGATTCCAATGACTAAGACTCTCAGGGCCGTTTCCCTTACGGCGCTTACGGCTTCGGCTTTTGCCGCCCCCGCTGCGGCCGAATTGAAGTACGAAAACAACTCGGGTGGCTATGTGAAGCTCTATGGGCAGCTCAACCCGGCGATCATCTCGGTTGATGATGGCCAGGAGACCGAGACCAATGTGCGCGACTACGACGCATCCAACAGCCGGGTCGGCTTGGAGGTGATCCAGCCCTACGGCGCCAACACTTTCCAGTTCCGCTTTGAAACGGCGCTGGGGCTGCCGAACTCGACTGAAACCAGCCAGCTTGGCAATGATTTCGGCGGTTGGACCCGTCAGGATATCCGCCATGTCGATTTCTCGCTAAAAGGCAACTGGGGTAAGGTGTCAGCCGGTCAGGGTAGCATGTTTGCCGATGGTGCGGCGGAGCAGGACCTGTCCTATGTTGGCCTGGCGCTCTATTCCTTCACCGCCGATTCCAACTTCAGCTTCCTCTTCCGCGATACTGCCGGTGCTCTCAGTGGCCCGACTGTCGGGGATACTACGGATGATTTCGATGGCTCGCGGCGGGCGCGCATCCGCTATGACACCCCGTCCTTCAATGGCTTCAGCTTTGGTGCGGCCTGGGGGCGTAACGTACTGGGTGAGGATGACGACCGCGACTATTATGATTTCGGCACCTATTACTCGAACGAGTTCGCGGGGGCCAAGCTGAACGCGGCGCTAGCGTATCAGGTTCGCGAAGGGGACGGCAGCGCCAAACGTGAGGACGTGATCGGCTCTGCCTCGGTTCTGTTGGACAGCGGGCTGAGCTTTACCGTGGCCGCCGGTACCCGCGATGTCGATTCCGACACGGATACCGACCCGAACTACTACTATGCCAAGATCGCTTATGAGACCGAGAACTGGCTGCCAAATCTCGGTAAGACCGGCATCGGTGTGCATTACTGGGACGGCTCGGACTTCAATGCCGATGGCTCCGATTCCAGCGTCTGGGGCGTGGGTGTGGCTCAGCGGATCGAGGATTACAACGTCGACACCTACCTGACCTATCAGAACTACGCCTACGATGATTCGACCGATGATTTCGACGATCTGTCGACTGTTGTTCTGGGCGCGCGCTGGAGGTTCTGAGCCGTCATCGGATTGTACAAGAGCGGACCGCTCCGGGAATCCGGGGCGGTCTTTTCTTTTTGGCGGTCCGAATCCGGAATGATGCGCCAGATGGGCCTTGCACAGGCCGGGCAGGGCCAATAGAAGGCGTCAAATTTGCTTGGCGCGCCAGGGTTGCGCGCCCCAACCTCATGGGGATACCAGATGCAGGTCACCGAGACGCTGAACGAAGGTCTGAAACGCGGCTATAACATCGTCGTCACCGCCGCCGAGCTGGACGACAAGGTCAACGAGAAACTGACCGAGGCACAGCCCGAAGTCGAGATGAAGGGCTTTCGCAAAGGCAAGGTGCCGATGGCGCTGCTGAAGAAGCAGTACGGCCAGCGTTTGCTGGGCGAGGCGATGCAGGAAAGCATCGACGGCGCGATGAACCAGCATTTCGAAGACAGCGGTGAGCGCCCCGCGCTCCAGCCCGAGGTCAAGATGACCAATGAGGACTGGAAAGAAGGCGACGACGTGCATGTCGAGATGTCTTATGAGGCTCTGCCCGAAATCCCCGAGGTTGATCTGAAATCCATCGAGCTGGAAAAGCTGGTGGTCAAGGCCGATGACGCCGCCGTGGACGAGGCGCTGGCCAATCTGGCCGAGAATGCGCAGGACTTCAAAGCGCGCAAGAAAGGCTCCAAGGCCAAGGATGGCGATCAGGTCGTTATGGATTTTGTCGGCAAGGTTGACGGCGAAGCCTTCGAGGGTGGCTCGGCCGAGGATTATCCGCTGGCGCTGGGCTCCAACAGCTTCATCCCCGGCTTCGAAGAACAGCTGGTCGGTGTGAAGACCGGTGAGGAAAAAGACGTCACCGTGACCTTCCCCGAAGAGTACCAGGCCGAACATCTGGCCGGTAAGGAAGCCGTGTTCTCCTGCACCATAAAAGAGGTGAAGGAACCGGTTGCCGCCGAGATCAACGATGAACTGGCGACCAAGTTTGGCGCCGAGGATCTGGCCGCGCTGAAATCGCAGATTTCAGAGCGTCTGGAGGCGGAATATGCCGGTGCTGCGCGCGCGGTGATGAAGCGCGGCCTGCTGGACAAGCTGGACGACCTCGTCGCGTTCGACCTGCCGCCGACCCTGGTCGAAGCCGAGGCCAAGCAGATCGCGCATCAGCTGTGGCACGAGGAAAACCCGGACGTTGAAGGCCATGATCACGAAGAGATCGAGGCGACCGAGGAGCACAACAAGCTGGCGTCGCGCCGCGTGCGTCTGGGCCTGTTGCTGGCCGAGCTGGGCAAGAAGGCCGAGGTTGAAGTGACCGACGCTGAAATGAGCCAGGCGGTAATGGCGCAGGCGCGTCAGTATCCGGGGCAGGAGCGTCAGTTCTTTGAATTCGTGCAGCAGAACCAGCAGATGCAGCAGCAACTGCGTGCGCCGATCTTTGAAGACAAGGTTGTGGATTATGTCTTTGAACTGGCCCAGGTCAGCGACAAGGAAGTCAGCAAGGACGATCTGCAGAAAGCCGTCGAGGCGCTTGAGGACGAGTGATCCTCTTTGGTGCGACAGCATGAGCCAAAATAAGGAGAGCCGCCTCAGATATCTGGGGCGGCTCTTTCCGTTCGCGAGTGAGTGGCGAGACGGGGCGCGTTTAGGCGCCTTTGGCCAGAACGCGGCTCGCGCCCGAGCGCATTGCGGTCTTTTGTTCGCTGGACAAGGTGTTGGACAGAGCGTCCATCAAGCGCAGCGCCGCCTGGCGTTCGCTTTCGTTGGTCGCCTGGTCAAGCTGCTCGAAAAGATAGTTCTCAAGCTGGCTGCGCGGAAGGTTGTCTTTGTTCGCGGCGGCCGGGGCAAAGGGGTTTTCGGGCTTTGGATCGGGTGCTGTTGTGCCGAACCTGGATAATGCCGCTTCTTCATCGATGAAGACGTCATGGTTAATGCCCGAGAACTCACGCACCCGGTTGATCCGTTCCTCCGAACAGTCGAGCAGGGCGGCAAGTGCGGGCACCTTGCCCATTCCGACCTTCTTGCCGACATAATCATATGGGGCATTGTCGGAGCGTTTGAGGACACGGTCCATCACCGGGTCGATGACGGTCACGATATCCGTTATGCCCGAACGTTGGGCAAATTCCAGCGAACCGATCATCAATTCGCATGTGGCGTAGGATACGGAATTGCGGTCCTTGCCGCGAGTCAGGCGGTTGGTATCCACACAGAAGCGCGTCGATTCCCACACCGTCGCGCTACGAATTGGTGGCTCTCCGTCGAGGATCGCAGAGAACACGTCCGAGAGCATATGTGGGCCGGTGGTCTGCAGGGCGCGTACGCAAGAGACGACATTGCCATCGTCATTCAGCCCAACGACATATGCCGGGTCCAGATGATCGAAATCATCGATCTCCTTGCCGTCTTCCACATTCACTTCCCAGCCCAGTCTTCCCCCGAAGACGCGTGCACGAAGTTGGAACATGTCCTCAAGGATGTTTGTGAACAGGTGTTTGTTTAAGGCATCTATTACCAGTATCATGGTTTCCCCCTTGGCGAGTGGTTATGTAAACTGATAGTTACCCAACATGACCGGAAGCACTATTCGGGGATTCCCGTAGTGGACGAACTTTTTGGTTTAGTTGGAGAAGTTCGAGTCTAGCTGGGGTAGATTAAACCGTTAGCTATTGCCCGTCCGACCGCTTGTGGCGTCGTCAGCGCGCAAAGCTTGTCACGGCTGGATCGCAAATGCACTTCAACTGTTCGGTGCGAGATCGACAGGATATCTCCGATATCCTGCTGCGATTTGCCTGCTGCGACCCATTGCAGGATTTCAACCTCGCGCGAGGACAGGGAGGGATGATAGAGGATGCGGCTCAACTCATCGGAATGCATGACCGAATCGTGAATATGGACCGCCATGGATTGCAGGTCGCCAATCACGTTGCCGACCACCTTTTTCCATTCTTCCGAGCTGCAATCGCGGTTGACACTCAGCAGCCCGATATCTCCGAAAGGGCCGCGAACAGGGACGGTCAGCCCCTGATCGCAAATGCCGAAATCTGACGCATCTTTGAAAACATGCTGAAAGTCGCCGCTGCGCTCCAGCCTGCTCCAGTCAACCGGAGCAATGCTGCGCTGGCTCATATGCAACGTTGGATCGATCAGCTGGAACTGATTTTCCTCGTAATGCGCCTTCCAATCGTCGCCATAGGTGACGTGGCCGTGAATTGTGCCAGCGGCTGGGTTCATGCCCGCATAAGCGGCATGGTCCATTTCGAACTGGTCGCACAACTGATGCAGAAACTCTTTGTATTGAGTTTCCTGATCAGGCGCCGCCCCGAGATCGATCAGCTTCACCGCATGTCCCCTTTCAAGCGGGTGGCGGTCCGGGCCGCTATTTGGCTTCGTCGAACCGCCTTACAGTTGCATCTTGCGTCAATGTACGCACAAAGGACAAGACCGCATGTTTATGTGCAGGCTTTAAACTGCGATAGATTGACAACATTTCAACAGCATCATGCTCTTTCAGGAAGCCGAATTCATCTTTTGGTGCAGATTTGTCACCAGAATCTGCACTTGCAGGCCGAATCCCGGCAAAAAAGTGGCTTACATGCACGTCAAGCGCCTCAGCGATCGCCCAAAGGCGCGATGCGCTGACCCGGTTGGTACCGGATTCGTATTTTTGTACCTGTTGGAACCTTACACCAATGGATTTCCCCAAATCCGCCTGGCTCACCCCCATAGCTACGCGACGGGCCCGAATCCTCTGGCCCACGACAAAATCAACAGTCTCCACCTCGTCACCTACTAAACCTATTACGTTTCCCCTCACGACCGATCCGACCAAAACACACAGCCATACCGATCAACGAAAGTAACTGTGCATTATTGATTGTTATCAATCAACTATTTTCAGTCTTAAGTTGTTGTTGTGGTAACGTGGACGTGATTATGAGGCCTTTTGGCCGCATATGTCAGAAACAATCGCGTTGAATGACGGGTATTTCACGAGGGAGATAAACATGACAAAGAAATTGATTGCCGAGTTCTTCGGGACGTTCTGGCTGGTTCTGGGGGGGTGTGGCAGTGCGGTTCTGGCCGCGGGTGTCGCCGATGTGGGAATCGGTTGGCTTGGGGTCAGCTTTGCCTTCGGCCTCACGGTGCTGACGATGGCCTATACGGTCGGCCATATCTCGGGCGGTCATTTCAACCCGGCCGTGACGCTGGGCCTGGTGCTGGGGGGGCGGCATGAGGGGCGCGAATTGCTGCCGTATTGGGTGGCACAGGTGCTGGGCGCAATCGTTGCGGCATTGGTTCTTTACATCATCGCCTCGGGAAAGGCGGGGTTCGAAGGGGTCGGCGGGTTTGCCTCAAACGGCTATGGCGAAGCCTCGCCCGAGGGCTATGGGCTGATGGCCGCCCTGGTGATCGAGATCGTGATGACGGCGTTTTTCCTGATCATCATCCTGGGAGCGACCTCCAAGGGGGCACCGGCTGGCTTCGCGCCGATCGCGATCGGTCTGGGCCTGACACTGATCCACCTGATCTCGATCCCGGTGACCAACACCTCGGTCAACCCGGCACGCTCCACCGGTGTGGCGCTTTTTGCTGACGGACCGGCGCTGGCGCAGCTCTGGCTGTTCTGGGTGGCGCCGCTGATCGGGGCAGCCATCGGTGCAGTGATCTGGAAGGTGATGTCACCCGAAGACTGAGGCCAGAGGCGCGCCGGGTTATGAATGGCCCGGCGCGCGCCCTTATTTCGGCTGCACCAGCCCGGTTTCGACCAGCATTCCGGCGCGTTTGGCTTCGGGCCAGTAGCCTTTGGCATAAAGGCGGATCGCATAGGCTTGATCGCCATTGGACAGCAGCCAGGCCCCGCGCAGATATTTCCCGGCAAATTCCAGATTGGTGTCCGCGTCCAGCAACCCTTTTGGTGAGCCGCGATACCCCATTGACCGGGCAGTCGCGGGCAGTATCTGCAGCAACCCGTAATAGGGTCGGTTCACCGCCCAAGGCCGATGCGTGCTTTCGCGGATGGCGAGCTTATGCACCAGTTCGCGTGGCATCTCGTAATGATCGGCCCATTTGTTGATGGATGCACGCAGTTCGGGCGTCTCATTCGGATAGAGGGGCGGATCGAAAGGCTCGGGCCGTTCGGTGCCGCGCGCACGATCTCCGCAGGCGGTCAGCAAGGTTGTCGCGATCAGCATCGTCATCGCGGTTCGGCGGGGGATGGGGGGCATTGTGGTCTCCTGTTCACGACAGACTAGCGCCGGGCTGGCGCGAGGGGAACTGCAACCGGGACGGTCGTTGCCGTTTTCTGCCGATGCCTGGATTTTTCAGGTGTTCAGGTAATCATGGACAACCTCGCCAAGCCCGATGCTCAGATCCGCGAGGATGTGGGTGGCCGATATGGTTTCTACAACCGGAAGCCCTGACACCGGCGCAAAGGCGTGTTCGTTGACGGTCAGCCCGCACGGCCCTTGCCAGGCGCCCTTAACGGTCACGTCTTCCAGGTAATATCTGACAAGCTCGCAAATCCTTGGCGTGCAATCGACATGCGGGATGATTTTCAGCAGAAAGCTGGGCTGTCCCAGGGCCGCCAGTACAGCCGCTTTGTCCAACTCGCGATGCTTGTAGCCCATTGTGCCGGTCACCACCCGAACCGAGCCGACATCCAGTGTTCCGACCAGTGTCTCTTTCTCGACCCGCAGGCTGGGTTCGGCGAGTTTCTTGGGAAACCCCCAGATTTCGCGGCCACCGGCAATCGGGCTGTGGTCGTTGAGATACATGGAATGAACGTAAGATCCGGGTTTGCCCTGATACGTCACGGGAATGACCTGCCCGGATTCGGTGTAACTCCCGAAGCCCGTCGAGTCCGGCATGCGGATGAATTCGTACTTTACGACAGGCTCTGCAATTTCAAGCGGCTCGGGCACCACTGCACGAAGGGCGCCCATATCCGTGCGGTAGGTGATGATCATGAATTCCCGGTCAAAGAACTTGTAGGGCCCTCGTGGGTAAGACGGGCTCGTCAGCGGCATCGCAAAGGCTTTGGATTTTACATCTTCAGGCGTCATCTGAATATCCTTCTGTCCCAAGAACGCGACCACAGGGGATAGTCGCTCACCAGATACGGGTTCTGGTGGCGCAGAGTGTTAATGCGACCCGCAGCCAGAACGTTTCATCTTGAGATTAGACTTAGGGCGCGCGGAGTTTCCAGATCGAAATTCGGCGCAGACCTTGCGCGCATCGCGGCCCATCATCGCCGGGATCTGTGCGGCGCTTTGGTGGCAGGTAGTTCGGAAACAAAAAATGCCGCGCGAAGGGCTTCGCGCGGCATTGAGATCTGTCAAAACCCAAAGGCTCAGTTGGTGCTGTCGTCCTCGGCAGGGGCCTCGGCCTCTGCGACCAGTTCCTCGTCCTCGGACGCGGCAGAGCCGATATCGTCGAAAAGCTCGGAGATTTCGAACTCGGCTTCGGCTTCTTCTTCGGCCGCCAAATCCTGGATCGACTTGCCCGAGGCCTGCAGTTCGGCCTCTTCCTGCGAACGCGCAACGTTCAACTGGATCGAGGCTTCGACCTCGGGGTGCAGGATCACGGCAACCGAGTGCAGACCCAGTTCCTTGATCGGTGCAACCAGTGCGATCTGTTTCTTGTCGACGGTGAACCCGTCAGCCGTGGCCGCATCGGCGGCGTCACGAGGAGTGACCGAGCCATAAAGCGCACCGGCGTCAGACGCCGAGCGGATCACGATGAACTGCTGACCGTCCAGCTTTTCGGCCAGAGCCTCGGCTTCTTTCTTGGTCTCCAGGTTGCGCGCTTCAAGCTGCGCTTTCTGGGCTTCGAAAGAGGCGATATTGGCCTCGGACGCGCTCAGGGCCTTGCCCTGGGGCAGCAGGAAGTTGCGGGCAAAGCCGGGCTTGACGTCAACGACGTCGCCCATCTGGCCAAGCTTGGCAACACGTTCCAGAAGGATAACTTGCATGATCCAGTCTCCTTACTTGACGGCGTAGGGCAGCAGGGCCAGGAAACGGGCACGTTTGATGGCGCGGGCCAGTTCACGCTGCTTCTTGGCCGAAACGGCGGTGATGCGGGACGGCACGATCTTGCCACGCTCAGAGATGTAGCGCTGCAGCAGACGGGTGTCCTTGTAATCGATCTTGGGTGCGTTGTCGCCCGAGAACGGGCAGACCTTGCGGCGGCGGAAAAACGGTTTTGCAGCCATTTTAGATGTCCTTTCTCAAGCTAAGATCAGCGGCGCTCGCGGCGGCCTTCGCGCTCGTCGCGCTTCTGCATCTGGACCGAGGGGCCCTCGGCGTGCTCGTCGACCTTGATGGTCAGAACGCGCATCACGTCGTCATGCAGGCGCATCAGACGCTCCATCTCCTGAACGGCCGGTGCGGGTGCATCGGTGCGCAGGTAGGCATAGTGGCCCTTGCGGTTCTTGTTGATCTTGTAGGCCATCGTCTTGACGCCCCAGTACTCGTGATCGACAAGGTTGCCACCATTGTCGGACAGCACGGCACCGAAATGTTCGATGAGGCCCTCGGCTTGCGTGTTGGACAGGTCCTGACGCGCAATCATAACATGCTCATACAGCGGCATGTGAACTCCTGTTTCTGTCAAGGCGCACTTCAAAGGCGGGGCGTTTGACCTTTCGCTGCCCCACCACGAGAGGATGCGCGGTTCGAAATCCTGCGAAAGGATGGCGCTATATACACCCTCTGACGCGCCATGCAAGGGCAGAAACAGGGTGCTGTTGCCGCTCAATTTCCCTGCGCGTGCCCCAATTTTTCGCGGGCGTGCCGCAATCCTGACGCTTTCTCTTCAGAAGCTTGCAACCAAGGGGAGAAACTCCCGCAATTGGATCACATGCGACAAGGATGCCAGAAGGATGAAAGCAGTGCGCAAGGATATGATGGAGCAGGCGGTTGCTCTTCCCAGCTTTGAGGAAGCGATGCCATTGATGATTGCCTTTGCGCCAAACTGGCCGGCAAGAAAGGTGCTGTTCCGGATCTTCGGCACCGCGCTGATCCTGGGATCGGCGCTGATGTGGCTGTTGCCAGGGGCGGACATGTCGGCCGAGGCGGCGACGTTCAAGCTGGGCGCATCGCTGTTTTTCCTGCTCTGCGGGCTGGCATTGCTGATGATGCATCATGTGGACAATCAGCCTGACGCCTATTTCGACCCGATCCGCCGCGAGGTGCGGGTGCTGCAGAAGAACAACCGCGGACGTCCGCAGACGGTCCTGCGTCGCAGCTACGAAAGCCTCGGCGCCGCCCGGTTCACCGAAAATCTGCTGGAGGTGTTCGATGTGGATGGCACCATGCTGATGCGCCTGCCGATCGAGTCCCCCGAAGTGCGCGATACGCTGCGCGCACAGCTAAGCGGGATGGTCAATATCACCGCCTGATCGGCGGATGTTCACCTGATCACAGTAATTGTGAGCTTATAGAGACTTGCCGTCGCCTTCGGGCGGCGCAATTCTGTTGTCATGGTGTCGTGTTCAGCGGCCCTGTACTGATGCGCAACCAATTGACCGGAGAAGACCCCTATGAAAACCGCCCTTTTTGCCGCCGCTCTGGCGACAGCCGCGACTGCCGGCTTTGCCGCGCCCGAGAAATACCTTTTGGATGCCAGCCACAGCCAGGTGGTCTTTGACTATAACCATCTCGGATTCTCGACAACCTATGGCATGTTCTCGGGGTTTGAGGGCGAGATCATGTTTGATGCCGAAAACCCCGCCGATTCCAGCGTCTCGGTTGCGATGCCGGTCACGTCCATGTTCACCGGTTGGGAAAAGCGTACCGAGCACTTCATGTCCGACGATTTCTTTGGCGCGTCCCCGGAGGATCTGGTCACCTTCACCTCGACCAGCATCGAAGTGACCGGTGAGGACACCGCCAAGATCACCGGCGACTTGACCATGAATGACATCACCAAGTCGGTGGTTCTGGATGCCAAGCTGAACCAGGCGGGCGAACATCCGATGGCCAAGAAACCCTGGCTGGGCTTTGATGCGACCACGACGCTGGTGCGGTCCGAGTTCGAGGTTGGCAGCTTCGCGCCTTTCGTGAGCGATGAGGTGAACGTGTTCATCTCGGTCGAGGCGATGAAGGCGGAATAATTCGACCAGAAAATACACCTGTTAAACGCCGGGGCTCGCCCCGGCGTTTCTCGTTTGGCTGAGCCAGCTATCGTATACAGTGTTTGCGTTTTCGGAGTTTCCGTCGATCGGGGTTATATACTAGAGAGTTAGAAAGACGTTGCTATGAAGAAAGCTCGTAAGTAGTGGACCTTGCTATCCAAGCCGTTCGATACAAGATTTGGCTCGTTTCATTCGGTGCTATTGTATTCTTGGCATTTGGTCTTTGGCAGGTCGAGGCATCGTACGTGTTTGTAGCGCTTTCCCTCGGAACGCTGGCTTGCATATTAGTGCTCGTCGGCAAGGGCTTGCGTAGCGAGAAGCTCTGGGTAGCTGTTCTGTTTGGCGCATATTGTATTTTCGACTTTCTGTCTGCCATGGCACAGGGACTAAGCCTTGGAAACATTATCGATCTTGCTGATGCCGTACTTTCGTTTGTAGCTCTCTGCGGGATCATCATTTGGTATCGCGAACGACGCGCAAGCCAACTATCGGGCTGACCTCATTCAGCGCCGCGCTTTGCGGTCAGGGACACCGCAACCTCCACGTCAAAAGCGAGAGAGCTTTCGTCGGGCATGCTCTGACCGATGCCGAAATCAAGCCGGTTAAGCTGTAGCGATCCCGTCATTTCAGCGCGATCCCCGTCCAGCGCCAGATCGAAGGGCAGGACCACGTCCACCGATTGGTCGCGAATGGTCAGCGGGCCACGCGCCTCGTAGCCGGTTTCGGTCTTGTAGAGTTCTGCGGTGAAGTTGGCCGTTGGAAACTGTGTGGCGTCAAAGAAATCCGCCCCCAGCGCCTGACCGGTCACAGAGCCGAGCGTCAGCGACGGGATCGAGACCACAACTTCGACATCGCCCGCCTTGCTGGGCGCGTCGGGCGCGTCGAAACTGATGGACGCGGTCCAGTCGGCGAAACTGCCATCGACCTTGCTGCCCAGCTGGATCACGGAAATGCCCAGGCTGCCATCTTCGACCTGCCAGTCCGATTGCACCTCGGCCAGTTGTGATGCCTCTTCATGATGGTGATCGCCATGCTCATGCGCGCCGTGGTTGAAGGCACCGATCATTGCGCCTCCGGTGATGGCTGCGCCCCAGGCGATGAGAGCGGCAATCGGCGGCAGAGCCGAGCGGTGCTGCTCGGGCGGTTCCGGCGCGGTGTTGGGGCCGGGCAGCATCCGGCGCAGGGTCTGGTCATGGTCGATGACGTGATGCTTCACCGCGCCCGCGATATGCAACACCAGCGCCCCGATCAGCACCCATTGCAGGATCCAGTGCAGCCCGGCGGTGAAAGCCGCGAGGCTCTCGCTTTTGGGAACGAAAGGCAGGGATTGACCGAAAGGCCACCAGATCGGCGCAAAGCCGGTGGTTGCCGCGTGATGTATCCAGCCGCTGAGCGGCACCGCGACCAGCGAGCCATAGAGCAGCCAGTGCACGGTCTCGGCGGCAAAGGCCTCGGGCCGGTTATCGGCGTTCAGCAGTCCCGGATGCGGTTGAACCAGCGTCCAGATGATCCGCGCCAGCGCCACGAAGAAGATGGTGACGCCGATGGTCTTGTGCATCGAGAACAGCAGCGCGGCGCGCGCGACCTGCGCGTCGGTTGTGGGGATGTCGGGATTTACGATCGCCTCGGCAAGCGAATTGGCAATCAGGCCCAGCGGGATCACTGTCAGGATCAGGAGGGCGGTCAGCCAATGGAACCATTTCGAGACACTGCCATAGCTGCGACTGGTATTGGCGAGGGACATTAAGGGCTCCTGACTGGGTCTGTGTGGCAACATTATCGTGCCCGCAAGGCGGCACAAGTCACGTCTGCGCACAAGCAACGTGTCCGGATGCAGAGCTTGTGCGGCGCGGGCTGGTTGTCTAAACGGGGCCGACAGGACAGAACGCAGGACACGGCAGCCATGACATTAGCATTTGTTTTTCCCGGGCAGGGCGCGCAAACCATCGGAATGGGCAAGGCGCTGGCCGAGGCCTACCCGGCCGCCAAAGCGGTTTTCGACGAGGTCGACGCGGCGCTGGGAGAAAAGCTGAGTGATCTGATCTGGGACGGAGACATTGCCGAGCTGACACTGACGCAGAACGCGCAACCGGCGCTGATGGCGACCTCGCTGGCCGCGATGCGGGCTTTGGAGGCTGAGGGTGTGTCGATTGACCGGGCAACGTTTGTGGCCGGGCATTCGCTGGGCGAGTATTCGGCGCTGGCGGCTGCCGGGGCGTTGAGCGTGTCGGACACGGCGCGACTGCTGCGCACCCGCGGGCAGGCTATGCAAAGCGCGGTGCCAGTGGGCGAGGGCGCGATGGCGGCCATTCTGGGCCTCGATCTGAGCGCGGTGCGTGCGGTGGCGGATGAAGCGGCGCAGGGCGATGTGTGCCAGGCCGCCAATGACAATGATCCAACGCAGGTTGTGGTGTCGGGCAGCAAGGCGGCGGTGGAACGCGCTGCCGTGATCGCCAAGGAAAAGGGCGCCAAGCGGGCGGTGATGCTGCCGGTCAGCGCCCCGTTCCATTGCGCGCTGATGCAGCCCGCCGCCGACGTGATGGCCGAGGCGCTGGCCGGGGTCGAGATCAAGGCCCCCGCCGTGCCGCTGGTTGCCAATGTGCGGGCTGAGGCTGTCTCGGACCCCGACACGATCCGGCAATTGCTGGTCGAGCAGGTCACCGGCTCGGTGCGCTGGCGCGAAAGCGTGCAATACATGGCGGCGCAGGGCGTGACCGGCGTTTGGGAGATCGGCGCGGGCAAAGCCCTGTCGGGCATGATCCGCAAGATCGACCGGGCCATCACCTCAAGCGCCGTCGGCACACCTGACGACGTTGCGGCTGTTCTGGCACAATAGAATTGACGGGCGCGGGTTTCCCCTGAATACCCCTGCGCGAAACGAAAACCTTGTGCTGCAAACGCAGCGGGAGACTTGAGACATGTTTGATTTGACCGGAAAGAACGCGCTGATTACCGGCGCCTCGGGCGGGATTGGCGGCGACATTGCGCGCGCGCTGCACGGGGCGGGGGCCACGGTGGGGCTGTCCGGCACCCGGGTCGAGCCGCTGCAGGCGCTGGCCGATGATCTGGGCGAGCGCGCCCATGTGCTGCCCTGCAACCTGGGCGATGCCGAAGCAGTTGCCGCACTTCCGAAACATGCGGTCGAGGCGATGGGCTCGGTCGATATCCTGGTCAACAATGCAGGCATCACGCGCGACAACCTGTTCATGCGGATGTCGGATGAAGAATGGCAGAGCGTGATCGACGTCAACATGACCGCCACCATGCGACTGTGCAAAGGCGTAATCCGGGGCATGATGAAATCGCGCTGGGGCCGGATCGTAAATATCTCGTCCGTGGTTGGTGCGATCGGCAATCCGGGGCAGGCGAACTACGCCGCCTCCAAGGCCGGAATGGTCGGCTTTTCCAAGGCGTTGGCCCACGAGGTTGCGACTCGGGGCATCACTGTGAACGCCGTTGCACCCGGCTTTATCACCACGGCGATGACCGAGAAGCTAACCGACGAGCAGAAAGCCGGTCTGTTGCAGCAGGTTCCCGCCGGTCGCATGGGCGAGCCCGAAGAGATCGCAGCGGCAGTTCTGTATCTTGCCAGCCCCGAGGCCGCCTATGTTACCGGTGCCACCTTGCATGTGAATGGGGGCATGGCCATGTTGTAGGCCTGAAATTGGGCGGGCGGCGAAACCGTTTGCCTTGTGAGCCGACTGTGTTATAGGCGGCGCACATCTTGGGGCGGTGATCATTCGCCCCATCCTTTTGCCCGGCGAGCCGGGATCTAAACCGCCCGGACCGGGCAAAACCAAGCCAACCCGAGCGGGCAAGGGCAGACAATCGGGCCAAGAGGCCCTATGTGAATGAGGAATTGACATGAGCGACGTCGCAGATCGCGTTAAGAAGATCGTTGTAGAGCACCTGGGTGTTGAAGAGGACAAAGTAGCCGAGAATGCGTCGTTCATCGACGATCTGGGCGCGGACAGCCTCGACACCGTTGAGCTGGTCATGGCGTTTGAAGAAGAGTTCGGCATCGAGATTCCGGACGATGCAGCCGAGACCATCCAGACATTTGGCGATGCGGTCAAATTCATCAGCGAAGCTTCCTGAGCCAACGCTGACGACTGACAAAACGGCGTCTCCTTCGGGAGGCGCCGTTTTTTGTTGTTTGTTTGCCGCGCTGTGCCGGTAAATCGACAAGCGGTCTCTTGCCCGAATCTCTGCCTGGTCGCACGGTCCGCTTGAGGCATAAGATCAGACGAGCAGACAATGATCCGATCAGTCCCGATGATTAACACCGCCCAGCTGACGCTGAGCGGAATGCGGCCGGAGGATTTCGACCGCTATGCCGAGATATGGGCTGACCCTGAGATTATCCGCGTGACCGGCGGTCGCCCGCGCTCGCGCGGTGAAGCCTGGACCGCGTTTCTGCGCAATGCAGGGCATTGGCAGATGACCGGTTTCGGCCAATGGGCCGTGATCGAACAGAAAACCCGAAAGATGGTGGGACAGGCCGGATTTTTCTTCGAGGACCGCGCGTTGGGAGAGGATTTCGATCCCTTTCCCGAGGTCGGCTGGCTATTGGCGCCCGAGGCGCGGGGGCGTGGCTATGGCTATGAGGCCGCGCAGGCCGCCCATGACTGGTTCGACCGCGTTATTCCAGGACCGCTGGTCGCAATGATTGACGCGGACAACCCGGCGTCGCAGCGCCTTGCGGGGCGCTTGGGGTACCAGCCGCTGCGTGATGCCACCTATAATGGCAAGTGCGTTTGTCTATTCTGTCGCAAGGGGCCGCTTGCGCGCAACTGAGCGGCGGGCCGCAAACAGAGTGTATCATGCCGATACTGGCTCGTTCCGCCCATTCGCGTCGCGTTATGGTATGCTGATTCGAGACGGCTCAGCAGGAGGGACCGGCCATGATAATTTATCCAACGATGGAGCTTCAGAACGGGCATTGCGTGACTCTGACCAAGGGGCGCCTTGAGGACCCGATGTTGTGGCATGTGGACCCTGTCGAAACCGCCCGCGGCTGGGCGGCGGCGGGCGCCGAATACATGCAGATCACCGATTTCGATGCAATTGACGGCAAGGATGGCAATGCGGAACTGATCGAAGAGATCATTCGCGCGGTGGGCATCCCGGTGCAGCTTGGTGGCGGCATGCGCAGTCGCGAGGCCATCGAACGCTGGATCGACAAGGGCGCGGCCCGTATCGTGGTTGGCACGCTGGCCGCGATCGAACCGGAACTGGTCAAGGAAATGGCCAAGCGCTACCCGGATCAGATCGTGCTGTCGGTCGATGTCTGGCGCGGTCAGGTGATGACCGAAGGCTGGCGCAGCGCCAGTGCCTTCACGCCCGAGGGGTTCATCGAGGCGTTTGACGGCGTGCCGCTGGCCTCGATCATCGTGACGGATATCGACAGCGATATGGAGGATATTGAGGCGCAGCTGGGCCTGATTTCGGCACTGGCCAGCCATTCGCGGACCCCGGTCATCGCCAGTGGCGTGGTCCGGTCGAGCGATGACATTTCGCGTCTGGCCTATATCCATAATATTTCAGGTGCACTTGCCAGCCGGGCGCTGTTTCTCAAGACGCTGGATCTGAGTGAAGCGCTAGACTTGGCGCGTCAGGCACATGAGCCGGTCGCGGAATTCCGCTGACCCAGCCCGCCTGCCGTCTCCGCCGCATGCCGCTTATGGCGGCGTGCGGGCGTGCATAGAGGATCGAAACATTTGTGGTCTGACGCCCAGTTAGGCGGAGTATGGCCGGTTCCGTCACGTGCCCAACACTTGCCCCCGGCCCCCCGCGCAGGCTAAGAGCAGTGACGAACACGAAAAGCAGGCATGAGGCACTATATGCGCAGAGTCGTTGTAACCGGTCTCGGATTGGTCACTCCGCTGGCAAGCGGCGTTGAGGAAACCTGGTCGAGATTGCTGGACGGACAATCGGGTGCGGGCCCGATCACACGGTTTGATGCCGTGGCCTCTGGGGTCACGACAACCTATGCCTGCGAGGTGCCGCGCGGTGACGGCAGCGATGGCAGTTTCAATCCCGATGACTGGCTGGCGCCCAAGGAACAGCGCAAGATCGAGGATTTCATCCTCTATTCCATCGCAGCGGCGGACATGGCCTGTCATGATGCCGGCTGGACCCCCGAGGACGAGGCCGACCGGTTGCGTACCGGCGTTCTGATCGGGTCTGGCATCGGTGGTCTGGGCTCGATTGCCGAAACCGCCAACCTGATCAAGGAGCGTGGCCCGCGCCGGGTCTCGCCATTCTTTATCCCGGGCGCGCTGATCAATCTGGCCTCGGGTCAGGTGTCGATCCGCTTCGGGTTCAAGGGGCCGAACCATTCGGTGGTGACGGCCTGCTCCACGGGGGCGCATGCTATTGGCGATGCCAGCCGAATCATTCGCGCCGGGGATGCAGAGGTGATGATCGCAGGGGGCGGCGAAGGCTGCATCTGCGAGATCGGGATTGCCGGGTTCAATGCTTGCAAGGCGCTGTCGACCAAATATGCCGACGACCCGCAAGCGGCCAGCCGCCCCTATGACGAGGATCGTGATGGATTCGTGATGGGCGAGGGCGCAGGCATTGTGGTCCTGGAAGAATACGAACACGCCAAGGCGCGCGGTGCCAAGATCTATGCCGAGGTGCTGGGCTATGGCATGTCGGGCGACGCCTATCATATCACCGCGCCGTCCGAGGATGGCGATGGGGCCGAACGGGCGATGAATGCGGCGCTGGCCAGTGCCAAGTTGGAGCCGAAGGATATCGACTATATCAACGCGCATGGCACCTCGACCATGGCCGACACGATCGAACTGGGCGCGGTCGAGCGTCTGATGGGGGATCATGCGGGCAACGTCACCATGTCTTCGACAAAATCCGCCACCGGGCATCTGCTGGGTGCGGCAGGCGCGATCGAGGCGATCTTTTCGATCCTCGCAATCCGCGATCAGGTCGCTCCGCCGACGATCAACCTGGACAAACCTGCTGTCGAAACGCCGGTTGATCTGGCCCCGAATGCCAAGCGGGAACGCAAGATCGACGTGGCGCTGTCGAACTCCTTCGGTTTTGGTGGCACCAATGCGAGCGTGATCTTCGGAAAGGCCAGCTAAATGTGGCGCAGTCTTGCCTCGAACATGCTGACCTTCCTGCTGGTTGGCCTGTTTCTGGTTGCCGGGGTGGTGCTGTGGGGCCAATCGCAATACCGGTCCACCGGGCCGCTGGAAAGCGCGATCTGTCTGCGGGTTGAATCCGGGTCGAACATGACCCGGGTCAGCAATGATCTCGTTGATCAGGGCGCGGTGACCAATGCGCGGATCTTCCGGATCGGGGCGGATTATCAGGATAAGGCCGGGGATTTGAAGGCGGGCAGCTTTCTGGTGCGTGAAGGCGCGACGATGGAACAGATCGTTGATCAGATCACCAAGGGCGGCGCAAGCACCTGCGGCACCGAGATCGTCTATCGCATCGGCGTGACCCGCAACCAGATGGAAGTGCGCGAACTCGACCCCCAAAGCCTGCAATTCGTGGAACTGGCCGAATTTGACCCCGATGCGGATGCCGCGCCAGAGGTCTATGGCGAGAAGCGGGATCAATCTGACACGCGCTATCGCATCGCGATGGCCGAGGGCGTCACCACTTGGCAGGTAGCCGAGGCGCTGAAGGCCTGGGATGTGTTGAGCGGCGATGTGGGTGAATTGCCGACCGAGGGCATGCTGGCGCCCGACAGTTATGAGGTGACGCCGGGCACCGAGGTTTCGACCGTTCTGGCCGATATGCAGGAAAAGCAGGAATTGCGGATCAACGCGGTCTGGGAAAGCCGTCAGGACGGGTTGCCGCTGAACTCGCCGGAAGAGATGCTGACGCTTGCCTCGATCATTGAAAAGGAAACCGGTCTGTCCGAAGAGCGCGGCCAGGTGGCCAGCGTTTTTGTGAATCGGCTTAATCAGGGGATGAAGCTGCAGACTGACCCGACTGTGATCTATGGGATCACCAAGGGTCAGCGGGTGTTGGGACGCGGCTTGCGTCGCAGTGAGCTTCGCCGTGTAACGCCTTGGAATACCTACCTGATAGATGGGCTTCCGCCAACGCCCATTGCCAATCCGGGACTGGCGAGCCTGGAGGCTGCGGTGGCTCCCGAGGACACGGACTTCGTGTTCTTTGTTGCCGATGGCACGGGGGGGCATGCCTTTGCCGAGACGTTGCAAGAACATAACCGTAACGTTGCCAAATGGCGCGAGATCGAGGCGGAGCGGGCAAATTCCGGGAACTGACCGGGTTTGTCCGAAAGGGAGTTTATTTCTTGCGCGCGACGGGGTTTAGTACGGTGGGGTCTTCTGGCCCTGCCTGACCAACATCCCCCAAATCGGACCGCCCATGCCCTGTTTTTGTGACACTGCCGCCTTCAGCCTGCCGGTGATGCCGGCAAGCAGCCTGTCGGTCATGGCGGTGCCGCCGCAGATGATAAAGCTGCAAAGCCTGCTGGGTTTGCAGGCCCAGGCGCAGGCTGACATCCGCGCGGATATGAAACTCGCGGCGATGCTGCCGGATATGAGCTCGGACGCCTATTTGCGGGCGACCCTTGCGGCCAATGCACCGACGATCCAACTGCCTGCGGTACTGCCTCCGGGTGGCGGCGGGATGCTGTCGGTGATGGTGAAACTGGCGGCGGTTGCGCCGGTCTTTCCGGTCACAAATCCGCGTATGCTGATGGCGTATATCCAGCAGGCCGTTGCGAGCCTGGCGGCGAGCGTCTTGCCACAGGCGCAGGCGCTGCCAGCCGTGCAGATGCAGAACATGGCCATCGCTGCGCGCGTGACGCTGGCGCTGCGAGCGCAGGGCATCTGCCCGATGGCACTGGCTAATGTGGATGCGAGTTTTGCCGCTCAGGCGGGCGCTGCCAATTCGCAGGGCACGTTTTCTTCGGCCATGGGGTTTGCCGCGACGCTGCCGCGCCTGCGTATGCCGCCTTTTGCCTTGCCGGGACCCAAGCTGGATCTTGCATATCAGATGGCAATGACGGCGCAGGCGGCCAATGCTCCGGCGGCGATGGGGTTGCCCGCCATGTCCGATCCCAACCTGACAAAGGCGCTGCTGAGCCAGCTTGGCGTCTTGTCGACTGTCCCGGTGCCTGCCTTGCCTATCCCGCTTGACGAGTTGAAAACCATGGCCGAACAGGTGCAGGATCTGGCGACAATACAGGAAGCCTTTGGGCCGGATGCGATGACGCCCGCCGGTGTTGCGCGGGTCAACGCGATGCTGAGCTATATGGCCAGTCTGAAGATACCGATGCCGCTGCCTGCGCAGTCGCTGCAGGTGCAACTGGATGCCTTGCCCAAGATCGATGACGTGGCGCAGGGGGCGCAGGCTGCGAGTTCGGGGGCCATGAACATAGCCGCCTCAATGAGTGTTGCGCCGCCGGTGGTGCCGATTCTGCCGTTGCTGGAAGAACTCGCCGCGTTGAAGGAAAAGCTGACGCCGGGGTCGCTGGTGCCGTGCATCAACTGCAATGAACAGATCGGTGAGATTGCGGCTGGCATGGCAAATATGCGGCTGCCAGCGCCGCCGCCGCTGCCCCAACTGCCGTTCTAGCTGACGTCTGATCACGCGGCGCGTCTGAGCGGTATTTCCTAATTTTTCGTATACTTAACGGATGGTTGTCCGTTGCAGCTGTTGCGGGATTCCTTGACTTTGTGCACGTTATCGCGTATAGGTTGTGTCATGCTGGAAGACATGGGTGAGCGGCCTCGGGGATGACCCCGTTGGCCGTTTTTTCATGTCTCTCGTGCGGAGATCACTCACGCAAGAGGTCACGAGCACACATGACTTTGATTACCCCGGAGGAGCGGATTTCGCGGACGGCAGACCTGTTGGCGTCGTTCGAGGAAACCATTCGCGGTCTGCGAAACGCGGCGGAAGACCTGCGCAGACAGATCGAGGCCGGGGAGGATGCAGATCTTGCTGGCGGAGCCAGGCAATTGGGACAAGTGAGCGGCCTGATCCGCGACTGTCAGAAAGTGGAGAAAAGTTTTGTCGAACTACATCATGCCCAAACCGGAATTGCCCAGGGCGGGTACGCCCTCGACCTTGAGCAGGCTCGATTTGAGGTCGGGTGCCGACTGGCTCGCCTCCGCGCCTGCTGCCGTCAGAGAGGAGTTCCTGAGTGACATTGGGGAGGGAGGGCTGTGCGCCCTCCCTTTCCTGTTCGAATTCTGGGCGCTGCCGCATCAATTGCCGCCCGAAGGCGACTGGCGCGCCTGGGTGGTGATGGGCGGCCGGGGCGCGGGCAAGACCCGTGCCGGGGCGGAATGGGTGCGATCCATGGTCGAAGGCGCGCGGCCTTTGGATAGCGGCGCTGCGCGGCGGGTGGCGCTGGTGGGCGAGACCTATGATCAGGTGCGCGATGTTATGATTTTTGGCGACAGCGGGATTCTGGCCTGCTCGCCGCCGGATCGTCGCCCGAAATGGAAAGCCTCGGAACGCAGGCTGGTCTGGCCGAACGGGGCTGAGGCGCAGGCGTTTTCCGCCTCGGACCCCGAAGCGCTGCGCGGGCCGCAATTTGATGCGGCCTGGGTCGATGAATTGGCGAAATGGAAGAAGGCGGGCGAGACCTGGGATATGCTGCAATTTGCCTTGCGCTTGGGGGATGCGCCGCGCGTCTGTGCGACAACAACGCCGCGCAATGTAGCGGCGCTCAGGGATTTGCTGGCGTCCCCCTCGACTGTCGTGACCCATGCGCCGACAGAGGCGAACCGGGCCAATCTGGCCGACTCGTTCCTTGAGGAAGTGCGGGCGCGCTATGCCGGGACGAGGTTGGGACGGCAGGAGCTTGAAGGCGTTCTGATGGCCGATGTGGAAGGCGCGCTCTGGAGCTCCGAGATGCTGGAGGGCGCGCAGGTCGACGCGGCGCCGGAGCTTGACCGCGTGGTGGTGGCGCTGGACCCGGCGGTGAGTTCGGGTGCGTCTGCAGATGAATGCGGTATCGTTGTGGTTGGCGCCCGGATACAGGGACCGCCTCAGGATTGGCGGGCTTATGTTCTGGCGGACCGGACGGTGCGCGGAAAAGGACCGGCGGGCTGGGCGCGGGCGGCAATTGCGGCGATGGAAGAATTTGATGCTGAGCGGCTGGTTGCGGAGGTCAATCAGGGCGGGCAGCTTGTCGAAGAGGTTTTGCGTCAGGTCGATCCGCTGGTGCCGTTCAAGGCGGTGCATGCGGCGCGGGGCAAGGCGGCGCGGGCCGAACCGGTGGCGGCGCTTTACGAGCAAGGCAAGGTTTGCCATCTGCGGGGGCTTGGTGCGCTAGAGGAGCAGATGTGCCTGATGACCAGCCAGGGATTCGAGGGGCAGGGATCGCCGGACCGGGTGGATGCGCTGGTCTGGGCCTTGCATGAGTTGATGATCGCATCTGCCGTGCGTTACAAGCGGCCCCGGCTGCGGGTTTTGTAGGGCTCTCGGCGGATACCACTCCAACTACCCAACAAAACAACGGCGCTCGGGTTTCGGGCGCCTTTTTTTGTGCCCCGTTGCGTGGGGGGCGGACGGTGGGTTCCGAGGCTTTCAACTTCTTTGCGGGATAACGGTGTCAACGAAGCGGTGAGGCGTCACTGGCGCGGTGGGCAATGAGGAGCATCACGGATGGTATTTGATTTCTTGCGGCGCGGGGCAAAGGCGGAGCTGCCGGAGGCCAAGGCAAGTGCGGCCGGGCCGGTGGTCACCTGGCACAGTGCGGGCCGCGTGGCGTGGAGCGCGCGGGATACCGCCTCGCTGACGCGGACGGGATTTGCGGGCAACCCGGTGGGGTTCCGGTCAGTCAAGCTGATCGCCGAGGCGGCCTCGGCGCTGCCGTTGGTTTTGCAGGATGCGGAGCAGCGCTTTGAGACCCATCCGCTGCTGTCGCTGATCCGACGCCCGAATGTGGCGCAGGGCAAGGCCGATCTGTTCGAGGCGCTGTTTGCGCAGCTGCTCTTGTCGGGCAATGCCTATGTCGAGGCGGTGCAGGGCGAGGGGGGCTTGCCGCTTGAGCTGCATGTGCTGCGCTCGGATCGGGTCAGCGTGGTGCCGGGACCGGATGGCTGGCCGGTGGCCTATGAATATGCGCTGGGCGGGCGCAAGCATCGGTTTGATGTCACGGGGGTCAATCCGGCGATCTGCCATATCAAGAGCTTTCATCCACAGGACGACCATTACGGCTTTGCGCCGATGCAGGCGGCAGCGATGGCGGTGGATGTGCATAATGCGGCCTCGCGCTGGTCCAAGTCGCTGCTGGACAATGCGGCGCGGCCTTCGGGCGCGCTGGTCTGGAAGGGATCGGACGGGCAAGGGGTCATGGCCGAGGATCAGTTCCGCCGCCTGAGCGACGAGATCGAGGCGAATTATCAGGGCGCGCGCAATGCGGGGCGACCGATGGTTCTGGAAGGGGGGCTCGATTGGAAGCCAATGGGGTTCTCGCCCTCGGATATGGAGTTTCAGAAGACCAAAGAAGCCGCCGCCCGCGAGATCGCGCTGGCCTTTGGGGTGCCGCCGATGTTGCTGGGCATCCAGGGCGACGCGACATATTCGAACTATCAGGAGGCCAATCGGGCGTTTTATCGCCTGACCGTGCTGCCCCTGGTGACGCGGGTGGCGGCGGCGCTGTCGGAATGGCTCTCGGGGTTCAGCGGCGAGGCGGTCGAGCTGAAGCCGGATCTGGATCAGGTCCCGGCCCTGGCCACCGAGCGCGATGCGCAATGGACGCGGGTGAACAATGCGGATTTCCTGAGCGGGGCAGAGAAGCGGGCGTTGTTGGGGCTGCCTGCAGGAGAGGCGGATGGCTGATGGGCCGGGATATGCGCCGTTTGATTGCGCGCCGGGGCTGCGGCTGGCCGCGCATGAGCGGGTCGCGGCGATCCAGCATGAGCATCTGTGTCAGAGGCTGGATCAGATGGAGGACCTGTTGCAGCGGCTGGAAAAGCGCTTGTGGCTGACGGTTTACGGGGTCGCGGCGGTGATACTGGCGCAAGCGTTTCAATCGCTGGTGATTGCCGCGCCATGAGTTTCAGGGATTTGCGAGGAGGTGTTCACGCATGAGCACGGAGTTGGAACACAAGTTTGCCCGCTTTGGCGACGGGCTGACGGTTGCAGAGGATGCAACGATCCAGGGCTATGCCAGCCTGTTCGGGCAGGTGGATCAGGGCGGCGACCGGGTGATGCCAGGGGCTTATGCGCGGTCTCTGGAAAAGCTCGGTACGGCGGGCCAGCGGGTCAAGATGCTGTGGCAGCATGACCCCGCGCAACCCATCGGCGTCTGGGACGAGGTGCGCGAGGATGAACGCGGGCTGTGGGTCAAGGGCCGACTTCTGGAGGATACCCAGAAGGGCCGCGAGGCGGTGGCGTTGATCAGGGCGGGGGCGATTGACGGGCTGTCCATCGGTTACCGCACCACCAGGGCGCGCAAGGATGAGAGCGGCCATCGGCTGCTGACGGAACTGGAGCTTTGGGAAGTGTCCTTGGTGACCTTTCCGATGCTGCCCAGTGCGCGGGTGACGGCCAAGGGCATCGCGCCCGACGAGGCCGAAGCCTGGCGCAGCATTGCCGATGTGCTGGATGGCGCGCGGCAGGATCTGGCGCAGCGATAGCGCCGCGACAAACAGCAGGAAAAGGGGTGTTCCCATGAGCAAGACCGATGCGTCGGCCTTGACCGGTGAGGCTGTGCCGCCGGTGCAGGAGGTGAAGCGGGCGATGGCTGGCTTTGTCAGCGAGTTCAAAGGGTTCCGGTCGGAACTTGAAACAAAACTCAAACAAACAGAAGAGCGAGTGAGTATGCTGGATCGTAAATCTCAACTGGCGGGCCGTCCGCCTTTGGCGGGCTCCATCGAGGCGGGTCAGCCGCATCAGAAAGCCTTTGGCGACTATCTGCGCTCGGGCGATGACGACGCGCTGCGCGGGCTGGAGATGGAGGCGAAATCCCTGTCCAATGCCGTCAGTGGCGATGGTGGGTTCCTGATCGACCCGCAGACCTCGGATGTGATCAAGTCGGTGCTGAAATCGACCGCCTCCATCCGCTCGATCGCCTCGGTGGTGAATGTCGAGGCCAATTCTTATGACGTGCTGGTCGATCATTCCGATGTTGGCGCAGGCTGGGCAGCTGAGAACACGCCCTCGGCCGAAACCGGCACGCCCAGCATCGACCGTATTTCGATCCCGCTGCATGAGCTGTCGGCGCTGCCGAAAGCCTCGCAGCGTCTGCTGGATGACAGCGCGTTCGAGATCGAGACCTGGTTGGCGGGGCGCATCGCCGACAAGTTCGCCCGTGCCGAGGCCGGGGCGTTCATCACTGGCGACGGTGTCGACAAACCGCGCGGCATTCTCGATCACGCTAAGGTGGACAATGATGTCTGGGCCTGGAGCAATCTGGGTTATGTGCCGACCGGTGTTGATGGCGGTGTCGAGGCGGATGCGATTGTCGATATCGTTTATGCGCTGGGTGCGCAGTACCGTGCCAATGGCAGCTTCGTGATGAACTCGAAAACTGCCGGTACCGTGCGCAAGCTGAAGGATGCCGATGGCCGCTTCCTGTGGTCCGACGGTTTGGCGGCGGGCGAGCCTGCGCGCCTGATGGGCTATCCGGTGGTGATCGCCGAGGACATGCCCGATCCCGGTACCGACAGTTACTCTATTGCCTTTGGCGATTTTGCGGCGGGTTACACCATTGCCGAGCGTCCTGACCTGCGCGTGTTGCGCGACCCGTTCAGCGCCAAACCGCATGTTCTGTTTTATGCCACCAAGCGCGTGGGCGGCGATGTCAGCGACTTTGCTGCGATCAAGCTGCTGAAATTCGGCGCCGCGTAAGCGGCACCGAGTGGCGGGCCGGGAAACCGGCCCGTGTGCGGGCGTGCGCCGTGAAGGCCTTTCACGTTGTCTAGCTGCTCCCCTCCGTTCGAGCGACGTGGGGTGGCGTGCGTCCGCGTCAATCAGGGAACGCGACCCGGTGGGGTCCGAGTTTGCGGAGTGTATCTATGATGTTGACCGAAGAAACCTCGATCCCGGACGCGGCGCTGCCGGTGGATCAGTTCAAGGCGCATTTGCGGCTGGGCACCGGGTTTGCCGAGGGCGACCTGCAGGATGGCGTGCTGCGCGGGTTTCTGAGGGCTGCGATCGCGGCGATTGAAACACGTACGGGCAAGGTTCTGATTTCGCGGTCGTTTTCGCTGGTCCTGCACCGCTGGCGCGACCCGGCGGGCGAGGTGCTGCCGGTGGCGCCGGTCACCGAGCTGCGCTCGGTGGTGTTGGAAAATGCGCAAGGCGTCGAGAGCGTGCTGAATGCCGAGAGCTATTGGCTGGAAAAAGACAGTCAGCGGCCACGGCTGAAACCTGTCGGGGGGATGTTGCCCCTGATCGCGCAGGGCGGCAGCGCGCGGGTTGGGCTGAGTGCCGGGATGGCGGTGGATTGGGGCGGGTTGCCCGCTGATCTGGGCCAGGCGGTACTGATGCTGGCGGCGCATTACTACGAGTACCGTCACGAGACTGCTCTGGGCGATGGCTGCATGCCCTTTGGTGTGACCAGCCTGATCCAGCGTTATTGCACGATGCGTCTTGGGCTGGGAGCGGGACAATGAGCGCGCCGCGTCTCAACCGCAAGCTGGTGTTGGAAGCCCCCTCGCGGGTGGCCGACGGGGCTGGTGGGTTCATCGAAAGCTGGCAGGCGCTGGGCACGCACTGGGGTGAGGTAAAGGCGCGCAGCGGTACGGTGCGCGCGCAAGCCGGGGCCACGGTGTCGCGGGTCAATTACCGGATCGTGTTGCGGGCGGCGCCTCAGGGCTCGTCCATGCGTCCCGAACCGGACCAGCGGCTGCGCGAGGGCGACCGGATCTATGCGATCCGGGCGGTGGCCGAGCTGGGAACTGACGGGCGCTATCTGACCTGCTTCGCGGATGAGGAGGTATCGGCATGAGCTATGGCATGGCGGCAGCCTTGCAGGCGGCGGTGTTTCAGCACCTGTCGGCGGATGTGGACATCAGCGCGCGCGTCGGAACAGCGATTTATGATGCGCTGCCGACCGGGACGGTGCCCGAAACCTACATTGCGCTGGGACCGGAGGAAGCGCGGGACCGCTCGGATGTGAACGGGCGCGGCTCGGAGCATCGGTTTACCGTCTCGGTGATCTCGGAGGCGGCGGGCTTTGCCGCAGCCAAGGAACTGGCGGGCCTGATCGGGGACGCGTTGGACGATGCGCCCCTGGCGCTGGGCCGGGGGCGGCTGGTGGGACTGTGGTTCGAACGCGCGGTGGCGCGTCGGACCGGCTCGGGTGGGGCCGTGCGGCGTATCGATCTGCGCTTTCGCGCGCGCGTCGAAGACAACTGAACTTCTGGATTTGGAGACACGGATATGGGTGCTCAGAACGGCAAGGACCTGTTGGTCAAGGTGGATATGAATGGCGGTGGTCTGTTCGAGACCATTGCGGGGCTGCGCGCCACGCGGGTGAGTTTCAACGCGGAAAGCGTCGATGTGACCAGCCTGGAAAGCCAGGGCGGCTGGCGTGAGCTGCTGTCGGGCGCGGGCGTGAAGTCGGCGGCGATCTCGGGGTCGGGCGTGTTCAAAGACGCCAATACCGATGAGCGGGCGCGGCAGCTGTTCTTTGACGGTGAGACGCCCGAGTTTCAGGTGATCATCCCCGACTTCGGCATTGTCGAGGGGCCGTTCCAGGTGACCTCGATCGAATACGCGGGCAGCCACAATGGCGAGGCCACCTATGAGATGTCGATGGCCAGCGCCGGGGCGCTGAGCTTTACGGCGCTTTGAACCATGGCCAATCCGTGGGCGGGCGAGGTGGCCCTGACGATTGATGGCAAGCGGCGGGTGCTGAAACTGACTCTTGGCGCGCTGGCCGAGCTCGAGGCCACGCTGGAGAGCGGCTCGCTGGTGGATCTGGTGCAGCGGTTCGAAGGCGGTGCGTTCTCGGGGCGCGATGTGCTGGCGCTGATCGTGGCGGGGCTGCGCGGAGGCGGGGCGGATGTGACGGCCTCCGATTTGCTGCGGGCCGAGATCGCGGGTGGTCCCATGGGGGCGGCCAAGGCGGCGGCGGAACTGATCGCGCGCGCCTTCATGGTTCCGGGCGAGGCATGAGCGGGTTTGACTGGCCCGATCTGATGCGGGCCGGGATGCAGGGGTTGCGCCTGTCGCCGCAGGCGTTCTGGCAACTCACACCGGCAGAGTTGCGGTTGATGCTGGGGCAGGCGGCGGCGGGCCGGCCATTGGACCGAACAGGTCTGGACGCGCTGCTTGCGGCCTACCCGGATGCGGGAAATGGAGAGGATGATGACGGATAGCGACGGAATTTCCGATCTGCAGGAAAGCGGTGAGGCGCTGGGCGAAACGCTTGGCAGCACGGCGGCGATGGCCGCAGGTTTCGACACCGAGCTGCGACGGGTGCGGTCTGCGCTTGCCGCGACCGGCAAGGATGTCGAGACGCTGGAGCGCGGCATGTCCAAGGGGCTGCGCCGTGCCTTTGACGGGATGGTGTTTGACGGCATGAAACTGTCGGATGCGCTGTCGAGCATTCGGGATTCGATGATCCAGACGGCCTATTCGGCGGCGATCAAGCCGGTGACGAACCATGTGGGCGGATTGCTGGCCGATGGCGTGGGCAATCTGGTGTCGGGAATCTTGCCGTTTGCCGATGGGGCGGGCTTTGCCCAAGGGCGGGTGATGCCCTTTGCCAATGGCGGCGTTGTGTCGGGGCCGGTGAGCTTTCCGATGCGGGGTGGTATGGGCCTGATGGGCGAAGCCGGGCCGGAGGCGATCATGCCGCTGGCACGTGGTGCTGACGGCAAGCTGGGCGTGCGCAGCGCGTCTGGTGGGCGGCCGGTGAGCGTTGTCATGAATATCTCGACACCGGATGTGCAGGGCTTCCGGCGCAGCCAGGGCCAGATCGCCGCACAGATGGGCCGCGCGCTGAGCCGGGGCAATCGCAATCGCTAGGGGAGAGCAGGGATGGTTAACTTTCACGAGGTACGGTTTCCCGCGTCGCTGAGCTTTGGCTCGGTGGGCGGGCCTGAGCGGCGGACCGATGTGGTCACACTGGCCAACGGGTTCGAAGAACGCAATTCACCCTGGGCGCATTCGCGTCGGCGCTATGATGCGGGGCTGGGCATGCGGTCGCTGGATGATGTCGAAACGCTGATCGCCTTTTTCGAGGCGCGACGCGGGCAGCTCTGCGGCTTTCGTTGGAAGGATTGGTCGGATTTCAAGTCGTCCTCGGCCTCCGCTGAGGTGTCCTATGATGATCAAGTGATCGGTGTAGGGGATGGCGCGCTGCGCAGGTTCCGGCTGGCCAAGCTCTATCGCTCGGGCGAGTTCAGTTACGAGCGGCCCATCATGAAGCCGGTGCGGGGCAGCGTTCGGGTCGGTATAGAGCAGGACGAGCAGCGCGAAGGGGTGGATTATGAGATCGACGAAACCTCGGGGCTGGTGAGTTTTGCAGTGGCGCCTGCGGCCGAAACACAGATCACCGCTGGCTTCGAGTTCGATGTGCCGGTGCGTTTTGATACCGACCGTATCCAGACCAGCGTGGCGAGCTTTCAGGCAGGCGATGTGCCGAATGTACCAGTCGTGGAGGTCCGGGTGTGATGGCGGGGCTGACGCAAGAGTTTCAGGATCATCTTGATAGCGGGTTGACCACGCTCTGCCGCTGCTGGGCAATCCGGCGCAAGGATGGCGCGCGGCAGGGGTTTACCGACCATGATTGCGATCTGGCGTTCGACGGGCTGCTGTTTCGCGCCGACACCGGGCTGACGGCGGCGGCCCTGCAGCAGGGCACCGGGCTGTCGGTGGACAATTCCGAGGCGGTTGGTGCGCTTAGCGACGCGTCGATCCGGGCCGAGGATATCGAGGCGGGCCGCTATGACGGGGCCGAGGTTACGGCCTGGTTGGTGAATTGGGCAGATCCGCAGATGCGGGTGATGCAGTTTCGCGGCACATTGGGTGAGTTGCGCCAATCAGGCGGTGCTTTTCAGGCCGAGCTGCGCGGGCTGACTGAGCAGCTGAATCGCCCCGTTGGGCGGGTTTATCAGAAGCCGTGTACGGCGGTGCTGGGGGATCGCGCCTGCACCTTTGATTTGGATCGGCCGGGATATGCGACCGAGCTGGACGTGGTTGAAGTCGACGGGGATGTCAGCCTGCGCTGGCCCGAATTACCCGGCTTTGCGCCAAGCTGGTTCGAGAGAGGTAGGCTGGACGTGCTGGATGGGACCGCCAAGGGGCTTTGGGGGGCGATCAAGACCGATCGACTCTTCGACGGCTACCGCCAGATCGAGCTGTGGGAACCGTTGCGTGCGGCAGTCACGCCGGGCGATCGGGTGCGTTTGGCGGCGGGGTGTGACAAGCGGATGGAGACATGTCGGCTGAAATTCAACAACCTGCTCAACTTTCAGGGATTCCCGGACCTGCCGGGCGAGGACTGGCTGATGGCGGTGCCGAAGCGGTCAGGCGTGAACCAAGGCGGGAGCCGCAGATGACTGCGCGTGGCTCGGAGATCGTGGAGGTGGCGCGGGGCTGGCTGGGCACGCCTTATCGCCATCAGGCTGCGGCCCGTGGGGCGGGATGCGATTGCCTCGGGCTGATCCGCGGCGTCTGGCGCGAGTGCTATGGTGCCGAGCCCGAGGCTGCCCCTGCCTATAGCATGGACTGGTCCGAGCCGCAGGGCGAGGAACGGATGTGGGCGGCGGCGCGCCGTCATCTGATCCCGTGCGAGGCAGGGCCATGGCGGCCCGGCGACATGCTGCTGTTCCGGATGAGGTCGCGGTCGGTGGCCAAACATGTGGGCATCCTGTCCGAGGTGGGGGAGGTGCCCCGTTTCATCCATTCCTATTCGGGACATGGGGTGGTGGAGAGCGCGCTGAGCGCGCCCTGGCGGCGCAAGGTGGTTTCCCGGTTTGAATTTCCTGTGGAGGTGAAGTGATGGCGACGATCGTCCTTTCTGCGGCCGGAGCGGCCATTGGCGGGTCCATCGGGGGCACCTTTGCGGGTCTGTCCTCGGTGGCGATCGGGCGCGCGGTTGGCGCGACGGTGGGCAGGCTCATCGACAACCGCTTGCTGGGTCAGGGGGCCGAGCCGGTCGAGACCGGCAAGGTGGACCGGTTCCGCCTGACCCATTCGGGTGAGGGCGCGGCGGTTGCGCGGTTGCATGGCCGGATGCGGATCGCCGGGCAGATGATCTGGGCCTCGCAGTTTCGCGAACATGTCAGCCGCAGCGGTGGCGGAGGGGGCGGCAAAGGTGCGCCCAAGCCGCCTGAGCCGGAAGTGACTCAATACAGTTACACGGTGTCTGTGGCGCTGGCGCTTTGCGAAGGAGAGATCGCGTCGGTGGGACGTGTCTGGGCCGATGGCGAAGAGATCGAACATGACCGGCTGAACATGCGGGTCTATACCGGCAGCGCCGATCAATTGCCCGATCCGACCATGGAGGCGGTTGAGGGCACCGGGGCGGTGCCTGCATATCGCGGCACCGCCTATGTGGTGATGGAGAACCTGCCTCTGGGTCAGTTCGGCAACCGGGTGCCGCAATTCTCGTTCGAGGTGGTTAGACCGGCGCAGAAGGAAACCGAGGATTACCGCGAGGATCTGGGGCGGATCGTGCGCGCCGTGGCGATTGTGCCCGGGACAGGGGAGTATTCGCTGGCCACCAGGCAGGTCAATTACAGTAAGGGCTGGGGGCAGCATTGGGCGGCAAATGTCCATTCGCCGACTGGCGGGACCGATTTCGTGCAATCGATGAAAGCCCTGCGCGAAGAGGTTCCGGGATGTGGTGCCGCCTCGTTGGTGGTGTCTTGGTTCGGCGGCGATTTGCGCTGTGGCGAATGCCGGGTCGAGCCCAAAGTCGAACGGCGCGGGATCGACGGGACCAACATGCCCTGGCGGGTGTCGGGCGCGGGCCGGTCCGGCGTGGCCGAGGTGCCGCGCAAGGATGGCGAGCCGATCTATGGCGGCACACCGGCCGATGACTCGGTGGTCGAGGCGATCCGGTATCTACAGGCGCAGGGCAAGCGGGTGATGTTCTATCCCTTCATCCTGATGGATCAGGATGAAAACAACACGCTGCCCGATCCCTGGAGCGGGGCCGAGGCCCAGCCGGTTCTGCCCTGGCGCGGGCGGATCACGCTCAGCATGGCGCCGGGGCGGACGGACAGCCCGGACCAGACGGTGGCGGCGGATGATGAGGTGGCGGCGTTTTTCGGCACCGCGCAGAGGTCGCATTTTCAGATCAGTTCGGGGCGGGTCTCTTATAGTGGTCCGCAAGAGTGGAGCTTTCGCCGGTTCATCCTGCATTACGCCGCACTTTGCGCGGCTGCGGGAGGCGTGTCGGCGTTCTGCATCGGCTCGGAAATGCGGGGGCTGACGCAGATCCGGGGCGCGAATGGCTTCCCGGCGGTTGACGCGCTGCGCCAGTTGGCAGGGGATGTGCGCGACCTTCTCGGGCCGGATACCAAGATCAGCTATGCGGCGGATTGGTCGGAGTATTTTGGCTATCAGCCCGGTGATGCGCCGGGTGACCGGTATTTCCATCTGGACCCGCTCTGGGCGGATGAGAATATCGATTTCATCGGGATCGACAACTACATGCCGGTGGCCGATTGGCGCGACGAGGATGATCATCTGGACGCACAGGCCGGTATCAACTCGATCTACGATATCGACTATCTGCGCTCGAATATCGAGGGCGGTGAGGGGTTTGACTGGTACTATGCCTCATCCGAGGCGCGCGCGGCGCAGGTCCGCACCCCGATCACCGATGGCGATCATGACGAGCCGTGGGTTTGGCGCTATAAGGATTTGCGCAACTGGTGGTCGCAGCGGCATTACGAGCGGATCGGTGGGGTTCGCCAAGCGTTGCCAACCGACTGGGTGCCGGGGTCAAAGCCGTTTTGGTTCACCGAACTGGGTTGCGCGGCCATCGACAAGGGGCCGAACCAGCCCAACAAGTTTCTGGACCCGAAATCCTCGGAATCCCGGTTGCCGCACCATTCCAACGGGCTGCGCGATGACTTCGTGCAGATGCAGTATCTGAAGGCGGTTCTTGGCTATTGGGCGCGGCCTCAGAACAATCCGGCGGCAAGCGAATATGACGGGCGCATGATCGACATGGGCAATGCCTATGTCTGGGCCTGGGATGCGCGGCCTTTCCCGGCCTTTCCGAACAATCGCGAACAATGGAGCGATGGTGGCAACTATGCGCGCGGGCATTGGTTGAACGGGCGGGTGAGCAACCGGTCGCTGGCTTCGGTCGTGGCCGAGATCTGTCGTGCCTCCGATCTGGTGGACGATTTGGATGTCTCCGAACTGTGGGGCGTGGTGCGTGGCTATGTGCTGGATCAGGTCGAGGATGCGCGTGCGGCGCTGCAACCGCTGATGCTGCGCTATGGCTTTGATGCGATCGAGCGCGACGGCAAGCTGGTGTTTCGCCTGCGCGATGGCAAGCGGGCCATCGAAATCCTGCCCGACCAGTTCGCCGAGAGCCGCGAGTTGGACGGGGATGTCGAGCTGCGCCGCGAGGCGGATGTGGACATGACTGGACGGGTGCGACTGCGCTTCGTGCAATCGGGTAGTGACTTCGATGCGATTTCGGAAGAGGCGGTTCTGCCCGATGACGCGACCCATGCGGTGGCGACAAGCGAAATCCCCTTGGCCATGACCCGCGCCGAGGGGCGGCAAACGGTCGAACGCTGGCTGGCCGAGGCACGGGTGTCACGCGACACGGCCCGGTTTGCGCTGCCACCCTCGAAAATCGCGCTGGGCGCCGGTGATGTGGTGCAATTGCCTTCGGTGGATGGCAAAACGGCGCGCTACCGCGTGGACAGGGTAGAACAGACCGATTTGCAATTGATCGAGGCGGTGCGGATCGAGCCGGGCATCTACGAGACCACCGAAATGGCCGAGGATGTGCCCGCGCTGCGCGCCTTCGCGCCGCCCTTGCCGGTGACGCCGATGTTTCTGGACCTGCCTCTCTTTACCGGGGACGAGGTGCCGCATGCGCCTTATCTGGCGGTCGCGGCCGACCCGTGGCCGGGTTCGGTCGCGGTGTATCGATCCTCCAGTGACGAAGATTATGAGCTGGGTGAGATCATCGCGGCACAATCGGTGATCGGGCGGACCGAGACGCCGCTATTCCGGGCGCGGCCCGGGCTGTGGGACCGTGGGGCGGATTTGCAGGTCCGGCTGATCTCGGGCGAATTGGAATCGCGTGGGGTCGAGGCGTTGCTCAACGGTGCGAACCTGGCGGCGATCGGGGACGGGTCGAGCGGCAGATGGGAATTGCTGCAGTTTTCCGAGGCAGAACTGATCGCGCCTGAGACCTATCTGTTGCGCAACCGGTTGCGGGGGCAATTGGGCAGCGATGCGCTGATGCCCGAGGTCTGGCCGGATGGGTCGGTCTTTGTGCTGCTTGACCGCACGGTGACGCAGCTGGGCCTGTCCAGTTCGGCGCGCCGGATCGCGCGGCATTTCAGGATCGGGCCGGCGGCACGTGGGTATGATGACCCTGCTTACCTGCACCGGGTCGAAGCCTTTGACGGGAATGGTTTGCGCCCCTATGCGCCGGTGCATTTGCGGGTCGAGGCAACTTCGGGCGGGCATCGAGTCAGCTGGATTCGCCGCACCCGGATCGATGGGGACAGCTGGGATGCCCCCGAGGTGCCCTTGGGCGAGGAGAGCGAGACCTATTTGTTGCGCGTAACGCGTGAGGGGGCGTTGCTGCGCGAGGTAACGCTGAGGGCGCCTGAATGGACCTACACGGAAGCGATGCAGGTACAGGACGGGGCCGAGAGCGGTGTGCGGATCGAGGTTGCGCAGGTCTCGGCGCGGTTTGGACCGGGGCTTTTTGCAAGCATGGATTGGGCGGCCTGAGCTGGTGTTGCCTCTGCTGCATGGTGACATCAGCAATGCCGCATGTGCCTTGCTGATGGTCGCGCCAGACATGCGCAGCCAGATATGCGCGCAATTGGTGGCGGATGCGTCCCAGGCGGCGGCGCATGTGCGGCGAACCGGGCGGCTACATCCGCGCTACGGCAACGGATCGCTGATGGCGGCCGCACGCGCGCGCGGGGTTGCCGATGAGCCGGGATTTGACGACCCGGACTATTGCGGCTGCGTGATCGAGGTCTTGAAAGCCGTGATGCGATACCGCGAAACCGAAGGGTGCCACGTCAAAGATAGCCCCGATTACAAGGGGTTGGCAGAAAGTTGAAACACGACCGCTTTCGGCTTGCAGCAAGATGCGCTACATATAAGAACTGCGCAAACATGGAGGCAGATTGATGGCCGAAACGCGTGCACATATTTCTTCCGTTGATCCGGTCTGGGATCGCATCACCAAAGAGGCCGAAGAGGCGGTTCGCCAAGAGCCGTTGATGGGTGGTCTGGTGCATGCCTGTATCCTGCATCACCGGTCGCTGGAAAAGGCGCTGTCTTATCGGATCGCGGCCAAGCTGGCCTCGAACGAGATGTCGATGGTGATCCTGCGTGAGATCGCGGATGATGCCTATGCCAAGGCGCCGGAACTTATCGAAGCGGCGCGTGCCGATCTGGTTGCGGTTTTTGAGCGCGACCCGGCCTGCCACCGCCTGTTGCAGCCCGTGCTGTATTTCAAGGGCTATCAGGCGATGCAGGGATATCGCATCGCGCATTGGCTTTGGCATCAGGGCAAACATGATCTGGCCTATTTCTTCCAGATGCGGATTTCCGAGATTTTCGGGATCGACATTCACCCGGCAGCGCGGATCGGCAAGGGGATCATGATCGACCATGCCCACTCCATCGTGATCGGTGAAACTGCGGTTGTCGGCGATAACGTTTCGATGCTGCATTCGGTGACGCTGGGCGGAACCGGGAAAGAAGAAGAGGACCGCCACCCCAAGATCGCCGATGGAGTTCTGATCGGGGCCGGTGCGAAAGTGCTCGGCAATATCACGGTTGGTCGGTGCAGCCGGATTGCCGCCGGATCGGTTGTTCTGTCCGAGGTGCCGCCCTGCAAGACGGTTGCGGGCATTCCGGCCAAGATCGTGGGCGAGGCGGGCTGCGACCAGCCTGCGGTCAGCATGAACCAGATGTTTCGGTCGGGTTTGTGACGGCAAAGCGTTACTGATCTAACCTCGGAAAATGAAAACGCCGCCGAAATTCGGCGGCGTTTTTTCGTGTTTTGGTGATGCCTCTTAGGCCAGCATCAGCATCGGGTTTTCCAGATTGTCAACGATGGCTTGCAGCAATTGTGCGCCCAGTGCGCCGTCGATGACCCGGTGATCGACCGACATGGTCACCGACATCACGGTGGCGACCGTCAATTCACCATCATCGCCGACAACGGGTTTCTTGACGCCCGTGCCCACGGCCAGAATACCGGCATGGGGCGGGTTCACGATGGCGTCGAAATTGTCGATGCCGAACATGCCAAGGTTCGAGATCGCAAAGCTGCCGCCTTGGTATTCATGCGGCGCAAGCTTGCGGTCGCGGGCGCGGGCGGCGAGGTCTTTCATTTCAGCCGAGAGCGCCGAGAGCGATTTCATGTCGGCATCTTTCAGGACCGGCGTGAACAGGCCGCCTTCGATGGCGACGGCAACGGCAACGTCAGACGGTTTGAGCTGGAATACACGGTCTCCGGCCCAGACGGCGTTGCATTCGGGGACTTGTTGCAGCGCGTTGGCCATGGCCTTGATGATGAAATCGTTGACGCTGAGCTTGGTGCCACGCGATTCCAGCTGCTTGTTGAGCTGGCTGCGGAATTTGAGCAGCGCATCGAGCTTGATGTCGCGGCGCAGGTAGAAATGCGGGATCGACTGTTTTGCCTCGGTCAGACGGGCGGCGATGGTCTTGCGCATGCCGTCGAGCGCGATTTCCTCGTATTCGCGGCCTTCATACATGCGGGCGACCATATCGGTCGAGGGGCCGGTCGCTGCGGCTGCGGCGGGGGCCGCGGCGGCGGGTGCGGCAGCAGGTGCGGGTTTAGCGGCGGTTGGGCTGGCGCCTTCCACATCCGCTTTCACGATTCGCCCATGCGGGCCGGAGCCTGCGATCTGGCTGAGGTCGAGGCCCTTCTGGGCGGCAATACGACGGGCCAGGGGGGAGGCGAAAATGCGGGTGCCGTCAGCGGATTTGGCTGCGGCGGGGGCAGGGGCGGGTGCATCGGAGTCCCCTGCGGGGGCCGCCTCTTTACCCGCATCGGCAGCAGGGGCTGCCTCCGGCGCCTTGGCCGGGCTGGCGGCGATATCATCGGCGCTTTCGCCTTCTTCCAGCAGCACGGCGATGGGGGTGTTGACCAGCACGCCTTCGCTGCCTTCGGCGACGAGAATTTTGCCGACGGTGCCTTCATCGACCGCCTCGAACTCCATCGTGGCCTTGTCGGTTTCAATTTCGGCCAGCAGGTCGCCGGACGACACGGTGTCGCCCTCCTTGACCAGCCATTTTGCCAGCGTGCCTTCCTCCATGGTCGGAGACAGGGCGGGCATCAGGATTTCGGTGGGCATCTCAGCGGTCCTCAATCAAAATAATTTGGTCGAAAGGCGCCTTGGGGCGCCCGGTGCCGCGTGCGAGGATCTCGATCGCGGCTGTGATCTTCTTTTTGTTCTCGGCCATCCAGACATAGGCGGTCTGGTGGCTGGGGCGGGACCCGATCAGGCGTAGATCCGCGGCCAGCCGTTCGGGAACCAGTCCGGTCACCTCACGGCCATCAACCGTGAGGCTCACCCGGTAGCATTCCGTCGCTGGATCGCGGCCCCTGATCTCCATCCCGATCCCTTAGCGGTAGGTCACTTCTTTGACGGCGGCGATCACCTCATCCGTGGTCACCAGCGCCAGTTTTTCCAGATTGGCGGCATAAGGCATTGGCACGTCCTTGCCGGTGCAGTTGATGACCGGCGCGTCGAGATAGTCGAAGGCCTGTTGCATCACCACCGAGGAGATGTAGCTGCCGACTGAGCCTTGCGGCCAGCCTTCTTCCACCGTCACCAGACGGTTGGTTTTCATCACCGAGTTGAGGATGGCGCCGGTATCCATCGGGCGCAGAGTGCGCAGGTCGATCACCTCGGCATTGATGCCATCCTCGGCGAGCTTGTCGGCGGCTTCTAGCGCGAATTGCATCGAGATGCCGAAGCTGACGATGGTAACATCGCTGCCCTCGCGGCAGATCTTGGCCTTGCCGAAGGGGATGGTGAAATCATCCAGCACCGGCACATCGAAGCTGCGGCCATAGAGGATTTCGTTTTCCAGGAAAATCACCGGGTTGGGGTCGCGGATCGCGGTTTTCAGCAGGCCTTTGGCGTCAGCCGCCGAATAGGGCATCGCGACCTTCAGGCCCGGCACCTGCATGAACCAGGCCGCATAGTCCTGGCTGTGCTGGGCGGCGACGCGGGCTGCGGCACCGTTGGGGCCACGGAAGACCATATGCGCGCCCATCTGGCCGCCGGACATATAGAGCGTCTTGGCCGCTGAATTGACGATATGGTCCATGGCCTGCATCGAGAAGTTGAAGGTCATGAATTCGACAATCGGTTTCAACCCGCCAAAGGCCGCGCCGACGCCGATGCCGGTAAAGCCGTGTTCGGTGATCGGCGTGTCGATGACGCGCTTGGCGCCGAACTCGTCCAGCAGGCCCTGGCTGACCTTGTAGGCGCCCTGATATTCGGCGACTTCTTCGCCCATCAGGAAGACGTCCGGATCGGCGCGCATCTCTTCGGCCATGGCGTCGCGCAGGGCTTCGCGCACGGTTTGCGGTTTGAGCTCGGTGCCCTCGGGCCAGTCCGGGGTCAGATCGACCTGCGGCGCAGCCGGGGCTGCTGCGGCAGGGGCGGGCGCTTCGGAGCTCCCTGCGGGAGCCGCCTCATGGCCCGCGTCAGCCGCGGGCGCGGCTTCCGGCAGGGCGGAGGCGTCTTCGCCTTCCTCGACCAGGATTGCGATCGGGGTGTTGACCTTGACCCCTTCGGTGCCTTCGGCGATCAGGATCTTGCCGACGATGCCTTCATCGACCGCCTCGAATTCCATCGTGGCCTTGTCGGTTTCGATCTCGGCCATGATGTCGCCGGAGGAGACGGTGTCGCCCTCTTTGACCAGCCATTTCGCGAGTGTGCCTTCTTCCATCGTCGGAGAGAGGGCGGGCATGAGAATTTCGGTTGCCATGTCTGGTAAGTCCCCTCAGGCGTAGATGTCGGTCCAGAGCTCTTCGAGCGCGGGCTCGGGGCTCTCTTTCGAGAAGTCGGCGGCTTTGTTGACGATCTGCTTGATGTCTTTGTCGATCGCCTTCAGGTCGTCCTCACTGGCGTGTTTGCCGCTGAGCAGCAGCTCGCGCACATGTTCGATCGGGTCGCGTTCCTCGCGCACTTTCTGCACCTCTTCGCGGGTGCGGTACTTGGCCGGATCCGACATGGAGTGGCCGCGATAGCGATAGGTCTTGACCTCAAGAATATAGGGGCCCTTGCCCGCGCGGCAGTGCGCGACGGCCTTTTCACCTGCCGCCTTGACCGCCAGCACATCCATGCCGTCGACAATCTCACCGGCGATGCCGAATGCCTCGCCCCGGTGATAGATGTCCTTGGTCGAGGTCGAGCGTTGTTGCGAGGTGCCCATGGCGTATTGGTTATTCTCGATCACGAAGACCACCGGCAGGTCCCAGAGCGCAGCCATGTTGAACGTCTCATAAACCTGGCCCTGGTTCGCGGCACCATCCCCGAAATAGGTGAAGGTCACGCGACCGTTTTCTTTGTACTTGTCGGCAAAAGCCAGCCCTGCGCCGATCGGGACCTGAGCTGCGACGATGCCATGGCCGCCATAGAAATGCTTCTCTTTCGAGAACATGTGCATTGAGCCGCCCTTGCCCTTGGAATAACCACCCTCGCGCCCGGTCAGCTCGGCCATCACGCCATCGGGGTTCATGCCACAGGCCAGCATGTGGCCGTGATCGCGGTAGGAGGTGACGCGCTTGTCCCCCTCTTCGGTGGCCGCCTCAAGCCCGACGACAACGGCCTCTTGTCCGATATACAAATGGCAGAACCCGCCGATCAGACCCATGCCGTATAATTGGCCCGCTTTTTCCTCGAATCGCCGTATCAACAGCATCTCACGATAGTATTCTTTCAGCTTTTCAGCGGAAACGTTTGGTTTCCTTGTGCTTTTACGCGCTGCCATGGCCGGCGGATCCCCTTATGCTGAGATAGTTTAGCGTTAAACTATCTCTTAAAGCATTTCACATGCCATTGCGAGACATAATATTACGTAGGGGAAAACGCGGCCGAAAACGGCTGAAAATATGGGCGATCAGCGAATGACGATCTCGTCCGAGCGCAGCAGGCCCAGCACCGAACGCGCCTGCTGATCCAGCAGGTCGAGATCGAGGTAGTCGTCGGACAGGCGCCTTGTGAGGTTTTCCATCCGTGCGACCTCGGAATCGAGTGTTGCGAGGTTCTGCTGCAGCGCATTGCGTTCGGCGCCGATCTCGACCCGGCGGAACAGACCGAAATCCCCCTGCACGGCGGCGAAGGTGAAATAGGTGCCGATGGCAAAGGCAAAGGCAAAGAACAGCAATGCGCCAAGGCTGGGTCGATTGGATCGGGTCACGTTGAAACCGCTTATGAAAACTGCCTGTCATGCGCCCTTTGCGGGCGTCTCGGGACAGTATGGCACAGGTGATTCGGCTTGTGAATCCATGAAATGAACGGGATTCGCGGTTTTTTGGTGCCTGTTGCCGGGGCCGGGCAAAGGCGGCAAAGGATGCAGGATGTGGATCAACCGGCCCGGGAGGCAGGGCGTTCGATTGCATCTGGTGGATTGCGGAGGTTCAGACGCGCACTTTGGCAAGGGCGTGCGTAGCGTGCGACAGCGATGGCCTGTTCGATCGGCAATCAAGGCCATTATAAGAGGTCAGACGAATTTGACCTTCGCGTCACGAACCGAGCCCATAGGGTCCCGCTCGAACTTTTTTGTTTTCCGACATCAGATATCTTTGGCTCGACAACGCGGCGCAGAAAATGCCTGCAAAGAGCCCTAAGTAGCCGCTTGTCTTCCGGTTCGCCACCAAGTCTCCACATCACCTACACCCTTCACATCAACTGATCCGCGTCGTTCGAATTGGTAGCTCTGATCCAGTTCTTCTTTTGCCGCTGTCGTCACTTGGATGCGACCAGGTTCCCCGTGGCTCTCCATTCTTGAGGCGGTGTTCACAGTCTCACCCCAGACATCGTATAAGAGCTTTCGATTTCCGATGACACCTGCCACCGCTGGGCCTGCGTGGATTCCGCTGCGAACCTTTAGTATCCACGCTCTGGAGCAAACCCTCCGACTTCCAGTCGGACCCGCTTCAGCGTAAAGAATCGTGTAATGATCTTACCCTCTGGAAAATGAGCCGCAGCCGGGTCGAAGGCTCATTTTCCAGAGGGTAAGATCATGCAATATGACAGCGGCAAGCACTGCGTTTTCTATCATCGCTATCATATCGTCTGGTCGACGAAGTATCGCTACAAGGTGTTGACCGGGGCGTTGCGCTTGCGGGTGCGCGACATCCTTCGGCAGGTCTGTCGGGAGAACGAGGTCGACATCTTGCGCGGTGTGCTGTCGAGTGACCACGTCCACATGTTCGTGTCCGCGCCGCCGAAGATTGCCATTTCCGATCTGGTGCGCAAGATGAAGGGCCGTTCGTCCCACAAGGTGCAACGGGAATTCCCCGCGATCCGCAAGCGCTATTGGGGACGCCGGTTCTGGGGGCGAGGGTATTTCTCAACGACCAACGGCGCCATCATCGAAGACGTCGTGTTGCAATACCTCGAAAACCACATCGCCGATCCTACCGACGTCAGTCGGTAGTCGTTCAGTCCTGTAGGGAAGTCGCGGGACATCGCCTCGACGGTCAGTTGCATATCCAGAGCCATTTCTGCCACCCGATGGGTAGGGTCATGGACTGGCGAGGGCATTCCGGCGGCCGCCATATAGGCGTCTCCAATGGTCTTGATCTTCTCGAGGCCATGTATTTCTGCCAGCTCGTCGAAGGCGCTGAAGATTTTGTTCAAGAACCCGACCAAGTCATCGGGCGACAGCAAGGCGGCCCTAGAGCCCACGACGTTTAACCTGAGACATGCCCTTCAGCCTTAAGGTAGTTCCAGCACTCCTGTGGCGAGAGTAGGTCACAGATTTCTGTCAGGGCGTCGAACATATCGGTGAAGGTTCGCGCGCCGATCCTGCGGAGATGTG